>CACJSY010000004.1 GCA_902596205.1 uncultured Pelagibacteraceae bacterium
ATTTTGCCAAAAAAGGTGGTGCAAATGCAGTTAAGCTTCAAACTTATACACCGGACATGATGACAATTAAATCAACAAAGTTTAAAATTAAATCTGGTTTATGGGCAAACAATAATTTGTGGGATCTTTATAAAAAAGCCCATACTCCCATCCATTGGCATAAAGAACTATTTGCTTACGCAAGGAAAATTAAAATTGAAATATTTAGCACCCCTTTTTCGGTTGAGGCAGTAGATATCTTAGAAAAATTAAATACAAAATTTTACAAAATTTCCTCTTTTGAAATGAATGACTTAAATCTTGTTAAAAAAGTCGCCTCTACAAGAAAGCCTGTGATAATTTCTACAGGATTAGCAAGTTTAGATGAGATAAGTAAAACAGTTAAAATAGCAAAAAAATATGGATGTAAAGACTTATCTTTGCTTTATTGTGTAAGTAATTACCCGTCAAGAGTTACAGATTTTAATTTAAATAATATAGAAATTTTAAAAAGAAAATTCAAATGTCGTGTTGGTCTTTCAGATCATTCAATTGGTTCTGAGATAGCTTGTATGTCTATTATTAAAGGTGCAGAAATTATTGAAAAGCATATTTGTTTAAATAATTTAAAGACAGTCGATTCTAAATTTTCTCTAAAAGCAAAAGATATTAAAAAATTTAAGTTAGATATTTCTAGGGCAAAAGATCTTATAAATAATAAAAACTTCGTTTTGGCAAAAAACCAGCATAACAAAAAATTTAGAAGATCGATTTATGCAATAAATAATATTAGGAAGGGTCAAAAATTTTCAGAGAAAAATATAAAAACATTTAGACCTGATGTGGGATTAAGTTCTATTCATTACTTAAATTTGATCAACAAAAAATCTCCTAAGTTTATTAAAAAATATAAAGTTTTAGAAAAAAATCTTTTGAAAAAAATTAATTAAATAGATTTAAAGATTAAAAATTTTTTTCAGTGCATAAATCAAGCCAATTGAGCTATTAGTACTGGTCAGCTACACGCGTTGCCGCGCTTCCACATCCAGCCTATCAACGTAGTGGTCTACTACGGCTCTATAGGAAAAACTAGTTTTGAGGTGGGTTTCCCACTTAGATGCTTTCAGCGGTTATCCCGTCCATACTTAGCTACCCGGCACTGCAGCTGGCGCTACAACCGGTCCACCAGTGGTATGTTCATCCCGGTCCTCTCGTACTAGGGACAAATCCTCTCAATTTTTCTACACCCATGGCAGATAGGGACCGAACTGTCTCACGACGTTCTGAACCCAGCTCACGTACCACTTTAATTGGCGAACAGCCAAACCCTTGGGACCTGCTCCAGCCCCAGGATGTGATGAGCCGACATCGAGGTGCCAAACACCCTCGTCGATATGGACTCTTGGAGGGTATCAGCCTGTTATCCCCGGCGTACCTTTTATCCGTTGAGCGATGGCCCTTCCACTCAGAACCACCGGATCACTATGACCGTCTTTCGACTCTGCTCGACTTGTCAGTCTCGCAGTCAGGCAGGCTTATGCCATTGCACTCTACGAACGATTTCTGACCGTTCTGAGCCTACCTTCGCACGCCTCCGTTACTATTTGGGAGGCGACCGCCCCAGTCAAACTACCCACCATACAATGTCTTGCAGCCGGATCACGGCATGCAGTTAGATGTCAAGAATAATAAGAGAGGTATTTCACTGGTGACTCCGCTTTAGCTGACGCCAAAACATCAAAGTCTCCCTCCTATGCTAAACATATCATTCCTAACACCAATATAAAGTTGTAGTAAAGGTGCACGGGGTCTTTCCGTCTAACCACGGGAACTCCGCATCTTCACGGAGAATTCAATTTCACTGAGTTGATGTTGGAGACAGCGGAGATATCGTTACGCCATTCATGCAGGTCGGAACTTACCCGACAAGGAATTTCGCTACCTTAGGACCGTTATAGTTACGGCCGCCGTTCACTGGGGCTTCAGAAATCAGCTTGCACTGATCGCATTAACCTTCCAGCACCGGGCAGGCGTCAGACCCTATACATCCACTTACGTGTTAGCAGAGCCCTGTGTTTTTGATAAACAGTCGCATCTCCCTAGCTTGTGCCACCCACTTTAAGTTGCCTAAAAATGGGTCCTCCTTCTTCCGAAGTTACGGAGGCATTTTGCCGAGTTCCTTCAACATCATTCTCTCAAGCGCCTAATTATACTCTAATAATCCACCTGTGTCGGTTTCGGGTACGGTCTAATGATGGAGCTATTTCCTGGGACTTTTTCGCGGCTAACTCAATCCATTAAGAGTTAACAACTTACAAAATCCGTCACTTCCATCTGGTCAAGGAATATTAACCTTGTTTCCATCGTCTACGGCTTTCGCCCTCGACTTAGGGACCGACTAACCCTGCGCGGATTAACCTTGCGCAGGAACCCTTGGATTTTCGGCGACAGAGTTTTTCACTCTGTTAATCGTTACTTATGTCAGCATTCGCACTTCTGATACCTCCAGGATCCCTCACGGGTATCCCTTTACAGGCTTACAGAACGTTCCGCTACCAGATATAATTTCCTTAGAAATTATAAATCCACAGATTCGGTACATGATTTGAGCCCCGTTACATCTTTGGCGCAGAAACTCTATTAGACCGGTGAGCTGTTACGCTATCTTTAAAGGATGGCTGCTTCTAAGCCAACCTCCCGGCTGTTTAGGAATCTCCACATCCTTTCACACTTAATCATGATTTAGGGACCTTATCTGGTGATCTGGGCTTTTTCCCTTTCGACCATGGACCTTAGCACCCACAGTCTGTCTGCTGAGGTAAAATGTTTGGCATTCGGAGTTTTATGAGGGTTGGTAAAGATTTCTCTCCCCTAGCCCCTTTAGTGCTCTACCTCCAAACATCAATTTACTCAACGCACTACCTAAATAGTTTTCGCGGAAAACCAGCTATCTACGAATTTGGTTGGCCTTTCACCCCTTACCACAAGTCATCCAAAGACTTTTCAACGTCAACTGGTTCGGTCCTCCGGCAAGTGTTACCCTGCTTTCAACCTGCTCATGGTAAGCTCATTCGTTTTCGGGTCTAATTCATACAACTTACGCCCATTTAAGACTCGCTTTCGCTACGCCTACACCTTGCGGCTTAAGCTTGCTGGATAAATTAAGTCACTGACCCATTATACAAAAGGTACGCCGTCACTCTAAAAAGAGCTTCGACTGTTTGTAGGCATACGGTTTCAGGTTCTATTTCACTCCCCTAATAGGGGTTCTTTTCACCTTTCCCTCACGGTACTAGTTCACTATCGGTCACTGAAGAGTATTTAGGCTTAGAGGGTGGTCCCCCTATATTCAAACAAGATTACACGTGTCCCGCTCTACTCAAGAACAACATTAAGCGTTACCCCTACTGGACTATCACCCTCTATGGTTAGCTTTTCCAAACTATTTAGGTTATCTTAATATTGTTGCTGGCCTGTTCCGCGTTCGCTCGCCACTACTAACGGAATCTCAATTGATTTCTTTTCCTCCGGTTACTTAGATGTTTCAGTTCTCCGGGTTAGCTCTTCAAACCTATGAATTCAGTTTGAAGTACCACATAAAGTGGTGGGTTGTCCCATTCGGAAATTTTCGGATCAAAGCCTGCATACAACTCCCCGAAACTTATCGCAGTATACCACGTCCTTCATCGCCTTTCAGTGCCTAGGCATCCGCCATACGCCCTTAAACGCTTGATTTATGCACAGAAAATAATTTTCTGTCTAAATTAAATTTTTAATAAAATGTTCATCTATTCGAACATTTATAGATTGTTCATCTATTCGAACAATCGGATATAGATATTGTTTGATTGTTCAAACAAGTAGAACAATCAAAATTGATATTATTTATTTACAATTTAAAAAAGCTAAAAGTGTCATTGGTGGAGGATAGCGGGATCGAACCGCTGACCTCCTGAATGCAAATCAGGCGCTCTCCCAGCTGAGCTAATCCCCCGTGAAAAATGGTGGGCCGAGGACGACTCGAACGTCCGACCTCACCCTTATCAGGGGTGCGCTCTAACCACCTGAGCTACCGGCCCCTAAGCATTTATGAGACACTTTAATTTATAAGAAGAGAAATGCGGACGGCCACATTAACTTAATTTTTTGAGACCAAAAGAAATTTTTGGTCTTCCTTAGAAAGGAGGTAATCCAGCCGCAGGTTCCCCTACGGCTACCTTGTTACGACTTCACCCCAGTTGCTGATCGTACCGTAGTCAAAGGTATAAGCTTTGCCTTAAGGTGTAACCAACTTCCATGGTGTGACGGGCGGTGTGTACAAGACCCGGGAACGTATTCACCGCGGCGCGCTGATCCGCGATTACTAGCAATTCCAGCTTCATGCACTCGAGTTACAGAGTACAATCCGAACTGAGGTACATTTTAGGGATTAGCTAAGAGTCGCCTCTTTGCATCCCATTGTAAGTACCATTGTAGCACGTGTGTAGCCCAACACATAAGGGCCATGAGGACTTGACGTCATCCCCACCTTCCTCCAGCTTATCACTGGCAGTTCTTTTAAAGTGCCCAACTAAATGGTGGCAACTAAAAGTAGGGGTTGCGCTCGTTGCGGGACTTAACCCAACATCTCACGACACGAGCTGACGACAGCCATGCAGCACCTGTGTTTCGTCCAGCCGAACTGAAAAAACTAATCTCTTAGTCTCGCGACGAACATGTCAAGTGTTGGTAAGGTTCTGCGCGTATCTTCGAATTAAACCACATGCTCCACTGCTTGTGCGGGTCCCCGTCAATTCATTTGAGTTTTAACCTTGCGGTCGTACTCCCCAGGCGGTGTGCTTAATGCTTTCGCTGCGACACTGAAAAATATATTTCCAACGTCTAGCACACATCGTTTACGGCATGGACTACGAGGGTATCTAATCCTCTTCGCTACCCATGCTTTCGCTCCTCAGTGTCAGTAGTGACCCAGTAAGTTGCCTTCGCATTTGGTGTTCTTTCTAATATCTACGAATTTCACCTCTACACTAGAAATTCCACTTACCTCTATCACACTCTAGCTAAAAAGTTTTGATGGCAGTTCCAAGGTTGAGCCTTGGGATTTCACCATCAACTTTTTTAACCACCTACGAGCTCTTTAAGCCCAGTAATTCCGAACTACGCTAGGTCCCTTCGTATTACCGCGGCTGCTGGCACGAAGTTAGCCGGACCTTCTTATTCGGGTACAGTCATTTTCTTCCCCGACGAAAGAGTTTTACAACCCAAGGGCCTTCTTCACTCACGCGGCATCGCTGCATCAGGGTTTCCCCCATTGTGCAAGATTCCCCACTGCTGCCTCCCGTAGGAGTCTGGGCCGTGTCTCAGTCCCAATGTGGCTGGTCTTCCTCTAAGAACAGCTATTGATCGTTGCCTTGGTAAGCTTTTACCTTACCAACTAGCTAATCAAGTGCAGGCTCATCTTTCGGCGTTAAAACTTTCCCCGTAAGGGCTTATCCGGTATTAGCACAAGTTTCCCCGTGTTATTCCAAACCAAAAGGCAGATTCCCACATTATACTCACCCGTTTGCCACTCAGTATTGCTACTGCGTTCGACTTGCATGTGTTAGGCGTGCCGCCAGCGTACGTTCTGAGCCATGATCAAACTCTCAAGTTTAATAACGGCGCACACTAGCTTTAATAACTTTGAGGTAATCAAAGTTATTTTTCGTTAAAGCGTGTACGACAATTTCTTTATTAACCTAGCCGTCCACACTTCTCTTCTTAAAAATTTACAATTTAAAAAAGCTAAGATTTTAAAGATTAAAATCTACACACCTCTGGCTACGTTAAAATATTAATTTCGTAGAGGTGAGCGCTGGTTTTATTACAAATTTGTTATAAGTCAAGGCGTATATTGCTTAAAATAAATAGCAAAATAGCGCTTTTTTGACCCTATGGCATTGCAAAGATGATCTTATTTTTATAAAAAACAACTATGACGATTATTCAAAAAATCAATGTTTCTATTAAAAAAAAAATTAATTTTCTGTCTTCCGTAAGCACAAAATCTATAGTGGTACAAAAAAAATCAATTATTTTTGGATCGTTTTTAATTCTTTTTTCAGTAATTTTTTTCTTTTCAATAAACTATATAACAAACAAAAATATTAAAAATTCCAATAATCTTAAAGAGATTACCGAAACAAGCGAATTCTCAAATTTAACTAACTTTCTAATATCAAAGATTAACAGCCCATACCAAGAAATTAATTATATAATAAATAATAATGATACTGTCGAAAAAATATTAAAAAAATTCAAAGTAAGAAATGAAGATATTAGAGAAATATCTATTCAGTTAAAACAAAAAAAACTATCTAATATTTATTCTGGTAGAAAACTCTCGTTAATTGTAAAAAAACTGGAGGATGGAACAAATTCAATTGTAAATTTTGTATATCCTATAAATAATACAACTAGTGTTGAAATAAGAAAATCTCAAGATAAATTTTTAGTCAAAGAAAATATTTTACAACTTTATAAAAAAGAAGTGGTTGTAAAAAATGTAATTAAAAATAATCTCTATAGTTCAGCCGTTGACTCAGGCATTGAGCCAAATATTATTATTGAATTTGCCAGAATTTTTGGATTTGAGGTGGATTTTCAAAGAGATATAAGAAAAGGAGATTGGTTTGAAATTTTATACGAAAAATTTGAAGATGATAATAATAAAGTAAGAGATACTGGTAAAATAATTTATGCATCAATGTATGTTAACGGGGAGGAAATAAATCTTTATAACTTTAAATTTAAAAACGATGAAGATTATTTTGATATAAAAGGAAAAAGTATTACTAAGTCATTAATGAAAACACCAATTAACGGTGCACGATTGTCTTCTTCGTTTGGCATGAGAAAGCATCCTATTCTGGGGTACAACAAGATGCACAGAGGTACTGATTTTGCGGCACCAAGTGGTACTCCTATTATGGCTTCAGGTTCAGGGACAGTAACAAGAGCAAGATGGTGTGGAGGTGGAGGTAACTGTGTTAAAATCAAACATAATTCTACTTATGAAACTATTTATGCTCACATGAAAGCTTTCGCTAAAGGAATTAAAGAAGGTAAAAAAGTTAAACAAGGCCAGATAATAGGTTATGTAGGATCAACAGGTTTATCTACTGGACCCCATTTACATTATGAAGTTTTGATTAATGGTAAAAAAGTAAACTCTCAAAAGTTAAAATTGCCATCTGGTAAAATATTAAAAGGTGAACAGAGAAAACAATTTGAATTAGATAGAATAAAAATCGATTTAAAATTAAATAATCTTAGATAATTTGTTTTAATTTGTTGCAGACCTTACTTCTTTTTCTAAATTTTCCTCTTTAGTCAATGATTTTTTATCGGTTTCGTTTTTTTCAGATGAGCTCTCTCTTCTTTCATTGAGTTCATTATATCTTCTTAAATAATGATCTGCGTGCTGTAGATAATTTTGTGCTAAAACTGGGTCTCCATTGCTTTGAGCATCCTTTGCGAGTTGTTGATATTTTTGCATAGCTTTTTCGACATTGTTAATATTGTTCATCGAACCATTTCTATTGAAATTTAGGTTCCCATTGTTGCTTAAACTGTTTGAACTACCTGAGTTTAAAGACCCACTTCTTCTTCTAAAATTATTTTTTTGCGGTCTTGACCTAAAGTTTCTTCTTCTATTGTTATTCATCTATCTAAATAATGCGAAAACGCACCTTACATTGTTTTTATAATCTTTTATAACGTGTATAATTCTAAAATTGTTATCAATTAATATTTTTGAAACTTTTTTTATTTGCTCATTTCCAATTTCTAAGGCGAGCGTACCCTTAATCTTTAAAATTCTCTTAGATTTGTAAATAACTTTCTTAATAAGGTCAAGCCCATCGTGACCACCATCTAGAGCCATTATAGGCTCAAATCTCTTTATATCTTCGCTCAAGTTTTTAATATTTTTTCGCTCTATATATGGTGGGTTCGATACTATTAAATCAAATTTTTTACTAAATATACTCTCAAATGATTTATTTAAAAATTTTACTCGATTAGATAATTCATGTCTTTTTGCATTTTTATTTGCAATTAAAATCGCTTTATTGGAAACATCAACTCCTAAACCTACAGATTTCTCTAAATTGCTCAATAAACTTAAAATAATACAACCAGAGCCTGTTCCTATATCTAATATACTTATTTTTTTTCCCTTAAATAATTTAACCAATTTTTCCACTAAAAGTTCAGTTTCTGGCCTTGGTATAAGTGTATCTTTGTTTACGATAAATTTTTTACTCCAGAATTCTTTCTCCCCAAGTATATATGCCACAGGTTCATTCTTAGATCTCCTCCTAATATATTTTTTAAATTTAAGGATATTTCTACTGTTTAATTTTTGATCTAAATTAACCAAAATTTTTTCTCTACTCTTATTTAATACATTGGAAAGAAGTATTTCTGAGTCTAAAATATGTGAACAAATTTCCCTTTTTCTTAATAGTTTGGATCCAAGTTTTATTGTTTCAAGAATTTTCATGAATTTAGGTTTTCGAGTTTTAAATTTTGTTCTTTAAGCCTCAATTCTTGGTTCATTTCTTCATGAATTTCACCACTTAAGAATTCATCCAGCTTATGTAATGTTAAATTTATTCTATGATCAGTAACTCTTCCTTGAGGAAAATTATAAGTTCTAATTCTTTCAGATCGGTCACCAGATCCAATTTGGTTTCTTCTATTCATCGACCTTTCTTGATCTTTTTTTCTTTTTTCTGCCTCATAGACTCTAGATCTTAAGATCTTTAAGGCTTTTGCTTTATTTTTATGTTGAGATTTTTCATCTTGTTGACTCACAACAACTCCACTTGGAATGTGAGTTATTCTTACTGCACTATCGGTAGTATTCACTGATTGTCCACCAGGTCCACCAGCTCTAAAAACATCAATTCTTAATTCGGACTCTTTAATATTTATATCGACATCTTCAGCTTCAGGTAGTACCGCTACGGTAGCTGCAGAAGTATGGACTCTTCCCTGTGTTTCAGTTTCGGGAATTCTTTGCACTCTGTGGACACCTGACTCATATTTTAAATATGAATAAATATTGTCACCATTTACTGAGAAAATTACCTCTTTAAATCCGCCAGCTTCACTTTTTGAAATACTTATAATATCCAATTTCCATTTTTTTTTTGAGCAAACTTTTTCATACATTTTAAACAGATCGGCACAAAATAGTGACGCCTCTAATCCTCCAGTTCCAGCTCTAATTTCTACTATTGCATTTTTATTATCATCTTCATCTTTTGGTAACAAAAATATCTTTAAATTAGTTTCATTTTTTTCTTTTTTTTTAATTAATTCATCTAAATCTTTTTGAGCAAGATCTATAATTTCTTGATCGTTCGATTTATCTTGCACCATATTAAGTAAATCTTTTTTTTCACTCTCAAAGTTCACATATTCTTTTGCTATATTTATAATTTCCCCTAAACTAGAATATTCTTTGGATTTTTTTGCAAATAACTTTGAGTCAATATTCCCTGAGGATAGCTCTTTTTCTAAAATATTATGTTTTGTGATAATATCCTTTACTTTATCAATAGGTACCATAGTTACTTTTGCTCTTTAGTCTTTTCTTCGACAAGTTTTACGACTTTATCAATAATTTCTGAGCTTGGAATTTTTGTGTGAGGTATTCCTGATAAGTACAAAAGGTTGTTATCTTGACCACCACCGGTTAAACCAATTTCTGTTTGTGCAGCCTCACCAGGTCCATTTACAACACATCCTATAATAGAAATATTTATTGGTTTTTTTATATGAGCGAGTTTTTCTTCTAATATTTTTACAGTCTCAATAACTGGAAATGCTTGTCTAGCACAAGAAGGACAAGATATTATATTCACCCCTCTTGATCGAATGCCCAAAGATTTAAGGATTTCAAAACCAGCCTTGACTTCATCTACCGGATCAGAAGATAGGGACACTCTTATTGTATCACCAATGCCCTCCATTAGAAGTTGACCAATCCCAATTGAAGATTTAATGCTGCCGGTAAACAAACCTCCAGCTTCTGTCACTCCTAAATGTAAAGGATAGTTGCAAATATTCGATAACTTTCTGTAAGCCTTGACGGTAAGAAATATATCAGAGGACTTAACACTTATTTTAAAATTAAAAAAATCATTATCTTCCAAAAGTTTTATATTTTGCTGTGCGCTTTCTACTAATGCTTCAGGGCAAGGCTCCTTATATTTTTCCAACAAAGATCTATCTAATGAACCAGCGTTAACACCAATTCTTATCGAACAATTATTATTTTTAGCTGCTTTGATAACTTCCAAAACTCTTTGATTAGTTCCAATATTACCAGGGTTAATTCTTAAACAGCTTGCACCCATTTCAGCGGCTTCTATCGCCCTTTTGTAATGAAAATGAATATCAGCTACGATTGGGACTGAAACCTCACTAATTATTTCTTTTAATGCTTTAGTTGACTTTTCATCAGGACATGAAACTCTAACAATATCAACCCCAGCTTCTTCTAGATCATGAATTTGATTAATTGTTTCTTTAACGTCAGTTGTTAATGTGTTAGTCATAGATTGAACGCTAATTGGTGCCTTACCACCAACTGTCAATTTACCAACCTTGATTTCTTTAGTAATTTTTCTTTTTATTATTCTATGAGGTCTAATTTCCATTTTAATCTAAATCAAAAATTGTATGTAACTTTTTAACAGCTTTTAAAGTATTTTCCTCATCAATAATAACTGATAATTTTATCTCTGAAGTAGAAATAGCTAAAATATTTATATTTTCGTCAGATAATCCTCTGAACATTTTATATGTAACTCCTGGTGTAGAGACCATTCCAGCACCAACAATTGAAACCTTTGCTACTTTTTCATTAGAGATTATTTCTTTATAATTAATACTGGTGCTTTCTTTTAAAATTTGTTTTGTCTTAGAAATATCATCTCTTTTTACTGTAAAAGTTATATCAGTAGTTTTTTGATCTGAGGAAATATTTTGGATAACCATATCTACATTTACTTGTGCTTTGCTCAATGGCTCAAACATATTAGCTGCTACTCCGGGTTTATCCTCTACTTCTTTTACTGTTATTTTTGCATCATCTTTAGAATATGCTACTCCGGTAACACTTTTTGTATAATCAATATTTTCTTGGCTAAAAATTTTTGTTCCTTTTCTCTCAGTAAAAGTTGATTTTACCTCAAGTGGGATATCATACATCATTGCTGTTTGGACAGCTGATGATTGCATTACTTTTGCTCCCAACGATGAAAGTTCTAACATTTCATCGTAGGAAATTTTATCAATTTTTTTAGCAACTGGTATTTTGTTTGGATCTGTTGAAAAAACACCGTCAACATCAGTATATATTTCGCAACATTCAGCATTAAATATTTTAGCAATAGCTACCGCAGTTGCATCAGATCCTCCCCTACCTATAGTAGTTATGTCTCCATTTTTTGATATACCCTGAAACCCTGGTACAATAGCTACTCCGTTGTTATTCAAATAATCATTTATCTTTTCAACGTGAATATTAATAATTCTAGCATTAGAGTGATCACCTTCGGTTAGTATAGGAATTTGCCAATTCATAAAAGATTTAGATTTTATATTTAATCTAGTTAAAGCTCCTGAGAGAAGTGCACAAGTAACTTGTTCTCCTGAAGATAAAAGCACATCTAATTCTCTTTTATTAAAATCTTCTGCAATTTCATTAGATAGTTTTAAAAGTTCATTTGTCTTACCTGACATTGCTGAAACAACAGCTATAACTTTATTTTTCTCAGAGTGCTCTTTTTTAATAATATTTGCCACATGCTGGATTCTCTCAATAGTTCCAACAGATGTGCCCCCGAACTTTAATACTTTTTTAACCATTTAAGAATGTAATATAATAAAATAATGATATTAATAATAATAAAATATATTTAAAAATGAGTACTACTATAAATAAAGAAGAAATACAAAAGTTTTCAAAACTAGCTGATGAATGGTGGGATGTTAATGGAAAATTCAAACCTCTGCATATGTTCAACCCAGTCAGAATTGAATACATTACAGAAAACATTAAAAAACAATTTAATATAAAAAAAGAAAAATCCAATTTTTTAGATGGAATAAGGATTTTAGATATTGGTTGTGGTGGTGGTTTGATAAGTGAGCCTATGGCTAGGCTGGGTGCAACAGTGACAGGAATCGATGCCTCTGAAAAGAATATTAATATTGCAAATCTTCATTCAAAAAAAAGTGGCCTTAAAATAAATTATTTCAATACTTCTCCAGAAAATTTTGAAGTTACAGATAATTTTGATGTAATTTTAAATTTAGAAATTGTTGAGCATGTTGATGATGTTAATTTATATGTGAAATCTTGTTATAAGCTGTTAAAGAAAAATGGATTAATGTTTACTGCTACTTTAAATAGATCTTTTACTTCATATGTGAAAGCAATAATTGGCGCAGAATATATATTAAGGTGGTTGCCCATAGGAACACATGACTGGAATAAATTTATTAAACCAGAAGAGCTTGAAAAACTTTTGAATCAAGAGAAATTTTCAACAATAGATTTAAAAGGTTTAAGCTTCAATCCATTCACAAATAAATGGAAGAAATCTAATGATTTGTCAGTAAATTATATAATTTGCAGTTTAAAAAACTAATTGTCTTTATTAATCCATGGAATTGATAATAAATCTATTCCCTCTTCAGCAAGCTCCTCTCTTTCTTTTGAGGTAGCTGTCCCGTAAATAGCTTTTTTGCTTTTTTTGTCATAGTAAACTTCTCTTACTTTTTTACTAAAATCTTTTCCTACATAATCAAAATTTTTTTCAATATATTTTCTGAGTCTTAGAAGTTGGTCTTTTTCATTTTTAATATCTCTATTTATTAAATTTACCTGTTCTTGTTTAGTATTTAAGTTTGAAATTCTGGGAGACATTATTGATTTGCTAATTTTTTTGGACGAACAATAAATACATTCAAGCAAATCTTTCTTATTTAACTTATCAAATTCTTCTGAGTTCGAAAACCAACTTTCAAATTCATGATTATTCTGGCATTTTAAATTATATTTTATCATTTAATTTCTATAGTCTGCGTTTATATCAATATAATCATGAGTAAAATCGCAAGTGTAACATTTGAAAGCATCATTTCCAAGTTTCAAATTAATTTCAATTTCAATTGATCCCCATTGCATATATTCTTTTAATTTTTTTTCATCATAAGTATCAGCAATTTTCCCGTTTTCAGCAACTGTGATATCGCCAATTTTTATTTTTAATTTTTTTTGATCAATTATCTCTCCTGATTTTCCAATACCCATAGCTATTCTACCCCAATTAGGATCTTCGCCTGCGACAGCTGTTTTTACAAGAGGGGAATTTGCAATAGCAAAAGCTATATTTTTTGCACTGCCTAAAGATTTAGCGTTGATTACATTTATAGTCACAAATTTTTTAGCTCCTTCGCCATCTACAACAACTTGTTTTGCAAGATTTAAACAAAGTTTTTTTAAAGCTATTTCAAACTTTTGAACAGCTTTGTCGTTCAAAGAAATATTTTGACCAATCTTAATAGCTCTTGTTGAAAAAATAGAGACCATATCGTTTGTCGATTGATCGCTATCAACTGTTATTGCATTAAAAGAATTAGAAACTGCTCTTTTTAATAATGTTTTTAATAAATTTGAATTAATGTCAGCGTTAGTAAATATAAAGGACAGCATCGTAGCTAAATTTGGGGCTATCATTCCAGATCCCTTTGCTATTCCGCAAATTTTAATTAATTCATCACCAACTATAATTTCTTCGTAAGCTAATTTTGGTTTTGTATCAGTTGTCATAATCGCTGACGCCATCTTTATCCAGTACATTTTGTTATGCTCATTTCTTAATCTATCTACCAAGTCTGGCAGTCTCTCTCTAATTTTTTCAACAGGAAACTCCTCACCTATGACCCCGGTTGAAGCAAAGATCAAGTCTTTTATCTTTACAGTTTCGCTAGTGCCTTTTTTGTTCTTTGACTCTTTAATTGTTAAAACTCTTGACAAATTTTTAGCTAAAATATCAATACTTTCTTTTCCTTGTTTGCCAGTAAATGTATTAGCGTTTTTTGTGTTTACTAATAATCCTTTTATAATTTTTTTATGTGAATTGTTATTCCAAGGAATAAATTCAGAAGTAATGCTGTTTGTTGTAGTTAATGTTGCGTAATTAGCGCCCTTAGAGAAATAAAATAAAGCCAAATCATCTCTTCCGTCTTCATATAAATCTGCCGAAATAGATGCCATTTCTAAACCATCTATCTGTTTAAGGCTTTGAAACTCACCCATTTTAGATAATTTTGTTTTATCGCTTAGAAAGTTTTTAATATTTATTGTCATTATTGGTGTTTAATTTACATTTATAATACATATATAGATGTATAATGAATTTATTTACAAGAACTTTTAGTAAAATATTTAAAAGCTCTAATCAACAAGAATTAGACAAAATCAAGAATATTGTAGAAGCCATAAATAACAAAGAAAATGAAATTAAATCTTATACAGAGGCTGATTTTAAAGAAAAAACATTTAATTTTAAAAAAATGCTCAAAATGGATCATATAATATTAACGAAATCATACCAGAAAGTTTTGCTTTAGTTAGAGAAGCTGCAAAAAGAACTTTGGGCGAAAGACATTACGACGTTCAATTGGCTGGGGGATTAATTCTTAATTCAGGAAAAATTGCAGAAATGAAAACAGGAGAAGGGAAAACTCTTGTATCAACACTTCCGGCATATTTAAATTCTTTAACTGGCAAAGGAGTACATATTGTTACTGTAAATGATTATTTGGCTAAACGGGACTCAGAATGGATGGGAAAGGTTTTTAGTTATCTTGGGTTATCTACTGGTTGTATCACTAATAAAATTGACGATATTGACAGAAAAAAAAATTATCTAAAAGATATCACTTACGCCACAAATAACGAGCTGGGATTTGATTATTTAAGAGATAATATGAAATATGAACTTGAGGAGATGGTTCAACGAGGACATAATTTTTGTATCGTAGATGAGGTTGATAGTATTTTAATTGATGAATCAAGGACCCCATTGATAATTTCTGGAAAAGTTGAGGATAAAACTACACTTTATACAACTTCAAATGAGTTTATAAAACATTTGCAAAGAAACGACTTTGAATTAGATGAAAAAAATAAAAATGCTATACTTACTGACTTGGGAATAGATAAAATTGAAAAACTCGCTGAACAAAAAAAATTATTAAAAAATAATAATTTTTATGATCCAGCAAATTTAGACTTAGTTCATCATATTAATCAAGCTCTAAAGGCAAATTTCCTTTTCAAAAAAGACACGGATTACATAGTAAGAGATGGTAGGGTTCAAATTATAGATGAATTTACAGGTAGAGTGTTGGATGGAAGAAGATTTTCTGATGGTTTACATCAGGCAATAGAAGCTAAAGAGAATGTTAAAGTTGAAGAAGAAAATCAAACTTTAGCATCAATTACATATCAAAATTATTTCAGATTATACAATAAATTATCTGGTATGACTGGTACAGCTATGACGGAGTCTGAAGAGTTTTATGATATTTATAAATTAAATGTAGTTTCAATTCCAACAAACAAAGAAATGTTGCGAAAAGACATGAATGATCAAATTTATAGAACAGAAAAAGAAAAATATAATGCAATAACTAGTAAAATAATTGAGTGTAATAAAAAAGGTCAACCAGTTTTAGTTGGAACAACAAGTATTGAAAAATCTGAAAAAATCTCAGCCCATTTAGAAAATAAAAAGATAAAACATAATGTATTAAACGCAAAACAACATGAAAAAGAAGCAAAAATTATTGCTGAGGCAGGAAAAGTTGGAGCAGTAACAATTGCAACTAACATGGCAGGACGAGGGACAGATATAAAACTTGGTGGAAATAAAGATTTTATTTTTGAAGGAAAAAAAGAAAATGAAACTGAGATAAAAGAAAATGAGGAGAAAGTTAAAAAGCTTGGAGGCTTGTTTATAGTTGGAACAGAGAGGCATGAAAGTAGAAGAATTGATAATCAATTAAGAGGAAGATCTGGAAGACAAGGTGATCCAGGAAGCACAATTTTTTTCATAAGTTTACAGGATGAATTGATGAGAATTTTTGGGGGAGACTCAATAGATGGTATGCTTAAAAAGCTTGGGCTTAAAGAAAACGAGTCAATTGATCATCCTTGGATAAACAAAGCTATGGAAAGAGCTCAAAAAAAGGTCGAAACTAGAAATTTTGATATTAGGAAAACTCTAATAAAATTTGATGATGTAATGAACGATCAAAGGCAGGTTATTTTTTCACAAAGATTAAAAATTCTTAAAGAGACAAATATAAATAAGATTCTAGAGGATTTTTTTGATGAAATATTAAAAAACTTAAACGATGTAAGAAGAAATTTTCGTAAATCAGGCGACGAGAAAAATTTTCTTACTGAAACAAAAAATATTACCGGAAATGTGGTAAATGATGATCAATTATTAAAATTTACTTCTCTTAATGAAGCTGAGTTTACAAAAAAAATCAAAGAATTATATCTTAATAAAAAAAAATCTAGGGTAGATATTTTAGGCGAAGCTCAAAATAGTAATTTAGAGAAAAAAATATTTTTACAAATAATTGACTTTTCTTGGAGATCGCACCTTCAGTATCTAGAGCAATTAAGGCAGGTGGTTGGTTTAAGACAATACGGACAGAAAGATCCATTATCAGAATTCAAAAAAGAAGCTTTTTTATTATTTGAAAGTTTATTATCAAAAATAAAAAATGATTTAATAAAATTTCTTTTGAATCTAAATATAGTAGTTTCAAGTGAGGGAGAAAAAAAAGATAAAAAAGAAACTATCCTCGAAAAAAAAACAGAAAAAAAAGTAGGTAGAAACGAAAAATGTCCATGCGGGTCTGGTAAAAAATTTAAACATTGCCATGGAAATATTTAGTTTTAAATTTTTTTAAATGCATTTAAAGCTTTTGCTCTTGCATCTTCATGTCTGACTATAGGAAATGGATAATCTTTTCCAAGTTTAAATTTTTCTAAACTTGCTTCCCAAGGTTTGTGTATAAATTTATTAGGTAAATTTTTAAGTTCTGGCACCCACTTTCTTACATACTGTCCGTCTTTATCAAATTTTTCTCCTTGTAAAATTGGATTAAAAATTCTGAAATAAGGTGCTGCATCGGCTCCACATCCTGCCACCCATTGCCAACCAGCTACATTATTAGCTGCACTATAATCAAGCAAACAATTTTTAAAATGCTTTTCTCCCTCTTTCCAATCAATTAATAAATGTTTTACTAAAAATGAACCTACTATCATTCTTACTCTGTTATGCATCCATCCAGATGTATAAAGCTCTCTCATACCAGCATCCACAATTGGGTATCCAGTTAAACCTTTTTTCCAAGCAGATAAAAATTTAGAATTCTTTTCCCATGGAAATTTATCAAATTTTTTTGAATAATTACTTTTTAACATATGTGGGAAATAATTTATTAATGAATGATTAAACTCTCTCCAGCCTATTTCAGCTAAATATTTTGATTTACCTATACCTTTAATTTTTTGTTTAGCGCATTCATCCCAAATTGTTTCAACATGAATCTGGCCAAATTTAATAAAAGGAGACAGTTTAGACGTTCCAGTTATATTAGGAAAATTTCTTCCATCAGAGTAATTTTCTAACTTTGTTCTAATAAAATCTTGGAGTTGTTTTGAAGCACTTTCTTCACTGGGTATCCAAATCTTCTCAAATTTTTTAAACCAATTTCTCTTTGGTAATATTTTTTTTTCATCAATAGAATTTTTGAAAAAACTTATTTTATTTTTACATTTCTGGACTGCTTTTAATTTTTGAGGAATTTTTTCAAAATAATATTTTTCCGCATATCTCCAAAAAGGAGTAAATACTCTAAACGGAGTTCCATCTGCTTTTTTTACTTCATCTATTTCGTTAAGAGCGTTTCCTTTAAAAATTTTAAATTTGATACTTTTTCTTTCCAAATTTTTTGAAAGGTAATTATCAAATTTTAAATAATCGGGTTCATAAACTTTATTCCAATAGATTGAAAAATTTTGTTTTTTTAACAATTCATCAAAAAATAGCTTAAAAGATTCTGTTTCAATTATTTGAAGACTAATATTTAGACCGCTAAGTTTCTGTTTAAAATTAGAAAGAGACTTACTCAGCCACCACTTTTGTGCTTCTTTATATTTATAAGTAAGTTTTTTGTACAAGAAAAAAGCTACTACTTGGTCGTGATTTCTTGATGCCTCTACAAGTCCATTATTTCTAGAAATTCTGAAGTCATCTCTAAGCCAAAACAGTCCAATTTTTTTATCCATAAAAGAATATAATTATCAGAATAAATTTTATATTTCGATGTGTAATACTTGTTGGTGGTGGCCTTGGTAAGAATCGCACTTACGACACATACCTTTTCAGGGTACTGCTCTACTACTGAGCTACAAGGCCTAAAATCTAAAAGTTATTCTACCTTTAGTTAAATCATATGGTGTCATTTCAACCATTACATTATCTCCCGCAAGAACTCTGATTCTATTTTTTCTTAATTTGCCTGCAGTATGGGCTAATATTTCATGACTGTTCTCTAACTTTACTCTAAACATAGCATTAGGTAAAAGTTCCGTTACTTTTCCTCTAAATTCCAAAGTTTCTTGTTTTGCCAATTATTTTACCTTTTTTAATCTTATTTTAACTGAGTTTGCATGTCCTTGTAAATTCTCATGCTTTGCTAAATTTATAACCGATGCGCCTAATCTTTCAATACCTGTTTTTGTTATTTTTATTAATGAATGTCTTTTTAAAAAATCATTTACTGATAAACCGGATGAAAATCTTGCAGAACCTGAGGTTGGTAATACGTGATTTGGTCCCGCTATATAATCTCCAATAGCCTCTGGAGAGAACTTTCCTATAAAGATTGAGCCTGCGTTTTTTACTTTATTTAATAATTTATTGTTATAATTAGTGTAAAGCTCTAAATGTTCTGGGGCAATTATATTAACTATTTCTGCAATTCTTGTTTTTCCCTTTGTTAAAATAGCTAAACCAAAGTTTTTTAAACTTTGTGTGGCAATTTTTCTTTTTGGTAACCTTTGCAGTTGATTTTTTAAGGATAAATTTACTAATTGAATTAACTTTTTATCTTCAGTTATTAGTATTGATTGAGCAAAAATATCGTGTTCCGCTTGGGCAATTAAATCCGCAGCTACTAAATCAGGGTCTGCGGATTTATCAGCAACAATACTTACTTCAGAAGGTCCGGCAACCATATCGATTCCTACATCACCAAATACCTCTTTTTTTGCGCAGGCAACAAATGTGTTTCCTGGTCCTACTATTTTATCTACTTTTTCAAAATTTTTTGTTCCGTAAGCAAATGCGGCAATAGATTGAGCACCGCCAGTTTTATAAATTTTTTTGACTCCACATTTTTTCGCCGCGTAGACGATTGCTGGATTAATTTTAGAATCTAATGCTGGCGTTGTTAAATAAATGTTTTTTACTCCAGCAACAATTGCTGGAATGCAATTCATTAAAACTGTGCTAGGGTAACTTGCAGTACCACCAGGAACATATACACCAACCTTTTCAATAGATGAATATTTGTAAGATAGCTCATTATTGTATTTATCTTTAAATTTAAAGGATGAAAATTTTTGTTTCAAATGAAATTTTTTAATTCTGTTAAAAGCTAAATCAATTGCACGTTTGATTTTTTTGTCAGTTTTTTTTGAAATACTGTTAATTTCTGAATTTGAAAAAAATACTTTATTGGAACTCTTTTTTATTTTTGAAAATTTTTTTTCATAATTCAATACAGCTTTATCTCCATTTTTTTTTACATTTTTTATAATTTTACTTACAGCTATAATTTGTTTTTTTTGTATAGATTTTCTTCGACCCAAAAATATCTCTAGCACTTTTGAGGAATTGATTTTATTATATTTTAAAACTTTCAACATTATAAGGTTTTGTGTTTTGGTTTATTCTTTGTATCCCATGCATCTCCTTGATCATCCAAAGTTACTTCAATAACCTCAGAAATTATCCTTATCATAGAGTTACCTGCAAAAATTATTTTCATTTCATAGTTATTATCAGGAGTAATATTTGTTTCAATAGCTAGAAAATCCAAAAATTTATCTTTTTTAAGTTGATTAATGTTTTTTGATAGTACATTCAAAACATTCTCAAATTTTAAAATTGTTCTTATGCGTTTATTCTTTCTAAATACACCTTTTTCAACATCTTCCCACATAAATCGATTTAGCTGCATGAGAAAGATCTTATTTTTTTTTAGATTTGCTATATCAGCGACACTTGCGATCGAGTCTTGAAGATGAGCTGAAACTACTCTGAGATCCTCTTGTGTCCTTGCGATTAATTTAAGATTCTTAGGCTCCATGTTACACTCTTTTAATTTTGGCTTTACAATTTTTCAATTTTTTTTCCAAATGCTCATATCCACGATCAAGATGATAAATTCGATTTATTATTGTTCTATTTTCAGCAACTAAACCTGCCAAAACTAGGCTTACTGATGCTCTCAAGTCAGTAGCCATAACTTCTGCACCAGTTAATTTTGTAGGACCTTTGATTATTGCAGTTTTGTCTTTGATTTCTATGTTTGCTCCCATTCGCTTTAGTTCAGGAACATGCATAAATCTGTTTTCAAAAATATCTTCTCTAATTTTAGATGTACCTTTTGCTTGAGTTAAAAGAACCATCAACTGTGCTTGTAAATCAGTAGGAAAACCGGGATAAGGTTTTGTAATAATATTAATCTTTTTTAATTTTTTGTTTTTTTGAATGATTACTGAAGTTTTTTTTACTGTTATTTTAACACCTATCTTTTTTAAAGTATCAATTTCTTTTTTTACAATTTTTGGATCAATTTTATCAATCTTGATACTCCCCTCAGCCTGCAATGCACAACCAATCATATAAGTGCCAAGCTCAATTCTATCAAAAATAATATCATGTTTTACTTTAGAATTTTCGATTTTACTTTTTTTTATAGTTATAGTCCTACCTTTTAAGTGAATAGTTGTGCCCATTTTTTTAAGGAAAATTATTAAATCCATTATTTCAGGTTCAATTGCACAATTTTTTAAAACAGTTTTTCCTTTAGCATTTGATGCGGCTAGCAGAGCATTTTCAGTAGCCCCCACTGAAATTGAGGGAAAATTTATTACGTTCCCTATAAGCCCTTTTTTTGCTTCAGCATGCACATATCCATCTTTAATTTTTATTTTTGCTCCTAATTTTTTTAAAGCTAATAAGTGTAAATCTACTGGCCTCGTGCCTATAGCACAACCACCTGGTAACGACACTTTGGCTTTTCCATATTTTGTTAATAATGAACCTAGAACCAAAACCCCTGCTCTCATTGTTTTCACAAGTTTGTAGGGTGCTAAAGTATTAATATTTTTTTCTTTATTATGGGTTTGAATGATATTTTTTTTTTTATTAATCTTAATTTTCAGTCCTATAAAATTAAGTAATTCAACCATAGTGAATATATCTTTAACTAAAGGAATATTTTTGAGGGTTGTTTTATTTGAAAGAATTGTTGCTGCTAAAATTGGTAAAGTGGCATTCTTCGATCCTGAAATAGAAATTTTCCCGTTTAATCCTATTTTGCCTTTAATTATAAGCCTTTGCATTAATAAAGATTTTAAACTTTTGGAAGAGTTACACCTTTTTGTTTCATATACTTGCCTTTTCTTTTAGCATAAGTCACACTTGGTTTTTCATTTCCTTTTAAAAAGATAAACTGCGCTACACCCTCGTTGGCATAGATTTTTGCTGGTAAAGGAGTAGTGTTGGAAAACTCCAAGGTAACATGGCCCTCCCATCCTGGTTCTAGAGGTGTTACATTTACAATAATTCCACATCTAGCATAAGTTGATTTGCCTAAACAAATAACTAAAACATTATCGGGGATTTTAAAATATTCAATAGTTCTTGCTAAAGCAAAAGAATTTGGTGGAATTATACATTCTTTTCCAATTTTAGTAACAAAACTTTCTTTTTTAAAAACCTTAGGATCTACTATTCCAGAATTTACATTTGTAAAAATTTTAAACTCATTTGAAACTCTCGCATCATATCCATAAGAAGACAATCCAAAAGAAATTCTGCCTTTTCTTACCTGTTTGCTTATAAAAGGTTTTATCATCCCTTTTTCTTTAACGGTCTTTTTAATCCATTTATCCGAGAGTACTGTCATTTTTTTCTTTTTCTTTTTTTTGATTTTTTTCTTTTATTTAAGTTAGTTTTTAGAGCTTCCTCACGTCTTTTTAATAAGGAATCTTTTTTTTCAAAAGATTTCATTAAAAAAACTAATTTTTATCTGGATTTGTTAGGTCCTCAAGAGTTATGGGCTTATCAATATCGTGCATTAATTTTTCTTCAGGCTTTTTTGAACTATTGATTGAACGCTTCGCTCTACGTTGTTCTATTCTGGCTTTTCGTTTTGCCTCTTTTTTCATGGCTTTATCGCCACGTGTAGATTTATAATCGTAGTGAATTCCCATATCAAACGTCCCTTCATTAATTTTTAAATTTACTTCTTGAGCGTCTATTTTGCAAGTCTCTTGATTGAAGCTTCTGAATAATTATAAATAATATCGACAAAATTACGGCAACTAATACATCTTGAAGTGGAGTTGCATTTGGAAAACCATAATTCCATAAAATGACTAAAACAAACCAACACAACCAATTAATTTTTTTTGCCATCTACATAACACCCTTGTTCGTCACAATTTTTTCCATTTTTAACATTATTAAAAAAATCTATTGCCCTCAAAGATGTCATCATATGATTTTTATAAATGTTGAGATATCCATTTAAACTTTCCGATAATTTTTTAGCTTCCTCCATCATCCCTAATCTGATTAAATTTATTAACATTATCGCATTACCATTTGGTATTGTATTGTCTCCAATATCAATAGGTTTATAAAAAACATCATTGTTCTCTTTAAAATTTTTTTGAAAAATATTTTTATCATCCAAATAAAATTTATTTAATGCTTCCACAATTATTTTTTTTGCTAAATCCTTATATTTATAATTCATAGTTTTATCTGAAAGGTCATTAAGAGCGTTTACTAAGAAAGCATAATCTTCAATAAATGCAATGTTTTTCGAATAGCTATGATGAATTTTATTGTTTATATATTTTTTTTCAATTTTAGAAAAAAATTCCTCAGCTAATTTGAGGTATCCATTATCTGGTAATATTTCGCTGGCTGTTACTAATGAGCTAACCCATAAACAATTTAAATCTAATTGTGTTTTATCGTCAAAAAATGGTTTTGTTCTATTGGATCTTAATTCTAAAAGTTTATTTAAAATTTCACCAGTCGGTTTTTCTTTTTCAACTAATATTATTTTGTTTTCCCAATTTCCCTCAGGTTTAATTTCAAAATATCTTTCAATATTTTTTAATTCTTTTATTTCTTCGTAAGTATAAACATAATACTTCCCCTCTTCCCCGTCACTGTCTGCATCATAAGCTGAGCCAAGAAATCCCTCTTTATTGATGAAGTCTTTTTTTAAGAATTCAATTGTCTGCTCCAATTTTTTTTTAAAATAAGAATTATGATTGATTCTACAATATTTTGAAAGTAGTGAAATAAATTGAGTATTATCATACAACATTTTTTCAAAATGTGGAATTATCCAATTTTCATCTACCGTATATCTTGCAATACCCCCTTCGACGTGATCATAAATTCCTTTAGAACAAAGTTGTTTTAAAATTAATTCAATAGGTTCTAAATATTTTTTATTTTTTGATTTATTATAAAAATAAAGAAGTGTCTCGTATAAATTAAATGTTGGAAATTTAGGAGCACCTTTATAACCACCTTTAGAGGTATCCAAAGCATTTAATGATAATTCTAGAATAGGCTCCAGGTCCTGATTCATAACAGAGGTTTTCTTTAAGTCTAAATTTTTAATTATTAACTCTTTTTGTTTGATTATATTCTCTCTCTCAGTTTTGTACGCTTCTGAAACTTTTCGAAGCACCTCTTTAAATGAAGGTAACCCGTGTTTTGAATCTTTTGGAAAATAAGTGCCACCCATAAACGGAACTCCATGTTCATCTAAAAACATAGTTAGTGGCCAACCACCTCCTGTTTGATTAAATAATTGATAGGAACTTTGAAAAACAAAATCTAAATCTGGTCTTTCTTCCCTATCAACTTTAATATTTACAAATAATTGATTCATTATTTGTGCAGTTTCTACATCTTCAAAACTTTCATGAGCCATTACGTGGCACCAATGACAACTAGCGTATCCAATGCTTAACAATATTGGCTTTCTATTTTTATTCGCAAATTCTAAAGTTTCTTTATTCCATTTTTGCCAAAAGACTGGGTTGTCTTTATGTTGCTTGAGATATGGGCTTAGATCATCTGATAAAACGTTTTTATTAATTTGCATTGTCAAAAAATTTTTTTTTTATAAATAAAGATGAAATCATTAGAGCCACGAACATTAATATTGGTAAATAAATTTCAGGCGTCATTATAAATTCAATCATACTAAATGTTTTCGCTTGTGCCACATATGTATTCAGTCCTGCACCGATAGTATTTGTAATAAAAAAACTTGGAATAAATCCGAGCAGACTCGCAAAAAAATAATTTGTTTTTTTCATACCAAATAAAATAGGAAGTAAATTTTGTAATCCGAAAGGAACTCCTAACCCGCCTACGAATCTATAAATAAAAAAGTAATAAAATTCATTTTTTTGAAATAGCTGAATATATTTTTCAAATTTTTTCTCTAAAATTTCTCTCACCAAATCTCTGAAAAAAAAATTACCAATTGAGTATAAAATTAGAGCCCCAATGGAAATTGAAACTACAGAAATTAACGTTCCAAGCCACTGGCCAAATAATATTCCAGATATGATTAAGATTGGCGAACCAAATCCAAGAAGTGCAATCCAAATTATTGCAAAAATAGAAAAATAGAATAAGTTGATAATAATATTTGTGCTTATGTAAATTTCTAATGATGACTGGAGTTCTTTGTAGTAAGAGAAATCATCTAATCTATTTAATTCAACGATTGTAAAAATAAAATACAAGAATACAAATAAAATGAATAAATAAGAAACACCTAAAGATATTTTCAAATTTTTACTCATAATTTACCTGTACAATAGACAGCAATTAAAATATATACCTTTAAATATTTATGAAAAGAACATATCAACCAAGCAATTTAGTCAGAAAAAGAAGACACGGTTTTAGAGCTAGAATGGCCACGAAAACAGGAAGGCAGCTTATCGCTCGAAGAAGAGCTAAAGGAAGAAAAACACTCTCAACATAAAATTTCAATGGTTAAGCTTGAAAGTCTAAAAAAAAGCAACCAATTCAAAAAGGCTCTTAGAGAAAAAAAATTTCATACAGATTATTTCTCTTTATTTGCTGCCAAAAACTTTATTAAACCTAAGCAAAAAAATAATTTACTTATAAGTTTCGTAATGAAAAAAAAAATTGGGAATGCGGTCAAAAGAAACAAAATTAGAAGAAAATTAAAAGCTATTGTTCAAAAATTGTTAAAAAAAAAGGGTGCAATTAATAGGGATTACACTTATATAGTTTTCGGTAAGTCTAATGCTTATTCACAAAAACAAGATGTGCTTTTGCCATTAGTTGAAAAAAGTTTTAGTAAATTAAAAAAATAAAATGATAAAAATTCTGATCAGTATTATTAAAATTTATCAATATCTTTTATCTCCTCTATTAGGAAATAGATGTAGATTTATGCCAAGTTGTTCAGAATACTTTATTGAAGCTCTTAAAACTCAAGGTCTCTACAAAGGATTATACTTAGGTTTAAAAAGAATTTTAAAATGTCACCCTTTTGAAAAATTAGGTGGTAGTCACGGTATAGATTTTGTACCAGTCGCAACAAAAAAGGGAGACAAAAATGGATAGAAATGTTTTTGTAGCTATAGCCCTCTCAATGTCAGTTTTGCTTTTTTGGGGAGCATTTTTTGAAACACCAAAGAAATCTGCTGATCAAAATATTGGAAAAAAAATTGAACAAAAAGATGAAGAAAGTGCAATTACTCCAACTATAAGTCAACCACAGGTAAAGAAGAAAATTACGAGAGAAGACTCTATTAGCAGTAGTCAAAGAATTAAAGTTGAAAATGATAGTGTTGTAGGCTCTATAAATTTAAAAGGAGCTTTAATTGATGACATATCATTTAAAAAACATAAACAAAAAGTAGAGGATCAAAAAAATATCGTTTTTTTAAACCCATCTAATACGGAAAACGGTTTTTATATAGAAACTGGTTGGACAAGTGTTGGAAATACGATCAAAGTACCAACAAAAGAGTCAATATGGAGTGTTAAAGGCAACAATATTTTGAGTAACAATTCTCCGGTTGTTTTACAATGGAATAATAATGAGGGAATAATATTTGAAAAAAGAATAGAGTTAGACGATAAATATTTATTTAAAATTTCACAACAGGTAAAAAATAATTCTAGTTCATCTATAGATTTATTTCCTTATGCTCAAATGACAAGAAATAAAATTCCGGATGATATTCAGAATTTCTATATTCAACACGAGGGGTTTATAGGTGTATTTGATGATGAATTAAAGGAAGATGATTACGATGATATAAAAGAAAAAAAAATTGTTAGGGAATCCAATGAGGGATGGCTTGGTATCACTGACAAGTATTGGATGACTGCTTTTGTGCCAGAAACAGGCAAAAACTTTAAATCAACTTTTCTTTACGACGAGGGATATAAAGCCAATTATATTATAAACAAGCCAACGACTATTAATAAATCATCTTCTGGAACAAACGAATTAAGATTATTTATTGCTGCAAAAGAAGTTGAAACTATCGACGGATACGCAGCAAATCAGAATATTAACAAATTTGACTTAGTAATTGATTGGGGTTGGTTCTATTTTTTTACGAAACCTTTGTTTTTTGTAATTGATTACTTATTTAAGATATCAGGTAATTTTGGAACAGCCATAGTTTTATTAACAATAGCAATAAGGTTAATTTTCTTCCCATTGGCCAACTTCTCTTTTAAATCAATGGCTAAAATGAAAGCTGTTCAGCCTGAGATGATGAGACTTAAAGAACTTCATAAAGACGATAAAGTTAAATTGCAGCAAGAAATGATGTCTTTATATAGAAAAGAAAAAATTAATCCTGCTTCAGGTTGTTTGCCAGTTTTAATTCAAATACCTTTCTTTTTTGCAATTTACAAAATGCTTTTTATCTCTTTAGAAATGAGACACCAACCATTCTTTGGTTGGATTAAAGATTTATCAGCTCAAGACCCTACGTCTTTATTTAACTTGTTTGGCTTAATACCATGGGATCCTCCAGGTTTTATGATAATAGGAATTTGGCCAATTTTAATGGGTGTATCAATGTGGATTCAGCAAAAACTAAATCCGGCACCCGCAGATCCTATTCAAGCAAAAATTTTTGCTTTCTTTCCTTTGTTTTTAACAATCATATTAGCAACCTTTCCTTCAGGTTTAGTTGTTTATTGGACAATAAATAATATTTTAACAATTGCTCAACAATATGTAATTGTAAAAAAAACAACTGTGAAAACAAATTAAATGTCAAAAGAAGTTTCTCTTGAAGAGATTAAAAAGTTTTGGCCTGAAAAAGCTCCTGATGTTAATATAGTTCAAAAATATATTTCAAAATACGAAAAAGAAAAAATTGTGATTAAATACGGAGGAAATGTATTAATAGATAGAAACGTATTTAATAATTTTATATCTGATATAAATGTTTTAAACAAACTAGGTCTTTCAATAATAGTCGTTCACGGCGGTGGTCCAAGAATTAAAAGAGAATTGGAAAAAAAAAAAATTGTTTCTAAATTCATTAACGGATTGAGAGTGACAGATAAAAATATTATTAATATAGTAGAAGAAGTGTTGATTGATTTTAATAAAGATATAGCAACCTCTCTTGAAAAACTAGGAACCAAATCAGCCTCATTTCATACCAAAACTGATAATATAATTGAGGTTGAGCCAGAAAAAGAAGAGCTAGGATTCGTAGGAATTCCCAAAAAAATAAATGTAAACTTAATTCAGGACGCTATTGATAATAATAGAATACCAATAATTGCCCCGCTTGGTTTAGACAAAAATAAACAGACTTTTAATATAAATGGAGATACTGCAGCAAGCGCTATTGCGAAAGAAATTAAATCTAGAAGACTGATATTAATGACTAATGTTGAAGGAGTTTATGATGATAGAAAAAAATTAATATCTGAGATTAAACCTTTTGACCTTGAAAATCTTATAAAATGGAAAGTAGTTCAAGGCGGTATGATCCCTAAAATTGAGAATTGTGTTGACGCTGTTCAAAATGGAGTAAGAGGAGTCGTTATTCTAGATGGAAGAAAGCCCCATTCAATTTTACATGAAATTTTTTCTGATAAGGGATCTGGAACACTTATTAGAGAATGAAAGATTTGATAAAAATAAAATTTTGGTTGTTTGATTTAGATAACACTCTCTACGATGGTGCTACTAAAGTCTTCAATCAGGTAGACAAAAAGATGTCTAAATTTATTTCAGAAAAGTTAAGTGTAAGTTTAGAGGAAGCAAGAAAAATTCAAAAAAACTATTTTGAAGAATATAACACAACTTTAAATGGGATGATAAAACACCACAAAATAGATGCAGATGAATTTTTAGAATTCGTTCATGATGTTGATCTTAGTTTTTTGAATAAAAATGAAGACTTGGAGAAAGAAATTAAAAAATTAAAGGGAAAAAAAATCATTTTTACTAATGGATCAAGGGCTCATGCTCATAATGTAACAAAAAGAATTGGTATAGATAAGCTTTTTGATGGAATTTTTGATATTCGAGATTGTGAATTTATTCCTAAGCCTTCTAAAGAGCCATATAAAAAATTAGTAGAAAATTACAAAATTGAGCCACAATATTGTATATTCTTCGAGGATATAGCAAGGAATTTAAAACCAGCATACGAATTAGGAATGAAAACTGTTTGGATAAAAAACAAAGAACCTTGGGCAGCCAAATATTCTGACTCAAATTTTATTAATTATAAAACTGATAATTTGGCGAAATTTTTAAAGGAGATAAATGAGTTACGATAAATTAGAGAAAATTATAAATGAAAGTTTTGATATAAAAGAAAAAATCGGACCTAAATCTGATAAAAGATTAATTAAATCGATTCATGAAACAATTGATTTAGTAGACAAAGGAAAAATTAGAGTCGCTAATAAAAAAAATGGTAAATGGGAAGTTAATCAGTGGATTAAGAAAGCAATTCTTTTGAGTTTTAGAATAAATAAAATGGAGATGCTTAAAGGTCCTTATACTTCTTGGTACGATAAAGTACCTGGTAAAACTGTTAAGTGGAAAGAGACTGATTGGAAAAAAGCTGGCTACAGACATGTTCCTAATGGTGTAGTAAGAAAAGGGGCTTTTATTGCTAAGAATGTTGTTTTAATGCCTAGCTTTGTTAATCTTGGAGCATACGTTGATGAAGGGACGATGATAGATACGTGGGCTTCTGTTGGATCTTGCGCTCAAGTAGGAAAAAATTGTCATATCTCTGGAGGTGCAGGAATTGGAGGTGTTTTAGAACCGTTACAGGCGGGACCAGTAATTATTGAAGATAATTGTTTTGTGGGTGCACGATCTGAAATAGCCGAGGGAGTGTTGGTGGAGGAAGGTGCTGTCATTTCGATGGGTGTTTATATTGGAGCTTCTACAAAAATTGTTGATAGAAATTCTGGTGAAATTACTTATGGTAAAGTTCCAGCTTATTCAGTAGTAGTCCCGGGAAGTTTACCAAACAAATCAAATCCAAATGGGCCATCATTATACTGTGCCGTGATTGTTAAAAAAGTGGATGAGAAAACTAGAAGTAAAACTTCAATAAATGATTTGCTAAGAGACTAATGGCTAAAATAAACGAATTACAGTTATCTAAAGAATTAATAAGATTTCCTAGTGTCACTCCAAAAGATGCTGGAGCAATTAAATTTTTAAGTAAAAAACTTAAAAAACTAGGATTCACTTGTAAAATTTTAGAATTCAAAGATAAGAAAAGCAAACCAATAAAAAATTTGTATGCAAGACTTGGTAAGAAAGGACCTAATTTATGTTATGCTGGTCATACCGATGTTGTTCCGCCTGGAAATATAAATGACTGGTCAATAAATCCTTTTAAACCAACAGTTAAGAATAACTATTTAATTGGTAGAGGAGCGAATGATATGAAGAGTTCTATTGCATGCTTTGTTTCTGCAGTAAGTAAATTTTTAAAAGATAGATCTAAATTTAATGGCTCAATTAGTTTTTTAATCACAGGTGATGAAGAAGGGTACGCGATTAATGGTACCAAAAAAGTGGTGGACTACCTAAAAATGAAAAGAGAGAAAATTGATTTCTGTATAGTTGGAGAGCCAACCAACCCTAAAAAGCTGGGGGAAATGATCAAAATTGGAAGAAGAGGGAGTTTATCTGGAAAAATAGAGATTTTTGGCACACAAGGTCATATTGCTTATCCGCATTTGTCAAACAACCCGATTAACGCTCTAGTTACTATTTGTAAAAAACTTAAAGAAAAAAAACTTGATAAAGGAAATAAAAATTTTCAACCATCTAATTTGGAGTTCACATCGATTAACGTTGATAATAAAGCACATAATGTAATACCTGCAAGGGCAAGAGCTCTATTCAATATAAGGTATAATAATATTCATAATTCAAAATCTTTGAAAAAAAAAATTAATAGTTTAGTTAAAAACATAAGCAAAAAATATAAATGTAGTTACAAAGTAAGTTATATTGTAAACGGGGAGTCTTTCTTAACAAAGCCGGAGAAAACTATATTTATGGCAAAAAAAATTATCAAAAAAATTACCGGAATAAATCCTAAATTTTCTACTACAGGAGGTACTTCGGATGCAAGATTTATCAGAAAAATATCTCCATGCCTAGAATTTGGATTAGTTAATAAAACAATGCACAAAATTGACGAATGTGTGTCTTTAAAAGATTTAAAAAACTTAACAAAAATATATCAAACTATCCTCGAGGATTATTTTAAGTGAGGCCTTACAAAGTAAGGAGATCTAAAATTGATAACTTAGGTCTGTACGCAGCAAGAAATATTAAAAGAGGAGCAAAAATAATTGAGTATAAAGGCAAAGTCATTACAAGAAGAGAAGCAGAGGAAAATCCAAAATACGACAATGATAAAGCTATCTATTTATTTAATTTAAATAAAAAATACGACTTAGATGGTGATTTTAAGTTCAATACAGCAAGGCTAATAAACCACTCGTGCAATCCAAATTGTGAAGTAACTGGAACAGGACTAAAAGTTTGGGTGTATGCAATTAAGGATATTAAGAAAGGCGAAGAATTTTCTTATGATTATGGCTTTAGCTTCGATGAAGATTTTAAAAATTATCCATGTAAATGCAAATCAAAAAATTGCTGTGGATTTATTGTTCGAGAAGGTTCTAGGTGGAGAATCAAGAAATGGAAAAAAAAGAAATTATAAACAATTGGATAATTTTAATTTAAAATTATCTTAATTAATTACGATTATGAAAAACATTGCGAAAATTTCAATTATAATGCCGAATTATAATAGCCAAAAATACTTAAGAGAAACGATTAAATCAATTACGCAACAGACTTATCAAAATTGGGAGCTAATAATTGTTGATGACAATTCAAATATAAAAACTAAGAATATTTTAAAAAGTTTCAAAAATAATAAAAGAATAAAGGTTTTTTTTCTAAAACAAAATAAAGGAGATGGTTATTGTAGAGTCTATGGAATTAAAAAATCTAAATCAAGAATTATCGCTTTTATAGACTCTGATGATCTATGGACAAAAAATAAACTAAAAAACCAACTTGATTTTATGCAAAAAAATAGATTCATTTTTACTTACACAAATTATATTCCATTCAAGAGTAAAAATATTTACCTTAAAGAAATTAAACCACCAAAAAAATTTGATTTTAACTCATTCATAAAAAACTCTTCGATTGCAACAAGTAGTATAATGATGAAAAAAGAAATACTTAAAAATATAAAATTATGTATGTCTCCTAATTTTGAGGATTATTATTTGAAATGTCAGGCGCTTAAGAAAGCAAAAAATGCTCACTGCTTACAGGAAAATTTACTTAAATATAGAATTAAAGAAAACTCTTTATCAAAAAGTAAATTAAGAAATGTCTTTTGGTTATGGAGAATTAATAGAAAATTTAATAAATTAAATTTCATTACTAGTTTGTATTCGTTATTTTTTATTTCTTTAAACTCTCTCAAAAAGTACGGGATAAAATAATTAGTACTTTATTTTTTTTAAATATAAACCACATGCGGGTGCAGGAGGTGCACAATTGTTTCTCTGTTTTGATTTAAAAGCTTTTTTATAGTCAGTAATACTCCACTTATTTGTGGACAGGTATTTCAAACAACCAACCATTGATCTTACTTGATTTTGCAAGAAAGACTTCGAGCTAATTTTAATTGAAATAGTGTTACCTAATTTTTTTATTTTTATTGGTAAAATTTTTTTAATTGGTGATTTAGCTGAACACGAAGCAGCTCTAAATGTTGAAAAATCTTGAGTTCCCTCTAAAATTTTAGCTCCTTTTTTCATTAATTTTAAATCTATGTTGTTTTTGACATGCCAAGCTCTATTTTTATCGATTGATAATGATCCTTGCCTATTAATTATTAAATATTCATAAGTACGAAGTTTAGCGCTAAAACGTGCATGGAAATTTTTTTTTTCTTCTTTTATGTCTAAAATAGTTATTAATTTTTTTTTCAGAAAAAAATTAACAGAGTTAATAAAAGCTTTTTTATCCTCTATCTTTTTTTTTAATTGAAAATTTGCAAATTGTGATAAAGCGTGGACACCTTTATCAGTTCTTCCAGCACCTATGATTTTGACTTTGGTTTTAAGTACTTTTTTCAAAGCCTTCTCGATACTGTCTTGAATTGAATTTCCATTTTTCTGACTTTGCCAACCTACAAAATTTGTTCCATCGTATTCTATTTTCAAAAGGTAATTAAACATTTTTACTTACGCATTGACCAATTTTAATCTTGTTTCCTTTGAGAAATTCCTCTGTTTTAATTTTTTGCCTACCCTCTTTTTTTAACTCTAAGATTTGGATAGCATTTTTTGAACACGCGATTGTTAAATTTTGATCTACTATAGTCCCTGGCTTCCCAGAAGCTTCGACTTCTTTGGCTGTTAAGACTTTTATTCTTAATCCCGACAAATTAAACCAACATCCAGGACTTGGACTGAACGCATTTATTTTTGCAATAATTTGATCTGCTCTCTCATTCCAATTAATTTTTAATTCTTTTTTTTCAATTTTTTTTGCATAAGTAGCTTCATTTTCATTTTGGTCTATAAAATTTACGGTATTGTTTTTTATGAGATTTATAGCTTCTAATATAAGTTTAGCTCCAATATTTGACATCTTCTGACTAATTTCATTAAATTTGCTATCTTTTGTAATCTGAATTTTTGAGGTTAACAAAATTGGACCAGCATCGAGTTTATCAACTATTTTCATAATTGAAACACCAGTTTCTTCATCCATGTTTATAATTGATCTTTGTATTGGTGCTGCTCCTCTCCACCTTGGTAATAAAGAGGCATGTAAGTTAATGAAAAGAATTTTTTTAATATTTAAAAAGTTAGCAGGTATAATCTTTCCATAGGCTACAACTACTACTAAATCAGGTTTCAAACTTTTAAAATGGTCAAATTCATCTTGTTTATTTAATGAAATAGGACATCTTATCTTTAAATTCAATTTTGCAGCACACTCATAGATTGGGGAATTTTGAATTTTCTGACCTCGATTTTTTTTTTTTGCAGGCTGAGTATAAACCTCTAGAATTTTATGACTTGAGTTTGCAATCGACTTCAACGATGGAACTGCAAATTCTGGGGTCCCCATGAAAATTATTTTCAAAGCCATTTAATTTACAAAACGATTTTGTTGAGCTCTTTTTTGTGTTTTACTAATTTTTTTATAATCATGTCTTTTTTTAATTTGGACAAATAATCAATGAATAATACACCATCAAGATGATCGACTTCATGTTGAATACAAGTTGAAAGAAGCCCGTCAGCTTTAATTTCTTTTTTTTTACCATTGTAATCTATAAAATTAATCTCACATTCAGCTGGTCTTTCAATTTCTGCAAAGTGTCCAGGTAAAGATAAACATCCTTCTTCATATGTTGATGTCTGTTCAGATTTGGAAATTATTTTAGGATTTATTAAAAAAAGAGGTTCTTTTTTATCTTTATCTTTTGAAATATCTATTACAATTAAACGCTTTAAAATTCCTACCTGTACTGCAGCTAAACCAATACCAGGTGCCGCATACATTGTTTCAAGCATATCATCTAATAATCTTCTAAGTTCATCATCAACTTTTTCAACCGGTTTACTTTCTTTTCGTAAAATTGGATCAGGCTCAATTACAATCTTTTTTTGGGGCATTATTAACTATATTTTAATTAGATTCTTTTGGGTAGGGCAGAATTTAAAACTTTATTTCTAATTGTCACTAGATCGGTTTTATTAAGAAGATTAGTTACAAAATATATAGTTTCTGGATCAAGTTGATAGGGCTCATCTTCTCCAATTATCTCTACAATTTTTAGTGCAAGAAATGCTTTTTGATTATTCTCAGCTAATTGTAACAAATTACTTGGAACATCAATTTGCTGTGAGAGCTCGTTATACTTGAAACTTGAAGGCAAAGAAAAACCATCTGCGATCAAAGTATCAGCTAAGGCTAAATCTTTAGCTGAAATAAAATACTTTTTATTTTTTCCTATTCTTTTAAAAATTTTGTTTATATCCTTTTGAACTTTGACTTTATTCTCTCCTTCTGTGTAATATTTTAATATTTTTGATTGATGCAAAATTTTATCATTATATTTAACTTTTCCTAATAGCAAATCTTCCTCTGAAACAATTTTTGCCTGCGCAGTTTCTTGGTATTTTGTTGGAAGATTTTCAATACCAATTTCTTCAATTCTATCACTTAAAAATTTTGAAAAAATGTTAGCTAAATTATTTTTCTTAAATAGATCCTCTAATAAAAACAAATATTCAATCCTTGATTCAATTGAGTCTGATAGGAGATATTTTTGATAAATTAAAGCTCTCGCGTCGCTTTCATTTAAAGTTTGAAAATTATTTTTGGCATTAATTAAAGTATTTAAATTAAAGGGTATCTGTTTATAAATTTCAAAAATTTTATTTTTATCTAGCTGATTATTATTTGCTGCTTTTTCTAAATCTTTTAACTTTTCTTTATCTGAAGCGTCTTCTAATGTAATTAAGTTGGCTGCATTTAGATACGACCATATTTCCGGTTTAGTTTTGTTTGTTGGCTCATACTTGAAATCTTTGATAGTAACACTTGAAAGATAAAAATTTAATAAATTTTTTTCATTAATTTTATTATTAGTTTTATCGGTAACACCAAGTAAGAAATTAATTTTATCATCATAGAACTTGCTTGATTGTTTTTGTTCGCGTAAAAGATCTAATAAAAGTTGAGCCTCTGGTTTTTTATCATTAAATACTAAACAATAAATTTTAAATTTTTCCAAATAGGAGTCTTTAATTTTTGCGTCTATAAATTTAATTTTTTCACACCCTTCCTTTATGTTCCCGCTAGCAATATTTTTGTTGACTAAGTATTCGACGGCTTTTTTTTTACTATCAAATTGATCGTTTTGTTTTAGAAAACTTTCTATCAAATTAATACGATCATGCTCTATCATCCAATTTATTTTCAAATCTACGAACTCTTTCTCAGTCATACCTTGAGGTGGATATGAAAATGAAAATAGGATAGCTTCTAAAATCTCATTTGAGGATTTTGAAAGTTCGATTTTTTTCAATCTGTTTAAACTGGATCTCAAATCTTCGGCCTTGGTTTCTGACCACATGTTTAAATTAAAGCCATAACTAGCTGGCTCATAAATGCCAAAAACATTTTTTTCCTCAGACTGTATTGTGGAACTTTCTTGTATTTTAATTTTATCTAAAGCCTTTATAGGTTCTGAAATTTTAAAATTTGTATTTCCCTGGTTATCTTTTTCTTCAACTTCAAGATTTTGTTTTGGTATTTCTTTTTTGTTTTTCCAAATATCTATTTTTTCCTCACTAAAAAGATTTGAGCAAAAAAAAAATAATATTAAGCCAATAAAGTAATTAAAGCTTCTTAATTTCATTGGTCACATCAATCTGATATTTTTTTTCTGGACTTGGAAAACTAATTTTTTCAATTAAAAAAATTGCAAAAATAAGTATCACAATAAGTAAAATTAACTTGAATAAAGTTTTTAATATTGAGCTTCCTAAACTAGGCTGTCTGTTGTATTTAAGTTGCATACTTTACGAATTGATTTAAACTCAATAAATAAGACATATTTATGAAAAATCAAATTTAAAAAGGAAGTTATTTGGGTAAAAACCTAATTTTGACAGGGATGATGGGAGTGGGTAAATCCACAATAGGTAAAATTCTTGCCAAAAAGCTAAGTTATAACTTTATAGATATTGACAAATTAATTGAAGCAAAGGAAGGTTCTTCTATAAATTCTATATTCAAAAATAAAAGTGAGAGTTACTTTAGAAAAATTGAAAACGATATCACCCTAGGTGAATTAAAAAAGGACAATTCAGTAATTTCTTTAGGTGGTGGGGCCTTTATAAATAATGCAATACGAAAAAGTGCAAAAAAAATGTCACTTTGTTTTTGGTTAGATGTTCCATTAGATAAGTTAATTAAAAGATTAATTAACAGCAAGCAAAGACCGCTATTATTTAAAAAAAATATTAAGCAGACAATAAAAAAAATATATTTTGAGAGAAAAAAAATTTATAATGAAGCTAATTATAGAATAAGATGTAACTCTCTTAAGTCTGAAGAAATAGCGAATAAAATACTTAATTTATATGAAAAATCACGAAATAAAAGTTAAAGTTAAGAATTATAATTATTCAATATTAATAGGAAAAAATACTCTCAATATTTTACCAAAAAAAATAAAATTATTATGCCCTAAAACAAAAAATGTTGCTTTAATAATAGATAAGAATGTACCTAAAAAGTTTAAAAAGGCCCTTAAAAATAAACTTAAAAATTATAACCTTTTAATTCTTGCTTTTTCACCAAGTGAAAAAAATAAATCACTAAGCAAAATTAATTATTTTTTAAAAATACTGCTATCTAAAAATTTTAATCGTTCTGATTTAATTATTGGTGTTGGTGGTGGTATAACAGGAGATGTAGTCGGGTTTGTTGCGAGTATTTTCAAAAGGGGAATTAACTTCATAAATATCCCAACCACTTTACTTGCTCAGGTTGACTCGGCTATTGGTGGAAAAACTGGAGTAAATTCTAGTTTTGGTAAAAATCTAATAGGTAGTTTTTATCAACCTAGACTAGTAGTAAGTGATATTTCTTTTATAAATTCTTTATCAAAAAAAGAATTAATTTGTGGATACGCAGAAATTTTAAAACATTCAATTATAAAAGATCAAAAATTTTTTCATTGGCTTGAAAAAAATACAGACTCTGTCCTTGCAAAAAAAACTAGACAATTATCTTATGCAATAAAAAAGAGCTGTGAAATAAAAATACATTTTGTAAGCAGAGATGTTCATGAAAAAGGATTGAGAATGATTTTAAATTTCGGACATACATTTGCACATGCAATTGAGGTAAAAAATAATTATTCAAAAAATTCAACACATGGTGAGTCTGTTTTAGCCGGTATGATCTTGGCAACTAAACTATCCGTTGTGAAAAAAATGTGTTCAAGTCAAATATTAAATCGTATAAAAAATATTTACCTTAAAAATGATTTAGACTATACGTACAAAAATTTCACTACACAAAGTTCAATTAACAAACTCATTCCTTATATTAAGAACGATAAAAAAAATGATGATGATAAAGTAAATTTTATTCTTTTGAAAAAAATTGGGAAAACAGCTTTGCCAAATAAAAGTAAAATTTCAATTAAAAACTTTAAAAAATTAACTTCGGCTATTTCTCAATACTAATTTCGAGTGCGTGAATTTTTGTTTTTAAATCATCACTTAAAATTTTCATAATTATTTTTTGTGCACTTACCCTTGATAAGGAATTAAGATATAAAGATTTAATTTTTAAATGTAAATGGAATTTATTTGGTGAATAAAACTTGTGACCTTTGTGTTTTTGAGTATTATCGACAATCTCGATATTCTCTACTTCTATCTTATTATTTATTTTTGCTTTAATTTCATCAAAATAATTTTTCATTAATATAATTTTACTATATAGAACTACTCAATGAAAATAATTTGTGATTGGGAAAATTGTAATGAAACTGGGACGTATAAAGCCCCAGTAGAAAAAGACAACAGCAAAAAGTATAGACTTCTTTGTTTAACTCATATTAAAATTTTTAATAAAAATTGGAACTATTTTGAAAATATGAACGATGAAGAAATAGAGTTTTTTATTAAATCTGATTTAACCTGGCACAAATCTACTAAAACTTTTGGATCATCTGAGAATTTTTTTAATATTTTATGGAACAATGCTCTAGATGATAAATTGAACATCTTCAAAAGCTCAAATTTCAGGGATTTTAAAAAAACAAAAGTTTCACAACAAGATAGGGATGCATTACAGGTAATGGAATTAAATCAAGAAGTAAAATGGGAGCAAATTCAAGCAAAATTCAAAGAACTTGTAAAAAAATATCATCCTGATAAAAACCAAGGAAATAAGAAGTTTGAAGATAAATTGAAAAAAATTACTTTAGCTTATAGTCAACTGAAAAAAACTTTAGGAAAAAAATGAGTTCACAAGAATTTTTACAGAAGCCAGACATTAAACTATCTGTGAAACAGACATTTGGAATTGAAAGTGATATGCGTGTTGGAGCTTTTTCAAAAAAAAATGAATACGTTCCAAAAATAGATCCTGATTACAAATTTGATAAAGATACTACTTTAGCTATTTTAGCAGGTTTTTCTTTTAATAAACGAGTTTTAATTCAAGGCTACCATGGAACTGGAAAATCTACTCACATTGAGCAAGTAGCAGCCAGACTTAACTGGCCATGTGTAAGGGTAAATTTAGACAGTCACATCAGTAGAATCGATTTGATTGGGAAAGACGCAATTGTTTTAAAGGATGGAAAACAAATTACGGAATTTAAAGAGGGAATATTGCCTTGGTCAATCCAAAATCCTGTTGCATTAGTATTTGATGAATATGATGCTGGAAGACCAGATGTAATGTTTGTCATCCAAAGAGTTTTGGAAAGTGAAGGTAATTTTACTTTATTAGATAAAAATAAAGTCTTAGAACAACACGACTTATTTAGAATATTTGCAACAACAAACACAGTCGGATTAGGTGACACGACTGGCCTTTACCATGGTACTCAACAAATTAACCAAGGTCAGATGGACAGATGGAATATAGTATCAACTTTAAATTACCTTCCTTTTGAAAAAGAATTGGAAATAATTTTAGCGAAAAACAAAAGCTTTAATAACAAAGAAGGAAAAGAACTCTTGTCTAATATGGTTAAAGTTGCTGATCTTACAAGAAAAGGTTTTATTAATGGTGATATCTCAACTGTAATGAGTCCTCGTACTGTTTTACATTGGGCAGAAAATACAAGTATTTTTAAAGATAAAGGTTATGCTTTTAGAATCACATTTTTGAATAAATGTGATGATTTAGAAAAAAAGATAATTTCTGAATATTACCAAAGATGTTTTGGTGAAGATTTGCCAGAGTCTTCAATAAATATCACTTTGTAAAGTGGACAATAAAAAAGAAAAAATCGAAGATTTTAAAACAGCAATAAGTTCAACTGTCAGATCTTTATCTAATTCTCAAAAAATTGAAGTTTCATTTGGAAGTGAAAATTCAAAATCTGAAAAAAACTTAATAAAACTGCCAGATCTTAGTCCAATTAATAATAAAATAAATTATAGTCAGATTAGGGCAATAGCAGACTCAAAATCCCTTAGACATAGATTTTCAAATCAAAAAACATTTAAGCAATTTGAGCCAGAGGGAAATATTTCGAAACAGCTTTATAAAATCTCAGAAAAAATAAGATGTGAAAAAATAGGAACTAGTTATTTCAAAGGAGTAAAAAACAATATTGAAAAATTTTATCAAGAGAGAATTACGGGATTAGACTTAAAGAGTAGTGAAGATAAAATTGTTGAGTCTTTTGAAAATTATTTAAGGACAAAATTCTTAAATTTTGAAAGTAATGATCAAATTGATAAAAAACTGAAAACTTATAAGAAAGATTTGAATGAAAAGTTTAAAGATAAAATAAACCAATTAAATGATTTAACGCTAGATCAGGAAAAGTTTAATTCTCTAATATCTGAGCTTATTGCCAATATGAATTTAGATGAAAATCTAGATGAAGAAGAGAAAAAAGATGATGAGCAAAATAATGATGATAAACAGAACAAACCTGACAATCAGGATAAACAGGCCAAAGAAAAAGAGGACAAAAAAGAGGAGATGTCCATAGATTCTGGTATGCCTGATCTAGAAAATCAAGCAAAAGAGTCTGATCAAGCAGAGGAAGAAATTGAAATCGAAGAAAGTTCTCAACCAGATATAAGAAAGAAAGGGGGGAGCTCTTTAGGTGATCTTAATTATAAAGCTTATACGACAGAATTTGATGAAATCATAAAAGCTGAGGACTTGGAAAATACAGAAGAACTCACGAGATTAAGAAAAAATTTAGACCAACAATTATTACAGCTAAAAAATTTTATTTCTAAACTTGCAAATAAATTACAAAGAAAACTTTTGGCAAAACAGAACAGATCATGGAATTTTGATCTTGAAGAAGGTTTGTTGGACACTTCTAAATTACCTAGAATAATCATGGATCCTTTTAATTCTTTATCTTTTAAAAAAGAGAAGGATATTGAATTCAAAGATACCCTGGTGACAATTTTAATTGATAATTCTGGATCTATGAGAGGAAAACCAATTTCTGTCGCTGCTATTTGTGCAGATATTCTCTCGAGAACTTTAGAAAGATGTGCGGTAAAAGTTGAAATACTTGGTTTTACAACAAAACATTGGAAAGGTGGTTCCTCTAGAGAAAAATGGATGAAAAATGACAAACCGACTCTACCAGGAAGGCTGAATGATTTAAGACATATTATTTATAAATCAGCGGATACACCTTGGAGACAAGCCAAAAATAATATGGGGCTAATGCTAAAAGAAGGACTACTAAAAGAGAATATAGACGGTGAAGCTCTAAAATGGGCTTTCAACAAAATGAATAGAAGAAAAGAAGATAGAAAAATCTTAATGGTGATATCAGATGGGGCACCTGTAGATGACTCTACTCTTTCAACAAACACAAGTGATTATTTAGAGTCTAATCTTAAGAAAACAGTTAAATGGATTGAGAACAAGACTACTATTGAATTACTGGCTATAGGGATCGGCCACGATGTAACGAGATACTATAATCAAGCAGTGAAGATTACAGATGTTCAAGATTTAGGTGATGTTATGATAAATCAACTTACTGATCTTTTTGTAGAAAAAAATAAGAAAACAATTCACTAATTATTAGCTTCAGAAACGGAATTATCTGAAAAATCTTTTATCTTTTTTAGAAGCAACCTAAATGGGATTAGCATTGCTAAAGCTATAAATAACTTAACAGCTAAATCTCCTAAAGCTAAAGTTACCCAAGGAATTCCTGTTGCATAAAAAGCAATTGAAAAAAATAAAAAAGTGTCAGTTGCAGATCCAATCACTGAAGATGCTAGAGGAGCTACATACCATACTTTTTTTCTTAAGGAGTCAAAGATTTGAACATCTAAGTTTTGAGCTATAAAAAATGCAACACCTGAACCAATAGCAATTCTTATAGAGATAATATCTGCAAAATTGGTAGACACAAATAGCGTTAAAAGCACCCCTATCGTAAATCCTATATATACCACTTTTCTTGCTACAAATTTTCCATAAGCACGATTTGCTAAGTCTGTAATTAAAAAAGTGATTGGATAACTAAAAGCACCATAAGTTAAAATTTCATTTAAACCAAAATATTGAATTGGATATTGAACTAAATAGTTTGAAATAACCACAACCAAACCCATTAACAGAGAGAGTTTGTAAAATAAATTCATTATAGGATTATGATTTAGCTGAAATAGATGCTTTAATTTTTTTTACTTTTTTGGACAAGTTTGCGTTTTTAGCTGATATTAAAAACTTATCTAAACCGCCTTTGAAATCTACAGTTCTTAAAGCAGCGTTTGCAACGTTTAATTTAATATCTTTTTTCAAGATATCACTCCTAAAAGTGACTTTTTTTAAATTTGGTAAAAATCTTCTTTTAGTTTTATTTTTTGCGTGGCTAACGTTGTGACCTTTTAAAGGTGATTTTCCAGTTAATTCGCATCTTTTAGACATAATTTTTTCCTGGTGTTATATAGTTCCTGTATACAGTGGGGTCAAGCGTTAATTCCAACTGCTTCACTTATATTTTTGAGATTTTCTTTTTTTAATATTGATATTAAGTCTTTCTTTATCTGTTTAACAATACCAGGCCCTTTGTAAACCATCCCAGTATATAATTGTACGGCATCAGCTCCCGCTGATATTTTTTCAAAGGCACTTTCTCCTGAGTCTACTCCTCCAACTCCAATTATTTTTATTTTTCCTTTAGTTTCCCTATAAAATTTTTTTATTAAATTTGTGGAAATGTCTTTAAGTGGTTGCCCTGATAGCCCGCCTGTTTCATGCTTGTTTATATCAGAAAGAACATCGCGATTACTGTCTGTCGTATTAGAAACTATTAAACCTTGTATTTTATGGCTAATTACTAAATCAACTATCTTACCTATTTCATTATCATTTATGTCTGGTGATATTTTTATTGCTATTGGACAATTAATCTTTTTTTCTTTTTTAATTTTATTTATTCCAGAAAGAAGTTTTTTCATTTCATTTTGGTCATGAAAATCTCTTAAACCTTCTGTGTTCGGGGAAGAAATATTGATTGTTATGTATCCAGCATGAATTGCAAGTCTCGAAAGGCAAATGTAATAATCATTCTCTTTATTTTTTGTTTCTTTATTTGGTCCAATGTTAATACCTAGAAAGCCATCAGGATGATTATTAGATATTCGGTTTGAAACAGTTTCTGAACCATGATTGTTAAATCCGAGACGATTAATAAGCGCTTGATCTTTCTCTAGTCTAAATATTCTAGGTTTAGGATTGCCCAATTGTTGTTTTGGAGTAATTGTGCCTACTTCTATAAAACCAAAGCCAAATTTAAATAAAGAGTTATAAACCTCTGCACTTTTATCAAAACCTGCTGCTAAGCCAATGGGGTTAGATATTGTTTTACCTAAAAGATTTATCTTAAGCATTTGTTCATCTTCAACATAAAAAAAACTTTTTGGAAGAATGTTTGCTTTTAAAGACTTAATAGCCAAATCATGTGCTACTTCTGGGTCTAAAGAAAATATATAAGGCCTTAATATTGAAAACATTAATTATTACTTATCTTATCTTTCATTAATTCAATTGTCTCTTTCAATCCGAAGAAGCTGACAAAATAACCCATCCTAGGACCATTTTCTTCTCCAAATACAACTTCATAAATTAATTTAAACCAATCTCGGAGGTTTTCTTCATAACCATTTTCTTTACCTGTTGCGTAGACGATAGTTTGGATTTCTTCTGGTTTTAAATTTTGTTTAATTTCAGATAATTTTATAACTAGATTATCTAATGCTTTCTTCTCACTCGCTGAAGGTTTTTTAAATTTTTTATTTGGTTCAACTTTATCTTTGAAATAATTTATAGCATATTCAGTCAATCCATCTAAAATCGGATAATCTTTTGGTTTTATCTCTTTATGAAATCTATTAATGAACTTCCATAGTATTTCTTTATTATCTGCATTGCTAGACCCAACTAAATTTAGCAACATTGAAAACGGCATTACGATTTTTTCTGATGGCGGTTTTCCATTGTGTACGTGCCAAACTGGATTTAAAATTTGATCCTTATCTTTTTGACTGGAATATTTTTCGATACAAGTCAAATACTCATCAACAGTTTTAGGTACAACTTCGGCGTAAAGCTTTTTAGCTCTTTTTGGATTTGGATACATATAAAGAGACAAACTCTCTGGTGAAGCATATCTTAACCATTGTTCAATTGAAATTCCATTACCTTTAGACTTTGATATTTTTTCTCCTTTTTCATCTAGGAAAAGCTCATAAGCAAAGCCGTGAGGAGGATTTTTTCCAAGAGTTTTACAAATTTTATTAGACAAAATTGCACTCTCTGTTAAGTCTTTACCGTACATTTCAAAATCAACATCAAACGTAAACCATCTCATTGCCCAGTCTACCTTCCACTGAAGTTTACATTTTCCATTTAAAATACTAGTTTCTATTTTTTTTCCATTATTATCGAAAACTACTTCTCCAGTCTTCTTATCCATTTCTAATAATGAAATCTCTAAAACTTTTCCGGTTTCAGGACATATCGGTAGGAATGGACAATATGTTTTTCTTCTTTCCTGTCTCAGAGTAGGTAAGATAATATTCATCACATCTTCATATTTTTCTAAAACTCTTAATAATGAGTCATTAAAAACACCGGTTTTATAATTTTCTGTCGAGCTTTTAAAAATAAATTTAAAATTAAATTTATTTAAAAACTTTTTGAGCATCTCGTTATTATGCTCACCAAAACTATTATATTTTTTAAATGGGTCTGGTATATCTGTAAGAGGTTTTCCTAAATTATCTTTTAAAACTTGATCATTCGGAATATTGTCAGGTACTTTTCTTAAGCCGTCCATATCATCAGAGAAAGCAATCAGTTCATGATTAATTTTTTCTATATGGTTAAGGGCATTAATCATCATGGTAGTCCTGGCCACTTCTCCAAATGTTCCAATGTGTGGCAAACCGCTAGGGCCATAGCCGGTTTGAAAAGTTATTTTGTTCTTTTTTTTTATAATCTCGTTTCTATCTTTTAATAACTTTCTTATTTCGACAAATGGCCAAGATGATGTTGATTGAATTATGTTCTTATCCATCATACTAATGGTTTATTAAATTTTATATGCAAAATACAGATATAATTACGTCATATTAAGTTGAATTTTAAAACTAATTAAATAATCTCATTTATAATGGCTAGCAACAAAACAGTCTTTTTCTTAATCGGTGTATTACTCATTGTACTAGGTCTTTCAATGTTAGCGCCGTATTCGATGCAAATTTTATATAAAGAAAATAGTCATAGTTTCATATCATCGTCTTTTGTAACCATATTTATTGGAATTTTATGCGTGCTTGCAAATCTAGAAAAAGATTTTAAGCTAAACCTTAGACAAACTTTTTTATTTTCAACACTTGCTTGGGTGATGGTTGCAATTTTTGGTAGCTTACCATTTTTGTTATCAAGTCAGTCTTTCTCTTTCAGTGACGCCTTTTTTGAGAGTATGTCTGGTATTACAACTACAGGAGCAACAATTATTTCTGATTTAGACAATAGCCCGAAAAGTATTTTATTGTGGAGAGCTATAATGCAATGGTTAGGCGGAATTGGAATAGTGGTTATGGCTATTACAATTCTACCTTTATTAAAGGTCGGAGGGATGCAACTTTTTAAAATGGAAGGTCCAGATACAACAGAAAAAATTTTGCCAAGAACTATTGAAGTAGCTGCTATTATAATTTCTACTTATATAATCTTAACATTGTTTTGTGGTTTTTTTTATTGGATATTTGGTATGACAATCTTTGACAGTATTTGTCATGCTATGACAACAATAGCTACGGGAGGATTTTCTACCCACAATGACTCAATAGGTTTCTTTAAAAATTCTAATATAGAAATAGTTGCGAGCATATTTATTATTTTGGGGAGTATTCCTTTTATTTCTTATTTAAAATTTTCCCAAGGAAATAGAAAAATTTTTTTTCAAGATGTTCAAATTAAAGGTCTGATTTACTTGTTGGTGATCTCAATAACAATAATGTTTTTGTATCTAATATTTATAAATTATGAAAGTAATTTATTTGATAAGATAAGAATTTCGTCATTTAACGTTATTTCAATTTTATCCGGAACTGGATATGTAACTGATGACTTTGGTTTATGGGGAAAATTTTCTTTAATTTTTTTCTTATTCTTAATGTTTATAGGTGGATGTGCAGGTTCAACTGCGTGTGGTATAAAAATTTTTAGACTACAAATGCTTTTAATATTTCTTAAAAATCAAGTCAAAAAGCTGGTCTACCCTAATAGTGTAATTATAACCAAATATAATAACCACAAAATTTCAGATGATTTTATTAGGTCAGTAATAATTTTTATTTTTTCCTTTTTGTTTATATTTTTAATAATTGCCATGCTTCTTTCGATAAGTGGATTAGATTTTGTTACATCAATATCTGGTGCTGCGAGTTCAATTTCTAATGTCGGGCCGGGATTAGGAGAAATTATTGGGCCAGATGGAAACTATAAAAATTTACCAGATTTATCTAAATGGATTTTAGCAACTGGAATGTTACTAGGAAGATTAGAACTATTTGCAGTTCTTGTACTTTTTTTTCCTTCTTTTTGGAGAAATTAAAATATGGAAATATCAAAAAAACAAACTCTTTCTAATTCATTCGCGGTTTATTTTGATCGGAGAATGATAAAGATATTATTACTTGGCGCGATAAGTGGTTTCCCTTGGGTAATTATAGGAAGTAGTTTGAGCCTTTGGCTAAAGGAAGATGGTTTAAGTAGAAGTACAATTGGGTGGGCAGGTTTAATTTTTGCTGTTTACGCTTTTAATTACTTATGGGCGCCTATTATTGATAGAGTTAGAATTCCTTTGCTAACAAATAAATTTGGTCATAGACGAAGTTGGATAATAGTAATGCAAACTATTATTTTATTTAGCTTAATTTCTTGGAGTTTAATCAATCCAACTGCAAATTTGGCATTAGTAATAAGCATAGGTTTGATAATTGCAATAGCCTCTGCAACCCAGGACATCACTTTAGATGCTTTAAGAATTGAGCAAATCGGAGAGCATGAAGGTAAGTCAATGCAAGCAGGTGCTGCAATGGCTGTAGTCGGTTGGTGGACTGGTTACAAACTAGGTGGTGTCGTTTCTCTCAATACTGCAGAATTTTTTCAGCTGGCTGGTTTTGAAAACTATTGGCAAATAACTTTTTTAGTTTTGGGTATCTTAATAATTATTTGCAATATTGGTTTAATGTTCGTGAATGAGACAAATACATTTGATAGAGAAGCAAATCAAAAACAAGCTGAAAAAATTATTGCGGGAAAGTTGGGCTCCTCGAATATAATAACTAAAATTATTGCATGGTTGACAGGAACTATTATTGGTCCAGTTATTAGTTTTTTCAAAAAAAATGGTTTTAACATTGCAATAGCTATCTTGGGTTTTGTTTTTCTTTTTAAAATTGGGGAGGCTTTTCTAGGAAGAATGTCTGTAATTTTTTATAAGGAAATTGGATTTACCAAGTCTGACATAGCACTTTACTCAAAAGGACTTGGTTGGATTACAACTGTAATATTCACTTTATTAGGTGGACTATTTGCAATTAGATCAGGAGTAATTACTGCAATGTTTGTATCGGGAATTTTAATGGCTTCAACAAATCTACTATTTTCACTTTTGGCTTGGTCAGGAAAATCTGAATTACTTTTTGCAATTGCAGTCATTTTCGATGATATGGCAGCTGCTTTTGCCACTGTAGCATTTGTAGCCTTCATTTCTATGTTGGTCGATAGAACTTATACTGCTACACAGTATGCGCTCTTAGCCTCGATAGGCACCGCAGGTAGAACTACTCTTGCAGCATCTTCGGGTGCTTTAGTCGATTGGTTAAATGGTGATTGGGGAATATTCTTTATAATTACGGCAGTAATGGTGATCCCCTCTTTAATTTTTCTCTATTTAATAAAAGATAAGCTTAAATTAAATGACTAAGTATTTTACTAACAATTTTCCAGTAATAAGTCTTCATAAGAGACCCTCAAAAAAATCAGAAGTAGTGACCCAAATGATTTATGGGGAGAGTTTTTTGGTATCAAAAAAAACGAAAAAATGGCTTAAAATTAAAATTACTGAAGATAATTATAAGGGTTATATATTAAATAAAAACTTTATACACTTATTAAAGCCTAGTCATAAAATTAATGTTTTAAAAGCAAAAATTTACAAATTTCCTAACAAACGAAAAAAAATAAATGAAATTACTTTTGGATCAAAAATTAAGGTTATAAGCATCAAAGGAAAATTTTTTAAATTTTCGAAAGGTTGGATTAACAAAAAAGAGGTAAAACCTATATCATATAAAAATAAAAATCCATTTAGTAAAATTACTATCTTTAAAAACATTAAATATAAATGGGGAGGAAAAACTTTTAAAGGGATTGATTGCTCTGCCTTAATCCAGCTATTTCTTAATTTTAATAATAAGTTTTGTCCTAGAGATGCTAAAGATCAAGTAAAGTATTTTAAAAAAAATGTAAAACTTAGCAATGTAAGGAAAAACGATATTATTTATTGGAAAGGACACGTAGCTTTAGCTTTATCTAATAAAAAACTTATTCACGCTTATGGACCGATGAAAAAGACTGTAATTATGGGAATAGATCAAACAATAAAAAGGATTGAAAAAACTGCAAATTTAAAAGTAATTGGAATTAAAAGGCTATAAATGGCAAAGGCAGCTTCAGTCTCCCTCCACTGCCCTTAAATATAATTTAAATGATTCGTAGTTAATAATTAAGACTCTTTTTAGTTGTGTGGATATAAGCAGTAGTCGCAAATCCTAATTAAAAATTGGTAGCACAATGTGATAACATTTTCTTATGAGAAGACTATTAGAAACTATAGTTCTTTTTTTGATTCTTATAAATCCTTTAAAAGCAGACGATATACAAAGCTTTGAGATCGACGGGATGAGTATTGGAGATAGCTTGTTAAAATATTTTAATGAAAAGGAAATAAATAATTCGATAAAAACAGAATACGCAAGTAAAAAATTTTATAGCGTGCACTTTTCTAGTGACTTAAATAATTATGATCAATACAGTTTCTCAATAAAATCAGGTGATAAAAAATATATGATTTATGATCTGAGTGGTGACATTTATTTTGTTGATGATTTGTCAGGCTGCTTAAAAAAAAAGAAAGAAATAGTCAAAGAAATAAGTTCTATGTATTCAAGTATTAAAAAAGAAAATTACTCACATAAATACAAAACTATTGCCGATGGCAAAAGTATATCTGAAGTCACAGATCTAGAATTTAAAAATGGGTTTATAAGAATTTATTGCAACAGTTATTCAAAAGAAACAGAAAAATTAGGATTCAAAGACTCCTTAGTAGTGAGTATTTCTAATAATGAATTTATGGATTGGTTAAATAATGAAGCTTACAAATAAATTCATTACAATCTCAAAAAAGATTATATAGTGACGACTATACGACGACCATATAGCGACCAATCTTAATTAAAATTTTAGTTTAAATCCTAAATTTCCACTTAAGCTTTTAACATCCTGATTGGTATTTTTTGCAGAAATACCAGCAGTAAATTTTCCGTTATTTGTAATCTTTTTTTCGTATCCTAAATTAGTAACTAATGAAATCTCTCTTGTAAGAGCATTATCTTGTTTGTACGTAGCGCTTGTGCCATTAATTGAATAAACTTGAGATTTATCTCCTACCGAATTTCTAAAATCTAACAACCAACCTAGATTAAAATTATTATTATCATTATTTAAAATATTATATTTATCAGAAAAAAATACAGACACATTTCCCGCTTTTCTATTTCTCCATGAATAATATTTGCTCTCGTCATAACTCGGAGTGATAGAAAAACTTCCAGTTAATCCAACATTTGGAATAAGCTTGGAGTTAGTTTTTGTTACACCAGAATGTATTTCGAAAGTTTGGTAATTACTATCTATATTTAATTTACCCGATGATGTTGTGTTTGTTAAAATTGTTCTCTCACCCTCTTTTAAAGTAATTCCACCCAAAATAAAAGAGTCTAAGTTTAAAAGATATTTATTGCTTGTAAGATACAATCCAGCAGAAACATTTTGATATGTTATTTTATGATCTGTTTCAAAATCTTGAACTCCAGCTTCAAAAGCGAGAATGAAATCTGAATTTTCTAAAGGTGAAATTAAATTAGCTCCCACATTAAATAAATCATACTCTAAAGCCAAATTTGCGGCATGTTCTTTTCGATTTAAAAGAGAGGTATAAGTTTCTCCCCATCCATTACCATCATATAAATTTTCTGAGTCTTTGTATCTGTTTATAAATTGTCTTATGTTTAGTGATTTATAACTTAAAAGTTCATCTAACGTTTCACTTCCACCTTGACCTACTGACCCTGCTGATCCTTTTACTACTTGGTTGCCATCAAGATCTTTTAATGTGAATGAACCCTCGGTTTCATAAAAATAAGATTGACCGGCTCCATGATTAATTTTTAATGTACTTCCAGTCCTTAAAAGGGCATCTAATTTTCCAACTACTATACCTTTGTCTTTTAAAGTAATTGTAGAATTGTTTCCGTACAATTTGATAGCATCGTTTCCAACATCATTTTTTATTGTTCCGCTATTGGTAACTGAAGAACTTGCGCCAACTCTTATGGTTGCGTTACTACTGTCAGTATTTGTCATAGTACCACTTGAGTTATTTATTACTGTAGCTGCAGTATTAGAGTCAGCTGCAAAAATTGCAGAACCTTGGTCAGTTGCTTCAATTGTTCCAGAGTTAGTAATTGTCAAGCCTGTAGTACTATTACTAGTGGATTTACTAATTCTAATTGTATTTCTAGTTGCTGAAATCTGACCGCTAGAATTATTTGTAATGCTTGCATCAGTTGTTCCTTTAACATCTATTGCAACTATTCCGCTTGAACTGATTGTGCCAGAATTTGAAATTGTTAAATCAGAAGTATCGTCTGCAAAAATACTAACTGTATTTGATGTTATTGTGGAACCAGAGTCAACGGTAACACTTACAGTGTCTCCAGTAATGTTTGCAGGTTTAGTTGCGCCAGTATTTAAAGTTGAATTATTTGTAACTGTTAAAAATTCATCGTTCCCATCAATATCTTGCTGACTGGTAGTTGTAGCGCCATCATTTAGAGTTGCGCTGTCAGCTAAGACAACTTGGAATAAGGATAAAAAACTAAAAAAAAGTAAAATTAGCTTAAAATACATTTTGTGTAATTTATTTAAGATAGAATTAATATCAATTTTAAAAAAGTTAATAAAATCCTGGATAATGGCGGAGAGAGAGGGATTCGAACCCTCGAAACGGTTTCCCGTTTACACGCTTTCCAAGCGTGCGCCTTCAACCACTCGGCCACCTCTCCTTTTAAAAAAAACAATAAATTAAATTTTTTTTAAAAATTTTGTTATCGCATTATGTTCCTCTTTAGGTGAGAACATATTTGATAATTTTTTTCTTTGGCTAGATGATTTTTTTAAAAAATTTTCTAAATTCAAATTAGATAAAATTAGTTTACAGAAATTTTTAATTTCCGACGATTTTACTTCAGTAAAAATTGGTTTTTTCCAATATTCTTTTCCTCCCTCACCTGTATAACCAATTACCTTATTTCCTGATATCGCTGCTTCAACTGGAGGAAGCGGTAAACCTTCAAGTTCAGAAAAAGCTAAAAAAATTTTTGACTCTGCAAGATTTTTATAAACTTCTTTTTCGGTGAGATTTATTAATGGTTTAATTTTCCATTTTTTTGGAAGATAATTTTTTAAAAAAGATATAACTAACTCACTGTGTCGTCTTAGTTTTCTCGGCATATAAGTGATTATATTTTTCTTTTTTGTTTTTCTAAATTTTTTAAAATCAATAGAGTATTTAACATCAATAATTTTCTTTTTTTCCTTTGGGTAGGCCAATGAAACGCACTCTTTTATATCTTTTGAATAACTCAAAATAAATTTGCATTTTTTATAAGCTAATTTTAATTTAGCAGTATTGTTAGTTGGAAATATTGAATAACCGTTTTGAACAAATATGGCATAAGGGATTTTTTCTTTAATAAAAAATTCAGCTGCAAAATGGGCAAACATTTCAGGTAAAATTACAAAATCTTTTTGTTTATCAAAGACCAAGTCATTTTTTACTTTTACTTTTATATTAAACCATGAAAAAGAATAATTTTTTTTAACTGTTAAGTCTTTAAAATTCCATCCAGAATATTTAATCTTTTTTAAACTACCACTAAATTTTTTGTTTAAGGAATTTAAAATTTTTCCTATCTTCTTTTTTTTAACATGTGCTATTGAAGAAGAATATCTTTTAAGAGAATTTATATAATTTGAATATTGGTAAATTACCTTTCCCCCGCCAGAAGCACCTTTTTGTGCATCAATTAAAAATATAATATTTTTCATTTTTTAATTAATAGTAAAATTTTCTCGTTTTTCCAACTAGCTGTAAAATTATTTATATGTGAGGTATCTATGAAAGTGACATAAGAAAAAAATTTTAAGATATGCTTTATCTTTTCATGATATTTTTTTTCCTCATAGCCTTTTCGATATTTATAAATGTCCTCTATCACTAAAATTCCCCCAGGTTTTAAAAATTTATAAGTGCTTAAAATTATATTAATTTGATGATTAAACAAATGTGTACTGTCATCAATAATTATATCATATTTTTTTTTTGTTTTTTTAAATTGCGAAGTGATGATTTTTTTGTGACTCACATCAATAAAATGGTATCGAACATTTTTAAGTTTATCTCTAAGAGCTAAATTTATTTTATTTTTATCTACTTCAAAACAATCAATACTTGCTTTTTTAAAATATTCTCTCCACATTTTTGTTGAAGCATTTTTTTCAATACCTATTTCAGCAACTGAACAATTTTTATTTATTAAACGATAAAAAAGTAAATTATATAAACTTGTATATCCGCTTCTATGACCATCTAAATTTATTCCAGATTTATTTGTGTTAAATTTCCTTCCTAATTTACAAAGATTTGTTTCATCTAAAGAGCTATCAAATATTATTTTTCCAAGCTTACCAGAGTTTTTTCTAAAAACATATCTTCTAGTTTTTTTTGAGAATTCGAAATTAAACTGCTCATTAATTTCCAATGCTGGTAGAATTTTTAAATTTGTCCTATTAAAAATGAGGTTAAAGATTTTTGTTAACGTAAATAATAAGAATTTTAAAACATATCTAATTTTTTTTTTTATCATAGTATTTATTAAAGTTTACTTATCAAAACTTAAAATATTTCTACCTAAATTTTCAATAAACTCTTTATAAACCGGTAATTTATTCTTTCTTAATTCTTTTTGAATTTTTTTATAATTCTTTTTTATTCCATTTAATGTAGCAAAAAAATTTATAAAATTTCTTTTTGAAACAAATATTCCCTTTTTATCACCTATAACATGTTTAATATCGTCAAACACAATTACTGGGCGTCTTCTTGCTAAAGCTTCAAGAATAACTTGAGGGTGACCCTCTGTAAAAGATGGTAAAACAAATATGTTATGATCATCGTAAAATTTCATTAATTTTAGTTTACTTGTCTGAGTTTTATAAATCTTTACATTGCTTTGGTTAAGGTAACTCTCCGTTCCCTTTTCTGCTCCAACCACTGTAAGAGATATATTCTTCTTATTCTTAATCAAGTTTAGTAAAGAGAAAATTCCTTTTTCTACTTTAAATCTTCCCACATATAATAATTTAAAATTTTTTACTTCTAAATTTTTTGGTTGTCTCAACCAAGTTGAGTCTAATTGAGAGGGACTAACAATTTTTCCTTTTTTTCCTCTTAAAATATATTCTCTACAGCTGATCAAATTAGAGATTGAACAAGTAATATTAAACATAAAATGATAAATTAAAGGTCCAATTTTTCCAAATATGGCTTTGTATTCACCATAGCCGTCACTTCTTAGATATACAGCTGGTTTTTTTCCAAAAAGCCTTAAAAATAAAGAACACATAAAAGTGTAAGGGGTTATAGAAATAACTAAATATTTTGCATCTGCGATTTTTGAAGCCTCAATAGCAGAAAAAATATAAGAAAAAATATTGTTGTATATCTTAATTTTTTTAATTTTAATTTCGTGAGATCTGCTTATTTTAGATTTCCTACCAAATAAATTAACCTCAAATTCTTTGTTTAAACCTTCAGGAGTGGTTTTTAGATCAATATTATCACAAAAAAACTTTCCATCTTGAGATGAAATACTCTCGTTGGAAAAAATGAACAATTTTTTTTTCATTATGTATCCTTGTTTATTTTTAAAACACCAATAAATGCTTCTTGGGGTATTTCAACCTTTCCAAATTGTTTGGATCTCGCTTTTCCCTTTTTTTGTTTCTCTAAAAGTTTTCTTTTCCGGTCTGTGGCTCCGCCTCCATGAATTTTTGTTAAAACGTCTTTTTTAAATCCTTTAATAGACTCTCGAGCAATTATTTTCCCTCCGATTGCAGCTTGAACTGGTATCATAAAGTTATGTCGTGGGATTAAATCTTTCAATTTTTCGCAAACTTGGCGTCCTGTGGTCTGAGCAAAATCTTTATGTATGATCATTGCTAAAGCATCAACTGGTTCTGCATTAACAAGAATGCCCAATTTAACTAAATCTCCTTCACGATAACTTGAAATTTCATAATCAAAACTCGCATAGCCGCTAGATACAGATTTTAGTTTGTCGTTAAAATCAAAAACAACTTCATTTAATGGTAAATCATATGACAGCACTGCTCTCTTACCTGAATAAGCTAAGTTAGTTTGAACGCCTCTTTTATCCTGACAAATTTTAATAATCGATCCTAGATACTCATCCGGAGTTATAATTGTAGATTTAATCCAGGGTTCTTCTATTTTTTCAATTTGAGATGGATCAGGCATATTAGATGGATTTTGTAAATCTAAAATTTCTCCTTTAGTTGTGTGAACTTTATATATAACTCCAGGTGTTGTAGTGATTAAATTAACATCAAATTCTCTCTCTAGTCTCTCAGTGATAATTTCGAGATGTAACAAGCCTAGAAAACCACATCTAAATCCTAAACCTAAGGCGCTTGAGGACTCTGGCTCAAATGAAAAACTAGCATCATTTAGTTTTAATTTTGCCAACCCATCTTTTAGTTTCTGGTACTCAGAACTATCTACTGGAAAAAGTCCACAAAATACAACTGGTTTACTTGGTTTAAAGCCTGGCAAAGGTTTGTCGATTGGGGCGCTAGCATCACATATTGTGTCTCCGACTTTTGTTTCTGAAAGAGATTTGATACCGGTAATTATAAATCCAATCTCACCTGAACCTAATTCACCAATATCATTTGGTTTTGGAGTAAATACACCAACTTTTTCTACCATATATTCCTGGTTATTTGACATTAATTTTATTTTCATATGCTTTTTAAGTTTTCCATTAATTACTCTAACTAAAATGACTACTCCAAGATAACTATCATACCAACTATCAACCAACAGACACTTTAATTTGTCATCAACTATTCCTTTTGGGGAAGGTAATTTGTTAATTATGGTCTCTAAAATTTCATCTATACCTTCGCCAGTTTTACCAGAGCAAGGAATAGCATTAGTTGTCTCTATACCAACAACATCTTCGATTTCTTTTTTTGTTTTTTCAATATCGGACGCAGGTAAGTCAATTTTATTTAAAATTGGTATTACTTCATGATTAATTTCTAGCGCCTGATAAACATTTGCTAAAGTTTGTGCTTCAACTCCTTGAGTGCTGTCAACAATTAATAAAGATCCTTCACATGCAGATAATGATCGACTAACTTCATAACCAAAATCTACGTGACCAGGAGTATCTATTATATTCAAAATATAATCCTTACCGTCTTTGGACTTATAATTAAGTTTGACAGTTTGAGCTTTGATCGTAATACCTCTCTCTCTTTCAATATCCATCGAGTCTAAAACTTGCTGTTTCATTTCACGATCAGTTAGGCCGCCACATTTATGAATAATTCGATCAGCAATAGTTGATTTGCCGTGATCGATATGCGCAATTATTGAGAAATTACGTATTCTTTTTATATCTGACATTAAGACCTAATTGTAGCACCAGTTTTTTCACTGACTGTATCAATAATTCTTTTACTAATTTGTTCTAGATCGTTTTCGGTAAGAGTTTTATCGATAGCTTGCAGTGTAACGTTGATTGCAACTGATTTTTTATCTTTTGGAATATTATCACCTTGATAAACATCGAAAGTGGTTACACTTTGAATAAGTGACTCATCTACCTCTCTTATAATTTTTTCTAGCGTACCAATTTTAAAAATTTTATCAACAACGAATGCAAAATCTCTCTCTGATTTTTGGTAATCTGAAGCCTTAAAACTTTTTTTTGTTTGTCTTAATTTTTTATTAGGCTCAGGAATATTCTTTAAAAATATTTCAAATCCAAAAATATTTTTATCTTTAAAGTCCATGCTCTTTGTAATCGCAGGATGGATTTCACCAAAATAAGCTAAGTGTGGACCTTTCTCAGATTTCAATGTCACAGATCCTGAGCGTCCAGGGTGATAACTATTTTTTGTGTTATCACTTACAAATAGATTTTTTTCTTCAATACCAAGTTCGGTTAAAGTTTTTATTACGTCACTTTTAATATCAAAAACGTCAATATTTCTCTCTTTGTCCAACCAACTTTTTCTATTAACTCTTCCAGATTTTAACCCTCCAACAATTATTTGTTGTTCTCCTGGATTTTTCCCAAAAAATGTAGGTCCTATTTCAAACAAAGATAAATCTTCGTATCCTCTATCTTGATTTTTTTTCAAATAAATTGATAAATTTGAGAAAATCGAACGTCTTAAAACATTTAAATCTGAAGAAATTGGATTATATAAAGAAATTTCTTTTTCACCTTTTGAAAATTGCTTATCAACTTTTAAGTCTGAAAAAGACCAAGTGACTATTTCCATATAACCTTTTGAGGCTAAAGATCTTTGTGATAAGTGAAAAAGTTTTTGTTTAAAATTTAATGTATCCTGACTTCTATTTCTCTCGGGTTCAATTAATTGGATATGTTTAAAACCTTTTATCCTAATCAATTCTTCAATTAAATCTTCATCTAGACTCACATCTGGCCTCCAACTTGGCACTTCTACTTTAATAATGCTTTTACTTTTTTTACATTTAAACCCTAAAGAACCAAGAATTTTACTTATTTCATTTCCAGTCATTGGAATGCCAATTAATTTCTTAAATTTATCAATCTGAAAATTTATAATTTTATTTTTTTGCTTATTTTTTCCGATAATTTGAAATTTACTTATCTGTCCTCCGCAAATTTTCAAAATTAATTCTGTTGCCAGTTCTAGTCCTTCTCTTACTGAATTAGGATCAATACCTCTTTCAAATCTGTATTTTGCGTCAGTATTAATGTTAAGAACTCTAGCAGTTTTTCTAATTGACGATGGACTGAAATAAGCTGCCTCCAAAAGGATATTTTTTGTCTCTAATTCCGTAGAAGTAGAAGTGCCCCCAACGATTCCCCCTAAACCTAGAACCCTTGATTTATCAGAAATTACGCACATTCCTTTTTTTAATTTGTATTTTTTATTATCTAATGCCTCAAAAACTTCTCCATCTCTTGCGTTTCTGACTATAATCTCTTTATCTATTTTATCTGCATCATATGCATGTAAAGGTCTATTTAGGTCAAACATTACATAATTGGTTATATCTACTACTGCTGAAATAGGTTTTAATCCTAATGCAATTAATTTATTTTTAAGCCAGTCAGGACTTTCTCTATTAGTAATATTTTTAATATAGCAACTGCCAAATATTTCACATCCTTGATCTTTTTCTTTAGTTATAGAAGTTTTAATAAGATGCTTTGCCTCTTGTTTTAGTTTTCTCTTTTTGATCTGAATTAATTTGCCAACCCCAGCTGAAGAGAGGTCTCTTGCAATTCCCCTTACTCCGAGGCAGTCAGCACGATTTGGGGTGATTGAAATATCAATAACTTTTTGTGAATTATTTTTAAAATAACTTTTACCTATTTCCTTTTCTTTATTTTTAAGTTCAATTATACCTTCACTATCATCAGATAAATTTAGTTCACTTCCAGAACATAACATTCCGCTTGATTCGACGCCTCTTATCTTAGCTACCTTTAATTCTAAATTTGTTTTGGGTATTACAGCACCTGGAGGCGCATAAATTGTGATAAGACCCTCTCTTGCATTTGGTGCTCCACAAACTACTTTTAAGATTTCTTTTCCGCCAATTGTAACATCGCATACTTTTAATTTATCAGCATTTGGATGTTTTTCTACTTTCAAAACTTTTGCAATTTTAAACTTACTCATCTCTCCAGAATTTTCTTTTACTTCTTCAACTTCTAGCCCTATGTTTGTAAGTTGGTTAATAATTTCACTTTCTTTGGCTGTTGTTTTGAGATGTTCTTTAAGCCATGGAATGGTAATGATCATTTGCTTAATCCTCTATAATTTGTAGGAACATCAAGTGGATCAAAGCCAAAATGACTTAACCATCTATAATCTGCTTCGAAGAAAGCCCTTAAATCATTTATTCCGTATTTCAACATTGCTAAACGATCTATCCCTATACCGAAGGCAAATCCTTGATATTTTTTTGTATCGACTCTCACGTTTCTCAAAACATTGGGATGAACCATTCCACACCCTAAAACTTCTAACCATTTATCACCGTCTCCAATTACAATTTTTCCTTTTTCAATTTTATATCCAATATCAACTTCGGCTGATGGTTCAGTGAATGGGAAGTGACTAGGTCTAAACCTCATTTTAACATTTTTAACTTCAAAAAATTCTTTAATAAAATAGTCAAGACATCCCTTGAGATGTCCCATTGTTATACCTTTATCAATATGGAGACCTTCCAATTGATGAAACATTGGGGCATGAGTTTGATCACTGTCACATCTGTAAGTTCTTCCAGGAACGATTATTTTATATGGGGGTTTGCTTGATATCATTGTTCTAATTTGAACTGGTGAAGTATGAGTTCTTAGTAATAATTTTTTATTTTCTTCTAAATAAAAAGTATCATGCATATCTCTAGCCGGATGGTCTTCTGGAGTATTTAATGCTGTAAAATTATTATACTCAGTTTCAACATCAGGACCCTCTGCAACAGAAAAGCCTATTTCTGAGAAGATTGAGGATATTTCATCAATCACTTGTGAAACTGGATGAATCTTGCCTTGTCGATACGGTCTGAAAGGCAAAGTAACATCAACTTTTTCATTCTTTAACTTTTCATTGATTTCACTTGTTTCAATTTCAATATTCTTTTGCTCAAGCTGACTGGTTAGATCTTCTTTAATTTTGTTTAAATTATAAGCAAACTTTTTTCTCTTTTCTGGATCTAAAGAACCTAAAGTTTTAAATTGTAGGGTAATTTGTCCATTTTTTCCAAAAAATTCGGTTTTGATATTTTGAAGATCGTCTTTTGTTTTTACAGAGTCTATCTTAGCGTTAAAAACTGAACTTATTTTATCTAAATCACTCATTAGGTAATTGATTTTTTATATTAAGTTGGGATTAAATCAAAGACCCTTTTAAGCTAGGGAGGATTGAACTTTTTTTACTACTGATTTGAATACTTCAGGGTTATTGTACGCAAGCTCTGCTAGAACTTTTCTATCTAACTTAATTTTTGATTTAGCCAAACCATTGATAAACTTTGCATATGTTAAACCTTCTGCTCTTACTCCAGCATTGATTCTTTGTATCCACAATGATCTAAATTCTCTCTTTTTAGCTTTTCTATCTCTGTAAGCATATTGCATTGCTTTTTCCATAGCTTGACGTGCTATTCGGATAGTATTTTTTCTTCTTCCTCTTTGGCCTTTAACTGATTTTAAAACTTTATTATGTTTTGCCCTACTGACTACTCCTCGTTTTGTTCTAGCCATATTATCCTCTTAAGTTATATGGCATATACGATTTGACAATTTTAGTATCTTGTTTTGTCATAATTGTAGTGCCTCTTTGCTTTCTTATTTGCGAATTAGTTCGCTTAATCATTCCATGTCTTTTTCCTGCTTGAGGCATTTTTATTTTTCCTGAAGCAGTAAATCTAAATCTTTTTTTTGCTGAGCTTTTTGTTTTAAGTTTTGGCATAAAATATTTCGGACTTATATAGGCATTAATTAGTCTTTACAAGACGCTATTATTGGTAATTTAAAGAGGTTGAATAATCATCACCATCTGTCTGCCTTCGAATTTGGGCTTACTTTCTACTTTTGCAACATCTTTAGTCTCATCTATAATTTTATCCATCAAATCTTTACCCAGGTCAGTATGTTGCATCTCTCTACCTTTAAATTTTACTGTAAATTTTACTTTATTACCTTTCGATATAAATTTTTTAGCATTTTTAATTTTAAAATTGTAGTCATGAGTTTCTGTACCTGGTCTTAACTTGATTTCTTTAAGAGAAACAGTCTTTTGTTTTTTCTTTGCCTGATTGGCTTTTTTCTGCAAATCATATTTGTATTTTCCCATATCCATAATTTTACAAACTGGTGGATTGGCATTTGGTGAGATTTCAATTAAATCCAATCCCTCATGTTTTGCGAGTTCAATTGCTTTATTAAGTGGCATAGTTCCGAGATTGCCACCTTCACTTCCGATAACTTGAACATCAAGAGCTCTGATTCTCTCATTGGCCTTTGGGCCTTGAGGTTTACTTCTTCTCTGAAAATAATTGGGTTTAAAGTTTGACACTTAATTTAAAGGCAACTTATTAGAGGCAAGCATATTTTTTATAAGATCTTCTCTTTTCACGATTTCTTGTTTATCGGAACCTAGTTTTCTGACAGTCACAGTATTTTCTTTAACTTCTTTTTTTCCACAAACAATTATATAGGGCACTTTAGCTAAAGAATGCTCTCTTACTTTATAATTTATTTTTTCATTTCTTAAATCCATTTCACATTTTATACCTTCTTTAAAAAGATCTTCAAATAACTTTTTTACATAATCATTGTTTTCTTCAGCTATGGGACACACAACAGCTTGTGCTGGTGAGAGCCAAAATGGTAACTTACCAGCATAATTTTCAATTAAAATTCCAATAAATCTTTCTAAAGAACCAAATAATGCTCTGTGTAACATTACAGGAACTTTTTTGCTGCCGTCTTTTGCAACATACGTTGCTCCTAATCTACCAGGTAAGTTTAGATCAACTTGTAAAGTTCCACATTGCCAATCTCTACCGATTGCATCTCGCAAAACAAATTCAATCTTTGGTCCATAAAAAGCTCCCTCGCCTTTGTTGATTGTGTATTCAAGTTTAGATTGTTTAATCGCAGCCAAAAGCGCTGCTTCCGATTTGTCCCAAACACTATCATCACCAACTCTTTTTTCAGGCCTATCAGAATATTTTAAAACTACATTTTCAAAACCTAGATCTTTATAAATTCTTAAAATCAAATTTGTAACTGATAAGGACTCTTCAGTGATTTGGTCCTCTGTGCAAAATATATGTGCATCATCTTGAGTAAATGCTCTTACTCTTAACAATCCATGTAAAGCTCCTGATGGCTCGTATCTATGCACTTTTCCAAACTCAGATAACTTTAGTGGCAAGTCTCTATAACTTTTTAAACCTTGATTAAAAACCTGAACGCAACCAGGACAATTCATTGGTTTCACAGCAAATGTTTTTTCATCTGGTGTTTCAGAGGTAAACATATGCTCTCCAAATTTATCCCAGTGTCCAGATTTTTCCCAGAGTGTTTTGTCTAACAACTCAGGGGTATTAATTTCTTTATATCCTGCAAGCCTTTGTTTGGCCCGCATATATTCAACTAATCTTTGGAATAATAGCCAGCCCTTCTCATGCCAAAATACAGCGCCAGGGCTTTCTTCCCTGAAATGAAACAAATCCATTTCCTTGCCAAGTTTTCTATGGTCTCTTTTTTCAGCTTCTTCCAAACGGTGTAAATAATCTTCAAGATCTTTTTTAGTGCTCCAGCAAGTTCCATAGATTCTTTGAAGCATCTCATTATTTGAGTCGCCTCGCCAATAAGCACCAGATACTTTTGTGAGCTTAAAAGCTTTCCCTATTTTCCCAGATGAAGCTAAATGCGGCCCTCTACATAAATCATGCCAAGTATCTCCATGGTGATAAACAGATAGCTCTTCATTTTTTGGAATACTCTCAATAATTTCAGCCTTGTATTTTTCTCCAATTTTTTTAAAGTGAGATATTGCCTTATCTCTTTTCCAAACTTCCCTTCTAGTTTTCACATCTCTATCAATTATTTCTGACATTTTTTTTTCTATATTATCTAGGTCATCGCTTGTGAAAGGTTCTTTTCTTGCAAAATCATAATAAAAACCGTTTTCTATAACAGGCCCTATTGTAACTTGAGTACCAGGATATAATTCCTGAACAGCCATTGCCATTATATGGGCTGCATCGTGCCTTATAACTTCCAAACCTTCCTTATCTTTTGATGTAATAATTTTAACTTTAGAGTCCTTAATGATCTCATGACTTAAATCTTTTAGCTCTCCATTAACTTCCATGATTAATGCTGTCTTCTCTAGTGACTTACTAATTTTTTTTGTCAATTCAAATCCACTGATAGACTTCGCAAAAGGGATTTGTTTTCCGTCTAATAATTGAATTTTTGGCATTAATTTTTAATCAATCTTCTATATTCTTTTAAATTAGATTGGCACATTGTTTCAACATCAAATTTTTTTGTTATATTTTTTCTACCCTCATTTCCCATATTTTTCAATTCATCTGGTGATAATTGGATAACAGTATTAAGATTTTTAGCGAGTTCTCTTGGATCATCGTGTTTATATAAAAAGCCAGTCTTTTTATTAACAATTGTTTCTTTCGACCCTCCAATATTACTAGCGACTATTGGTTTTCCCATTGATTGAGCTTCTACAGAAACTCTTCCAAAAGCTTCTGGCTCAATTGATGCTGAAACTACGACATCAGCTAAAGAATAAGCTAAAGGCATCTCTTTACAATGACTAATAAATCTAATTTTTTTATTGAGATTATATCTTTCAACTAAATTAATTAATTTTTTAGAATAAACTTTTCTACCTTGATCTGAGCCAAGAATTATAGCTTGAAAATTTGTGATATTATAATCTTCAACTAGTATATTTAATGACTCAATAAACTTTTCTTGCCCTTTCCAATAAGTAAGTCTACCTGGAAGAAGTATGGTAAATTTATTAGAGGATAAGCCCCATTCCTGTTTTAGTTTTTCTTGCTTAAGCATTGAAATATTTTTTTGATTATAATAATCGACATTAATGCCTCTAAAAATGACCCTAAGTTTTTTTGCTTTCGTTAGGTACTCACTGTAATTTTCATTTATGTGAGTAAAAATAAAATTCGATCCAGCGATTGTTAATTTCGCTCTTAGCATTATACTGTTATAAAACTTTTTAAGTTTACTTCTAAAATTATAAGTTCCATGAAAAGTTGTCACAAATACCCGGTTTGTTAAGAGGCAAGCAAGATAGCAGGACCATGCCGGCGCCCTACTTCTTGCATGGACAATATTAATTTTAAATAAAATTATATATACGACTAGTGCTAAAGCATTAAATATTATTAAAAAAGGATTTTTAGAATGAACCGGCAATCTTGTCACCTTAACTTTATTCTTTTTTACAAATTTTAATAATTCCCCTCCTGACGTAATTATATGAGAACCACAATCATTTTCAGTTAAAAAATGAGCGATATCGTAACAACCTGTTTCAGCACCACCGTAGCCAAGCTTAGGAATTACTTGTAGAACATTTATTTTAGTAATCATCTAATTTGTAATATAATAGCACTTAAACATTCTTATATGAAAAAATTCAAATATTTACGAATATCTAAAACTAAAAAACTTAGATTTATTGATAATTACTTTAAAAAAAAACTTTATATTGTTTTTTTGCATGGATTTATGTCCGATATTGAGGGAAAAAAACCTCAAACATTTCTTCGGTTTGCCAAAAAAAATAGGTTAGGTTTTTTAGCTCTTGAATACTCAGGTCATGGAAAATCGTCTGGAGAATTCACCAAAGGAAATATTAGCTCTTGGACTAAAGATACAAGATTAATAATTAAAAAAATAGTAAAAAAAAATAATTTTATTCTCATAGGTTCAAGCATGGGTTCTTGGATTGGTCTTAATCAATTTAAATACTACAAAAAACAAATTAGAGGTTTTATTGGAATAGGTTCTGCTCCAGAATTTCTTACAAGATTAATGTGGAACAAATTTTCACAAATAATTAAATCAGAATTAACTATCAAAGGTATAACAATTATAAAAAGCGGAGATTATGAATATCCTATTACTTATCAATTAGTTAGAGACGGAAGAAAAAACAGAGTTTTAAATAAAAAGATAAATTCAAAAATAAGGGTTACAATGATCCATGGGGAAAAAGATGAAGTAGTGCCAGTAAATTTTTCAAGATTAGTGCTGTCTATTTTTAAGAATGCTAAGAGGAAGTTGAAAATTATAAGGAACGGAGATCACAGTTTATCTAACCCACGTCAATTAAAAATAATTATTAAAGAGTTAAACTATATCATTAAAGATTTTTTTTAAGCCTTCTTTATAAGTTGGATAAGTAAATTGATAATTAAAGAACTCTTTTACTTTTCGATTGTCCACTTTTTTTGAGTCTTTATAAAAGTCCTTCAACATTCCATCCTCTAAAGCATCTAATTCAAGAAATTCCGGGGAACTTAATTTAAGTAGTTTCGAACCATAAGTAGCGACTTCTTCTTGTGATGCTGGCTTGTCATCTGAAATATTATAAATTTCGTTAGTTTTAAATTTTTTCATCGAGTGAAACAAAAGATTTGCAATATCTTCGACATGAACTCTTGAAAAAAAATGATTTTCTTTTTTAACTACTTTGGCCTGACCAGAAATTAATCTTTGTAAAATATTGTTTTGGAGAGAATAAATTCCAGATAATCTAAAAATCTGCAAAGGTAAATTATTTTCATTTGAAAATTTTAACCACTGATTTTCAGCTTTTAATCTTTTGATACCACTATTTGATGTAGGTTTAGCATTACTGTGTTCGTTCACCCATTTGCCATTATGATTTCCATATACACTAGTTGCAGATAAGTAGGTTATCCATTTTGTTTTTGTTTTTTTAATTATTTCTCCAAAATTATTTATTACAATATCTTCCTCATTAGTTGGTGGAATTGATACTAATATAAAATCTGCGTTTTGAATTTTTGAATTTATATTTTTGTCTATTTTTTTATCATTAAATTCATAAGCATTGAAATCTAGTCCCTCAAATTTTAAATTATGGGTCTTTTTTCTTGAGCTGACATTAAGCTCAATATCTTGATTTTCTTTTATAATTTTCTTGATAAAATATCTTGCTACTTGACCAAATCCGAAACAAAAAACTTTTAATTTGCTCATTTAGCTTGCCTTTTTTACACGAGGCTTGAGACTAATTGGATTTTCTAATTTATCTAACATTTCTATAGGGCAAACTTGTTTAAATTTTTTAAGTTCATTATCAAAATTATTTAATATTTTTTGAGCAATTATTGAATTTGTTTCTTTAGCAAAAGTGTTTAAGTTAATTTTTAAAAAGTTTTTCCAGTGATCTGTTTCAACCTCTTGCCAAATTATTGAAGCTGGATTAGCATAATTTTCAAAAGTATTTTTTTCATCATAAACAAAGGCCATACCGCCTGTCATTCCTGCGCCAAAATTATCTCCTACTTGTCCCAAAATAATAGCTGATCCGCCAGTCATATACTCGCATCCATGAGCTCCACATCCTTCAACAATTGAGAAACTTCCAGAATTTCTAACCGCAAACCTTTCACCCGCCTGTCCTGATGCAAATAATTTTCCAGAGGTAGCTCCATAAAGAACGGTATTACCAATAATTGTATTTTCATTTGAAACTAAAGAACTTTTCGGAGATGGACATACAACAATTGTTCCTCCGGATAATCCCTTGCCAACGTAATCATTACAATCTCCTTTTACAGTAAGTTTTACTCCTTTAGTTAGAAAAGCACCAAGAGATTGTCCAGCAGAACCTTCTAGTTTTATATGAATCGTATTTTCCTCTAATTTATTGTTACCAAATTTTTTATATACGTGGTGAGATAACCTTGTTCCAACAGATCTCGATGTATTTTCTATCTTGTAATTAAATCTATTTTCTGAATCTATTTTAATCTTATCTTTTATCTCAGACCAAATCTTTTCATCGAGAGTATCAGGTACTTTATTAATATGTTTATCTTTACAATATCTTAAATTTTCACCTGGGTCTGCCTGTACTAATAAAGGATTTAAATCTAAATCATCTAAGTTTGATGCACCCTTATTTACTTGAGTTAATAAATCAGTTCTCCCAATTATTTCATTAATTGACTTAAATCCAAGAGATGCAAGAATTTCTCTTACTTCAGTTGCAGCAAATTTAAATAAATTTACAACCTTTTCAGGAGTACCTGTAAATTTTTCACGCAAAGCCTCGTCTTGACTACAAACTCCAACAGGGCATGTGTTTGAATGACATTGTCTTACCATGATACATCCCATTGCAACTAAAGATGATGTTCCCATTCCATATTCCTCTGCCCCCATCATCGCAGCCATGACTATATCACGGCCAGTTTTTAATCCTCCATCCGTTCTCAAAGTAACGTTATGCCTTAAATTATTTAATGTTAGAATTTGGTTTGCCTCTGTTAAACCCATCTCCCAAGGTATGCCGGCGTATTTAATGCTAGTTTGCGGGCTCGCACCTGTTCCACCTGAGTGACCTGAAATTAGAATAATATCAGCTTTAGCCTTTGCAACTCCAGCTGCTATTGTTCCTATGCCAGTTGATGCAACTAGTTTTACTCCAACTCTTGCTCCTGGGTTGATTTGTTTTAAATCATAAATTAATTGTGCCAAGTCCTCTATAGAGTAGATGTCATGATGTGGTGGTGGCGATATTAAAGTAACGCCTGGAGTCGAATGTCTCAACCGTGCTATCTCCTCTGTAACTTTAAAACCAGGAAGCTGTCCGCCTTCACCGGGTTTAGCGCCTTGAGCAATTTTTATTTCTATTTCATTAGCATTATTTAAATAATCAACGGTAACTCCAAATCTTGCAGATGCAATTTGTTTTACCCTTGAGTTTGCACTATCTCCATTAGGAAGTGTTTTAAACCTTTTAGCATCCTCACCTCCTTCTCCGCTGCAAGATGCACCTTTAATTCTATTCATACCCACTGCTAAAGTTTCGTGTGCCTCAGCCGATAATGCTCCGTGGGACATACTTCCGCTCCCAAAACGTTTTAGTATTTCTTCAATTGGCTCTACTTCATCTATATTAATTGGTTTTCTTGATTTTTTAAATTCTAACAAATCTCTGATATTAATTGGTGGTAGGTTGTGTATTCCAGCAGAATATTTTTTATATTGTTCGTAGGATCCGCTTCCAACAGCACTTTGCAATAGATGAATTAGTTTCCCTTGGTACTGATGATCTTCACCTGTTTTTCTGTATCTATAAAGACCTCCGATTGGAAGCGTATAAACATTTTTTGCTTTGAACTTTTCATGAAGTTCTTTAATCTTTTTTTCAATTCCAATTATACCTATTCCTGAAATTCTTGAAGACATACCAGGAAAATAGTCAGAAACAATTGCTCTACTTAAACCTACTGCTTCAAAATTGCACCCACCTCTATAAGAACTAATTACTGATATTCCCATCTTCGACATAATTTTTAAAAGGCCAGCATCAATTGATTTTTTGAATTTACTTACACACGTTTCGAAATCTGATTTACCAAATAATTTCTTCTCAAATCTTTGATAAATACTATCTATTGCTAAGTATGGATTTACTGTTGTGGCGCCTGCTCCAATTAAAATAGCAAACGAATGAGTATCCATTGCATCAGAGCATTCAATGTTAAGAGAACAATAACCTCGTAAGCCATGCTTTACCAAGTGAGAATGGATTGCTCCTACAGTTAGTATGCTTGGAATACTTGCCTTTTGATTTGAAATATTCTTATCAGATAATATTAAACAGGTGCTTCCTTCCCTTACAGCTGTCTCTGCCTCCTCTCTTATTAACTCAATTCTTTCTTTAAGAGATCTCTCAATATCAAAGGTGCAGTCAATTACTTTTACTTTTTTTGAAAAAAATTTTTTAAATTTTTTAAATTGTGAGTTTGTTAGTATAGGACTATCCAAAACATAAATATTTTCCTCTGTAAGATTATCAAAATCTAAAATATTACCTAAATTTCCAAATCTTGTTTTTAAACTCATAACTTTATTTTCTCTTAGAGAGTCTATTGGAGGGTTGGTAACTTGGCTAAAGTTTTGCCTGAAATAATGTGAAACAGGTCTAAAATGACTAGATAAGACTGCAACTGGGGTATCGTCACCCATTGAACCTGATGCTTCTTTACCTTCCTCGGCCATCGGATGAAGGATTAACTCTAAATCCTCAATGCTTAGACCTGACAGGTACTGTCTTTTTCTTAGGTCCTCACCTAAAAAATTTGGCTTTTCGTCCTCAGATGAAATTTTTTTCTCTAAGTCAATAATTTGTTTATTATATTTTTTATAATCTTTTGCCAAAAGATCTTTTATTTCTTTGTCTTTAAATAATTTACCTTTTTTTAAGTCGATCGCAATTATTTGACCTGGACCAAGTTTTCCTTTTTCAATAATCATTTCCTCTGGAATTTTAATCATTCCCGTTTCAGATCCAGCAAAAAATAAATCATCAGAGGTGATTGAATATCTGAGAGGTCTTAAACCATTTCTATCAGAAGAGGCCAAAACCCATTTAGCATCAGTCGCGCAAATAGCTGCTGGGCCATCCCACGGTTCTATCGTACTATTAAGAAAATTAAATAAGTCTTGGTGATTTTTTGGAACTGTTTTGCTTCTCTTCGACCATGAGTCCGGAATCATCATCAATTTAATCAATGGTGCTAATTTTCCTGAATGAGTCAGAAGTTCAAATACGTTGTCAAGTGCCCCCGAGTCTGAGGAGCTTCTAATAACTGGCTTTAAATTTTTAACATCTTTAAAAAGCGGGCTTGACATGTCTTGCTCGTGTATCTTCATCCAGTTTATATTTCCTTTAACTGTATTAATCTCACCATTATGTGCCAAGGTTCTAAATGGTTGAGCTAAATCCCAGCTAGGAAAAGTGTTTGTTGAATATCTTTGGTGAAAAATCGCAAATCTAGAAGTTAGTTTCTTGTCATTAAGATCTGGATAAAATTCAGATAACATTTCAGCTAGAAACATGCCTTTGTAAACAATAGATCTTGAGCTGAAAGAACAAATGTAGAAGTCTTTTATTTGTTTGTCTCGAGCAACTTTCTCAATTTTTTTTCTTGTTTCAAATAAATCTCTTTCTAGATCATTTGTTTGCATCGACTCATTTTTTTTAAACATTACTTGTGCAATTTCTGGACGATTTTGATCAGCTGTTTTGCCTAAAACACTCGGATTAATTGGAACTTGTCTCCATCCATATATGTAATAATTTTCAGCTAATAAAGCGGACTCAATGATCTCTCTACATTTTTCTTGTTCAGAATAATCTGTTCTTGGTAAAAAAACCATACCCACACAAATTCTTTTGTTTTCATCAAGAGCATGTCCAGTTGATAAAATTTTTTCGTTAAAGAATTCTGGAGCTATCTCAATTTGAATACCGGCACCATCTCCAGATTTCCCGTCTGCATCCACAGCTCCTCTGTGCCAAATAGCTTTTAATGCCTCGATGCCATACTCAACAATTTTTCTAGATTTTTTTCCGTTAGTTGATGCAATCAATCCAACGCCGCAAGCATCATGTTCCATCTCTGGAGTATAATTAAAACTTTTTTCTAAAATCTTCTTATTCTTTTTATAATTTTTCATTTGAATTAAGCTGCTACCACTGCTTTATGTTTATTTGCTTTTAACTGTAAATATTTTTCAATCTGAACAGCAGCATCTCGGCCATCTCTGATTGCCCAAACTACAAGGGAAGCACCTCTTACAATATCACCTGCTGCAAATATTCCGTCTAAATTAGTTTGCATTGATTTTAAATTAATTTTTAAAGTTCCCCATTGAGAAACCACTAATTCTTTAGCGTTAAATAAGTTTGGTAGATCTTCAGGATCAAATCCTAAAGACTTTATAACAAGGTCTGCTGGAATATTATATTCGGATCCCTTATCTATTTCTGGCCTTCTTCTGCCTGAGGAGTCCGGTTCACCTAATTTCATTTTATTTACTTCAACCGCTTCAACTTTATTTGACCCGATAAAACTTTTTGGGCTTGTTAACCAAACAAATTCTACTCCTTCTTCAATTGCATTTCCTACTTCTCTTGCCGATCCTGGCATATTTTCTCGGTCGCGTCTGTATAAACATTTTACTGATTTAGCTTTTTGTCTCACTGATGTCCTTACACAATCCATAGCAGTATCTCCTCCACCAATAACAACAACATTTTTTCCTTCTGCATTTAAAGTACCATCATCAAATAATTTTACTTTATCGCCCAAACCTTTTCTGTTAGATGCAGTTAAAAAATCCATTGCAGGAAAAATATTTTGAAGACTATACCCTGGTATATCAATTTCTCTAGCTTTATAAACTCCAGTTGCGATTAGTATTGCATCATGTGTCTCTTTTAATTCATATAAAGTTTTATCTTTTCCAACCTCAAAGTTTTGAATAAATTTAATCCCGGAGTCTTTAAGTAGTTTTGTTCTTCTTTCGACAACAAATTTTTCTAATTTAAAGTTAGGAATACCATAAATTAAAAGACCACCTGGTCTATCGTATCTGTCGTAGATTGTTACTTGATATCCTGATTTTCTAAGTTCTTCTGCACAAGCCATTCCTGCGGGACCAGCGCCTATAATTCCTACTGATTGTTTTAATTCTCTTTTAACTTTAAATGGTTTAACCCAACCTTTATCCCAAGCCGTATCAGTTATATATTTTTCTATAGAACCAATTGTTACAGTTCCATGACCTGATTGTTCTATTACACAATTACCTTCACAAAGCCTATCTTGCGGACAGATTCTGCCACACACTTCGGGCATATTATTTGTGCTCTGTGATACTTCATAAGCTTCTTTAAGACGACCCTCTGCAGTTAATTTTAGCCAATCAGGAATATTGTTACCTAACGGACAATGAATTTGACAAAAAGGAACTCCGCATTGAGAGCACCTACTTGATTGTTCAGTTGCTTTATTAGTTATGTAATCTTTGTAGATCTCATTAAAATCACCTTTTCTTTTATCTGTACCTCTTTTTTCAGGTGTCTCTTGTTTGAGATCAACAAACTGGAGCATTTTCTTTTTCATGAGGTGTAAATAAGTTATGTTTTTACTTAATGATAGTACTTAAAGGTCAATAGTTATTACCTATATTATAAAAAGCCCAAAAAATTAATGTCATTTTATGCATACCTGGTATGCATTTGATATTGCCAATAAAAAAACAACCTTTAATTTTAATTTTTAAAAAGTGATTGAAATATTAATTTTATCTCTTGTTCAAGGAATAACAGAATTTTTACCTATTAGTTCTTCCTCACATTTAATATTAATTTCGGATTTTCTAGATTTTAAAAATCAAAATCTATCAATTGATGTAAGTTTACACATCGGGTCGTTTATTGCAGTTTTGTCATACTTTTATAAAGATATTCTTAACTTCTTTGACAACAAAATTCTCTTTTTTAAAATTTTTATCTCTTCAATTCCTCTAATGATAATTGGTTTTTTCCTTGTTGAGACTGGCTTTGTAGAGAAAATCAGAAATTTAAAAATAATAGCCTGGACGACAGTAATATTTGGTTTTTTTCTTTTTTTAAGCGATAAATTCAAATTAGAAAAAAATATAGAAAAAAATTTTACAATGAAATCAGCTATTTTTATCGGGCTTTTTCAAGTTTTATCTTTAATTCCTGGGGTAAGCAGATCTGGTATCGCCATAACTGCCTCAAGATTATTGAATTTCAAAAGAGTTGATGCAGCCAAAATTTCTTTTTTGCTCTCTATTCCTATTTTGGGTGCTGTATCTTTATTTGGTCTTAAAAACTTGATTTTCTCTGAAAGTTCTTATTTTACAGCATCAAACTTAATTGCCATCTTCTTTTCATTTTTCACTTCCTTAATCACAATTAAATATTTTTTAATTTATATAAAAAAATTTAATTTAAATATTTTTGTTTATTATCGAATTTTGCTAGGTCTTATATTACTAGCTATTGCCTATTTATAAAATGAAAGTGAGTATTAATAATAAAAAAATTATAAAGATAAAAAAAAATATAACAGCTTTTTGAAGTGGTAAATTTAAAAGAAATTTCATTAATTATTTTTAATATATATGTAGAAAAAATCAAACAAAATTTGGTGCGCCTGCTAGGATTTGAACCCAGAACCTCCTGGTCCGTAGCCAAGCGCTCTATCCAGTTGAGCTACAGGCGCATTTGTTGTATTAAAAAATTTACTTAATAATATAAATAGCATATTTTGACAACAATGTACTTATCAAAAAATAATTATCTAAGTATCCTATTAGCTTTATTTCCGATTAGTTTTATTGCAGGAAATCTTATAATTAATTTAATAACAGTATTACTAATTATCTCATCAATTTTTTTTTACAATAAAGAAATATTTAAAATAAAATTTTATTTTTTAGATAAAATTATTATACTTTTCTTTTTTTTAGTTCTATTGAGCGGTGTAGTAAGTGCAATTGGATTTTATTTAGACGATTCTTGGAAAAGTCCGTTCAGAACTATTTTGCGATCATCATTATTTTTTAGATATTTTCTTCTTTACCTTGTTTTAAGATATTTAATAGAAAATAATATAATCAATCTGAAATTTTTTTTTATAACATGTGCTCTTTCAGCTTTATTCGTAAGTTTTGATATTTTTTATCAATATAAATTTGGCCAAGATATTTTCGGATTTGAAACTGTTTGGGAAAGAAAATTAAGTGGCCCATTTGGCGATGAATTAATAGCCGGAGGATTTATCCAACGATTTTCTTTATTTTCTTTTTTTGTTCTACCTCTATTTTTTACAGAAAAATCAAAACAATTTTCAAAATATGTAATACCAGTTTTATTCATTATTTTTTTTACTGCAATTATTCTCTCAGGAAATAGAATGCCTTTATTGCTATTTGTTTTTTCTATATTTTTAATTCTTTTACTTACTAAGCAAGCAAGAAGGTTTTTTCTTCCTTTTATAGTTATATTTACGGTAATTTTTTCGATCATTTTTAACTTTAATTCTGAAGTAAAGACAAACTTTAAAAATTTGCATAAGCAAATTTCTAAGATTTCTATGATTATGCTCAACAAAGATCTAGGAGAAGAGAGAATTCCTCCATATTTTAAGGAGTTTAGTAGTTTTTATGAAACATGGAAACTAAATAAATTTATTGGAGGTGGAATAAAAACTTTCAGATATTACTGTCATCTTAGAGAAAATATCGACAAAAATTCTGATTTTATATGCAACATGCATCCACATAATTATTATTTGGAAATCTTAACAGAAACAGGTTTGGTAGGACTCTTTTTATGTTTAAGCATCTTCTCTATAATTTTATATATTTCTTTCTTCAAAAAATATTTTATAGCCTCACCGCTTCAAAAAAATAATGTTATCGTGCCTTTTATTTTTTTATTTTTAACTGAAATCTTTCCGCTCAAAAGCACTGGGAGTTTTTTTACCACAGGAAATACTACTTATTTATTTCTTATTTTAGCAATTTTGATTGGTTTAGTCAGACGTGAAAATTCAATTGAAAAAAAATATTAATAAATATAGGCTTAAATAAATGAGTGAAGTTTACATTACTTCTGCAGTTAGAACGGCGGTTGGCTCGCTGGGAAAATCTTTAAAAAACATAAGTGCTGAAAATTTGGGAGCTGCTGTTATTTCAGAGTCTATTAAAAAATCTAAAATTAAGTCAGCTGACCTAGACGAATTAATATTTGGACAAGTTTTAACTGGGGGTTCGGGACAAAATCCAGCTAGACAGGCAGCCATGAAAGCTGGAATACCAAAAGAAGTTCCTGCTTTTATTGTTAATCAGGTTTGCGGTTCAGGAATAAGATCGGTGGCTTCAGGGTTTCAAAGTATTAAAGCGGGAAACTCAAAGGTGCTTATAGCTGGAGGGCAAGAGAACATGTCTTTAGCTCCTCATGCTATTCATTTAAGAGATGGAAAAAAATTAGGTGATGCTGAACTAATAGATACTATGATCAGAGACGGACTATGGGATGCATTTCACGGGTATCATATGGGCGTAACCGCAGAAAATGTTGCAGAGAAATTTCAAGTTACACGAGATGAACAAGATAAATTCGCTCTTAAATCTCAAGAGAAAGCTATTAAGGCTCAAAAAAATAATAAATTTAAAGATGAAATAATTAATTACAAAATCAAATCAAAAGAGTCTGAGATAAACTTTAATAAGGATGAACATCCAAGAGAGGGAATTAACCTTGAAGCACTCAAGAGGTTAAAACCTGTATTTAAAAAAGATGGTACAGTTACAGCAGGAAATGCATCTGGCATTAATGATGGAGCTGCAGCTGTAACTTTAATGAGTAGTGAAGAGGCAAAAAAAAGAAACATAGAAAAACTAGTGACTGTTAAATCATGGGCAAGTTGCGGGGTGGATCCCGCTTTAATGGGAACTGGCCCAATACCATCTTCAAAAAAAGCATTAGATTTAGCCGGATGGAAAATTAACGAAGTAGATCTATTCGAAATTAATGAAGCGTTCGCAGCACAAAGTATAGCTGTTATTAAAACTCTTTCGATTCCCGAGGAAAAAGTAAATGTTAATGGTGGTGCAATAGCGTTAGGTCATCCTATTGGTGCATCTGGCACAAGAATTCTTGTAACTTTGATACATGAAATGATTAAGAGAAACGTAAAAAAAGGCTTAGCGACTCTTTGTATCGGAGGAGGAATGGGTATTGCAATGTGTATTGAAAGATAAAATATTATCTTTTGATGGAATTGCCTATAATAAATCATCCCGACTATGTTGCTAAAATTAATGATGATAATAAGTTTCCGATTAAAAAATTTGGTGCACTTGCTGATCATCTTTTAAAAGAAGAAGTAGTCAAAAAATTTCACATACCAAAAGAATGTTCTGTTGAGACTATGAGGACCTCTCATTCTTTAGAATATATAAATGCTATAAAAAATAAAACATTAGATATAAAAGCTCAAAAGAAGATTGGGTTTCCAATAAATGATAGTGTTGTGAGAAGATCTTTTGTAGCTACTGGAGGCACCGTTCTTGCAAGTAAATTAGCTTTGGACTCGAAACTTGCTTGCAATACAGCTGGAGGAAGTCACCATGCAACTTTTAACTTTGGAGCAGGATATTGTGTTTTTAACGATACAGCGGTTGCTGCAAACTATCTTAAAAACAGAGGGTATGCTAAAAAAATTTTAATTTTAGATTTAGACGTTCATCAAGGAAACGGTAATTCAGAAATATTTCAAAATGATAAAAATGTTCTAACATTTAGCATGCATTGTGCATCTAATTATCCTGCGAAAAAATCTAAAAGTGATATCGATATTGAACTTCAAGATAATATGGAAGATAAGGAATACCTTGACCTATTAAAGGATAATATTAGAAAATTAAATCAAAACAGTTACGATTTTGTTTTTTATGTTGCGGGTGTTGATATTCATCATGAAGATAGGTTGGGAAAACTTAAAATCACTGATGAGGGTATTAACAAAAGAGATCAAATAGTAATAGAAAACTTCTACTCAAAAAAAATACCTTTGTGTGGAGTGCTCGGTGGTGGTTACAATAAAAGTTTCGATAAGCTTATAGAACTCCATTCAATGTTGCACAAAAATTGTGCTAAATATTTTTAACAGGCTCTGGCTTTAGATGGATGAAAACTTAGGGACTAAAGCCAGAACTTAACTTTTTATAATCTTAAATATGAGCTAATTTAATTAATAAAACTGACGCGCTACAATTTAATCATTGTTATTTAGACTTACTCAACACAATAAAGTTTAGTAAAACTCATGTAAATTATCTCTAGATCCATTAATTTTTACTTATTATTAACTTACTTCTATCTTTATTCATACTAAACCCAGCAAAGTATATTGTATGGGATGGGAATTGATATCCCTCAGGATAAGAAGCGCCACCATATTCAGGATGAGAATATGTACCATATTTAATATCAACATAATCGTGAGAAGCTGTTTTAAATCCTGATCTATTAACTTTTAATTCATTATTAATATAAACTTTGATAAAACCATCATAATCTTTTGAGTATCTAATATTAAACTCAACTTTGTGCCATTTACCTTTTAGATTTTTTTCATCAATCACATGGTTACCTTCAATAGAAAGTTTTCCATTGTATATAGAAGCAGAAAATTGAGGTGCATAACCCCCTACAGTTTGACCACCTTTGCGATTAACACCATAAAATTGTGTTATATAAGGTTGTAAAAGTTTGTCTTTAAAATTTTCAGGTGTATTAGGCACATAAAAATAGTAACCTACCCATATTTCTTTTGCTTTCTTACCTATTCTTAAATCTCCGCTTGAAGCAACTTCAAGTCTTAATCTATTGCTATTACAATCAGTAGTTCCAGTTCCTATTCTAACTTTATTTTCTTTCCAGAAGTGACCAGCTGTTCCACAATCTCCTTTTCTAGGGCTAAAGTTTTCAATTAATTTAAAAGGTGATGTGCCTGTAGGGTCTTTGATTATAGTATAATTATGTTTACGTAATTCTTTTTTTAGATAATTAGCTATATGAACCTTATCGATCTTGCCCCTTTTTAAATAGTTCGGATTTTTAGATACAATATCGGCCAACACAACACCGGTCATCATAAAAAAAATTATACTGGTATAAAATATAATCAGTTTTTTCATTTTTAAATTTTGCTAAGAATTGAGTTGCGGCAAATTTTCATAAAACTTCAAGGCTTCAGGATTCGCAATAGCCTCTTTATTATTGATCTTTTCTCCATTAACTACCTGTCTTACAGCTAACTCCACGATCTTACCACTTTTGGTTCTTGGAATTTCTGGAACTTTAATGATTATTGAAGGAACATGTTTTGGTGAACAGTTTTTTCTTATTCTAGATTTAATTGATTTAATTTTTTCATCGTTCAATTCCTCATTATTTTTTGTTGTTACAAATAGGATTACTCTTACATCGTCATTGTAATCTTGACCGATAACTAAACCTTCTGTGATAAAATCAATATCCTCAACTTGCTGATAAATTTCTGCCGTCCCTATTCTTACGCCCCCAGGATTAAGAGTGGCATCAGACCTTCCGCGCATTATAAATCCGTTATTTTTAGTTCGTTCGATGAAATCCCCATGATGCCAAATATTTTCAAATTGAGTAAAATAAGCTTTATGATATTTTTGTCCGTCACCATCATCCCAGAATTTTATTGGCATGGATGGAAAAGGTTTTTTAACTACTAACTCCCCTTTCTCTCCATGTTTTACGCTTTTTCCTTTATCCGTAAAAACATCAACATCAATACCTAGGCTCTGGCCTTGGATTTCTCCCATGTATACATTTGAGTAAAGGTTTCCTAAAACTAGACAACCAACTAAATCTGTCCCACCAGCAATAGATGCGAGATGAACATCTTTTTTTATTTTGTCGTATACATACTTGAAACTTTCCTCAGCTAAAGGAGAGCCTGTTGAAGTTATTATTTTTATTGAGCTTAGATCTAGGTTTTTACTATCATATTTTTCATTCTTTAAATGATCGATGTATTTAGCGCTTACTCCAAAAAGATTAATTTTCTTGTTTTGACAATACTCTAAAAGAACATCTATTTTTGGATAAACAGGTGCACCGTCGAATAAAAATATAGATGAGCCTGTTGCTAATCCTCCAACTAACCAATTCCACATCATCCAGCCAGTAGTAGTATAATAAAATAATTTTTCGTTTTCTCTAATGTCGCAATGAAGCATAAACTCTTTATTATGTTCAATTAATACATTTCCTGATCCATGAGTAATGCATTTTGGTTTTCCTGTGGTACCGCTTGAAAAAAGAATATAAATAGGATGATTGAATTCAAATCTTTCAAAAACCTCATCTAAGTTGTTCTTTAAAGTCTCTTCAAAATTAATGAAATTCTTTAAACTTTCTCTTTCTTGTTTATTATAATTAAATGCAATTACTTTCTTAATTGATGGTATCTGTTTAAGAATTTCTTCGACTTTATCAAAAATATTTATTTTTTTTCCATTGTAATAATAATAATCGCATGTAATAAAAACTTTTGGTTCTATCTGTTTGAACCTGTCTACAACTCCTTGAACTCCAAAATCAGGTGAACAAGAAGACCATATAATTCCATTTTTTGCACAAGCCAAAAAACAAATGATCGACTCTATTTTATTAGGCACATACGCTGCAACTCTATCTCCCTTATGAAGATTTATTTTTTTGAGATAAGATGAAAATTTACAAACTTTTTCATATAATTCATTCCAAGAAATATTTTCCTCAAAACCTTTTTCAGATAAAAAATTAATAGCTAATTTATCAGATTTTTTTTTTAGGATATTTTCTGTGTAGTTCAATTTTGAGTCTGGAAAAAATTTGGTTTTATTGAATACATTATCTTTTTTAATTATTTCATGTCCCTTATCTCCAATAATTTTTGAATAATCCCAAAACATTGACCAAAAGTCGCTTGGGTTATCAATCGACCATTGCCAAATTTCTTTGAAATTATTTGATGATTTAAAATTTATAAAATGACAAAAATCTTGTAAGATAGAGTCCTGTTTTAACTTCTGAGAAGGTTGCCAGAGGGGTTTATTCATAAGAGCTAATTTAGCTCTTATGTAATTATTTTAATATATATTTTTTTAGAAGAAATTTCTGTACAATATGACCTTGATTGCCTCTAATTTCCCTCTTTTTAAACAAAAAATTAATTAACCATTTCATACTTCATCAAAGCATTTAGACATGACAAAAAGTGGCAAAAAATGTGTCAAAAGTTGAACTATTCAACTAATAAGCGCTATTCTTTCTAGTTTATTATTCAATAACTTTTTTATATGTTCCATCCAGTTTATAATAAGATTTATGGCTCAGAATATTTCAGTTCCCGATATAGGTGATTTTAAAGACGTAGAAGTAATAGAGATTTTAGTAAAACCGGGCGACCAAATTAATAAAAATGACCCAATTGTTACTATCGAGAGTGATAAATCTAGTGTTGAGATTCCATCACCTTCATCAGGCCAAATAAAAGATTTAAAAGTAAAAGTTGGTGATAAAGTTTCAGAAGGTAGTTTACTTGCTACAATTGAAAATGGTCAAGCTAAACAAGCTCCTAAAAAGATAAAAGAAACTAAAGTTGAAGAAATTAAAGAAAAACCTAAATCTAACGGAAATTTAAATCCAGTAAAACAAGTCAAAAAAGTATTTGCTGAGCCTGCTTCTAAAGATGATATTGATCCTGTAGAAACAAACGAATGGATAGAATCGTTAAATTCAGTAATTGAAAATGATGGAGCTCCTAGAGCAAGTTATCTTTTAAATAAAGTTATAGATCAAGCATATAAGTCTGGCTTAGTTCTCCCAGACACTAGAACTACACCTTATATAAATACGATCCCCCCTGAAATAGAAGTTAAATCTCCCGGTGATCAAAATATAGAAAAAAAAATTAGAGCCTACATAAGGTGGAATGCTGCGGCTATGGTTGTCAAAGCTAATAAGAAAAGTTCAGAACTCGGAGGCCATATCGGAACATTTGCATCTGCTGCAACTTTATATGATGTTGGAATGAACCACTTCTGGAGAGCTAAAAATAACAAGTTCGGAGGAGATCTTATTTATTTTCAAGGCCACTCCGCTCCAGGTATGTATGCCAGAGCATTTTTAGAGGGAAGAATGACTGCAAAACAACTTGATGGTTTTAGACAAGAAGTTTCTAAAGGTGGTTTGTCTTCTTATCCTCATCCTTGGTTAATGCCAAACTTTTGGCAATTCCCAACGGTTTCTATGGGTTTAGGGCCAATTATGGCTATCTATCAAGCGCGTTTTTTAAAATATTTAATTAATAGAGGTTTGGTTAAAGATGAGGGAAGAAAGATTTGGGTTTTCCTTGGAGACGGTGAAATGGATGAACCAGAGTCTTTAGGTGCAATAGGTTTGGCCGCAAGAGAAAAATTAGATAATTTAATTTTTGTTATCAATTGTAATCTTCAAAGACTTGACGGACCCGTTCGAGGAAACGGAAAAATTATTCAAGAATTAGAAGGAAGCTTCAGAGGAACAGGTTGGAATGTAATAAAAGTTATTTGGGGATCTTATTGGGATCAATTATTGGCAAAAGATAAAACAGGTTTACTTGTTAAAAGAATGAATGAATGTGTCGATGGTGAATATCAAGCCTTTAAGGCTAAAGGCGGTGAATATGTAAGAGATAATTTTTTCGGAAAATATCCAGAACTTAAAGAGCTGGTTTCTTCGATGACAGATAAAGATATTTGGAGACTAAATAGAGGTGGGCATGATCCGCACAAAGTTTATGCAGCTTACCATGCCGCGATGCAGCATACAGGGACTCCTACAGTAATACTTGCAAAAACAATTAAAGGTTATGGAATGGGTAAATCAGGAGAGAGTATCAATACTACTCACCAACAAAAAAAGTTAGATGAAGAGGATTTACTTTATTATAGAGATAGGTTTGGAGTGCCCCTTACGGATAAACAAGTTAAAAATATTGAATACTATAAACCTAGTGAAAATTCTGAAGAAATTAAGTACTTAAAGGAAAAAAGAATTAAGCTCGGTGGTTTTATTCCAGAAAGATCCTCATTTGCAAAAGCAATCAAGGCTCCTCCAAAAGATATTTTTGATAATTTTATGAAATCTACGGGGGATAAAGAGATGTCTACAACAATGGCTCTCGTTAGAATGTTAACTGCTTTACTTCGAGATAAAAATTTATCACCTAGACTTGTGCCAATAATACCAGATGAGGCGAGAACTTTTGGAATGGAGGGTTTCTTTCAGAAAATTGGAATTTATGCCCACGAAGGGCAAAAGTATGAACCCGTTGACTCAGAGCAACTAAGTTCATATCGAGAGGATAAAAGCGGTCAAGTGTTAGAAGAAGGTATTAACGAGTCAGGCGCAATGTCTTCTTGGATCGCTGCAGGAACCTCGTACACAAATCATGATTTAGAAATGATACCAATTTATATTTTTTACTCTATGTTTGGTTTTCAAAGAGTTGGGGATCTTGCATGGGCCGCTGGTGACTCCCAGGCTAGAGGTTTTTTGATTGGAGCAACTGCAGGAAGAACTACTTTAGCTGGTGAAGGACTTCAGCACCAGGATGGTCATAGTCATTTATTGGCATCCAATATACCAAATTGTGTAAGTTATGATCCTACATTTGCTTATGAAATGGCAGTCATACTTCAGGACGGTCTTAAAAGAATGCATGAGAAAAAAGAGAATATTTTTTATTATATTACTGCAATGAACGAAAACTACACTCATCCTCAAAAGCCAAAAGGAAGTGATGATGGAATCTTAAAAGGGATGTATTTATTTAAAGAAAATAATAATAAAGGTAAAACAAAAGTACAGCTTCTCGGTTCAGGAACAATCTTAAGGGAAATAATTTCAGCATCAGAAATATTATCAAAAGAATATGGCATCGATTCTGATATATGGAGTGTAACAAGTTTTAATGAATTGAGAAAAGATGGAATGGAAACTGAAAGGTGGAATTTATTAAATTCGAGTAAAAAGAAGAAATCCTATGTTGAAAAATGTTTAGAGAAGAGAGATGGTCCAATTATTGCTGCATCTGATTATACAAGGGCATTTTCTGATCAGATAAGACCCTATACAGAAAAACCTTTTTACTCTCTAGGGACAGATGGTTATGGGAGAAGTGATACAAGAAAAAATTTAAGAAAGTTTTTTGAAGTTGATAAAGAACACATTGTTGCTTACACATTAAGTGCTTTAGCTAAAGAACAACTAATTGGCTCTGAACAAGCTGAAAAAGCAATAAAAAAATATAAAATCGATAAAGATAAAGAATTTCCTGCAAATTTATAATTATGTCTGATCTTAAAATTACAGTTCCTGATATGGGTGATTTTAAGGATGTAGAAATTATTGAGGTACTTGTTAAAGAGGGTCAAACAATAAATAAAAATGACTCTTTAATTACTCTTGAAAGTGATAAATCCAGTGTTGAAGTTCCATCTACTGAATCAGGTACCATTAATAAAATTAATGTGAAAATTGGTGATAAGGTTAATCAAGGTGACCTTATTTTAACTTTGAAATCTTCTGAAAAGGTTGAGCAAGTAAAAGAGCCTATTGCAAAGACACAAGCAGAAAAAATAGATGTAGAAAAAGATCAACCTAAGAAAATTAAGACTCCCCCACCTGCAGCTGTTAAGACAACTAAAACAGGTACAAAATTAGCTAGTCCTAAAGTAAGAAAATTCGCAAGAGAATTAGGTGCGAACGTATTAGAGATCCCTGGTTCTCAAAGATCAGGGAGAGTCTCAGAAGAGGATGTAAAAGAATTTGTTCGATCTCAAGTAACTGTCAACAAAGGAGCGGTCGAGAAAAAAGAATATAAAGAAGAGTTTTCTCACGAGGAATTTGGTCAGATTGAAATAAAGGAAATTCCTAGAGTAAAAAGATTGTCTGGCCCACACTTAGTAAGGTCTTGGACTGAGATTCCACATGTTACTCAACATGATGAGGTAGACGTAACTGAGATGGAGCAATTTAGATCATCATTATATGACTATTACTCCGGTGATGTTATTAAAGTAACTCCATTAGCATTTATAGCTAAGGCTTTAGTAAGTGCTTTAAAAGAGTTCCCTAATTTTAATGCTTCTATTGATCCAAATCAAAATAAGATTGTATATAAAAAATATTTTCACATAGGTTTTGCGGTTGATACTCCTCATGGATTAATGGTGCCTAAAATCAGGGATGTGGATCAAATGAGTATTAAAGAAATTGGAGAAGCTTTAAAGAAAACTAGTAAGCTTTGTAGAGAATTGAAGATTGATAAAAAAGAGTTTTTTGGTGGTTCAATGACAATCTCAAGTTTGGGAGGGATAGGTGGAACGTTCTTTACTCCAATAATTAATCCACCGGAAGTGGCTATTCTTGGAGTAGGAAAAACTTTTGATAGACTAGTTAAAATAAAAGGGAAAATAGTTTCAAGAAAAATACTTCCTTTATCTTTATCTTACGATCATAGATTGATTGACGGAGCTGAGGGTGCAAGATTTTGTGTTTATTTAGGAAAGTGCCTTGGTAAAGATTTTGCTTTTAAACTTGCCGTTTAATCAATTATAAAATAGTACAAAGCATGAATAAAAAAGTTTTCTCTCTTATTTGTGCTGTAAGTTGCTCTTTAATTTGGGGATCTGCTTTTGTCGCCCAAGATATGGGTATGGATTATAATGGTCCATTTACTTTTACTTTTGGTAGACTATTTCTTGGATTTCTCACATTAATCCCATTTTTGTTTATTTTCGAATATAAAAAAGTTAATTCAATAATTTTTAGGAAAGAAAATATCTTAAATCTTTTGCTTATTGGGTTTCTTCTTTCAATGGGTAATGTTTTACAGCAGTTTGCTCTTCTGTATACAGATGTAGCAAATACAGCTGTATTTACAATTTTTTATGTAATTTTAGTTCCGTTTGTGGCTTATTACTTTTTTTCAAAAAATATTCATAAGTCTGTTTGGCTATCTATCATTATTTGTTTATTTGGTGGTATCCTACTAACTGAGTTTGACAATATTCAAGTAAGAATAGGAGATAGTATTGCAGTTTTTAATGCATTGTTTTGGGCGTTTCATATTGTTTTTATTTCAAGATTTTTAAGAATATTTAATTATCCAATTACTATTGCTTGCCTTCAATGTTTGATCGCATCAATATTTGCATTAATGCCGGCTTTTGTTTTCGAAAGTGTTGAGTTTTCAAATATGGTTCTGGATGGAAAAGAAATGTTATACGCTGGAGTTCTATCAAGTGGTATAGCTTTTCTTCTGCAAATATATGGACAACAAAACCTTTCTCCAGCACCAGTAGCTATTATATTTTCACTTGAAGGTGTATTTGCATCAGTTTTTGGATGGATTATTTTAAGCCAGTTTTTAAACGAAATAAAAGTTGCAGGGATAGTTTTTATTTTATTTGCAGTAATTTTTTCACAATTAGCTCCGTTATATGATAAAAAAAAGTATGGACGAGTCTAATCAAGGGTTTATGAAACATCTTGGCGGTTTAGAGCTAAAAAAAATTAGCGAAACTCAATATGAGTTTACAGTAGAGGTGAAAGAAATACATTTGAACACTGGTAAAATTGCTCATGGTGGATTTCTCTCTACTATCGCTGATACAGGGATGGGAACCGCCGCACATAGAGTTGCTGGTGATAAAAGATGTGTAACAATTAATTTAGATATGAAGTTTATTTCAGTAGGCCAACTTGGCGATAATCTTATCGGTAAAGTAAAAATACTGAAAAAAACTAAGACGTTAGTTTTTATTAACTGCGAAATTTCCAATAATAAAGAAATAGTTGCTTCAGCGTCAGGAACTTGGAAAATACTTTAAACCACTCTTCTATAATTAAAATATCCAACAATTAATAAAAATAATAAAGCGAAAGGATAAACGATAGCTTTATTTGGTCTATCTGGATTTTCAATTTTAAAATTACTTATAATATCACCCATTTGTATACCAGATTTTTTTGCCTCCCCTTTCCAATTTAACTTATCAACTGTCAATTGATTGTTTTGGTCTATTAAAGTCACGCCATATTCTTCTAAGTTATAATTGTTTTCAAATTTACCTTTATCGATAACAAATAATTTATATCTTTCTCCGTATTCAGTAACTCGAGTGACTTTAATATGAACTTCTTTTGATGGGTCAAAAGATAAACTTTGAATACTTTCTGCTGAAAGTTTTTGTTCATTATATTTAGGGTAGAATTTACTTAAAACGTAGTCTGGAGCTAAAAAAGATAAAGATAAAATTAAGAAAGCTATAACCTCATACCACCTTAATTTATTTATAAACCATTGTTGCGTTGCTGCTGTAAAAACTAAAATTCCGATTAATGACGTAGCTATGACTAATAAAGCTTGCCAGATACTATCTACTCCAATTAATAATAGCTCGTGATTAAACAAAAAGACTATCGGTAAAATTCCAGTTCTCAAACTGTACCAAATAGCTTGAAGTCCTGTTCTTAAAGGGTCACCTCCAGAAATTGCAGCAGCTGCATAAGAAGCTAAACCTACAGGGGGTGTAACATCCGCCATTAAGCCAAAATAAAATACAAACAAATGAACTGCGATTAATGGAAAAATAAATCCTGAAGCATTACCAACATCAACCAAAACCGTAGCCATTAAAGATGCTACAACCACATAGTTGGCAGTGGTTGGAAGGCCCATTCCAAGTAGTAAACAAAGTATAATGGTTAATAATATTAAAATTATTACGTTGTCTCGTGCTATCGTTTCAATAACTATAATTAAATTAGTACTCAGGCCTGTCGATCCTACTGCTCCCACAATTATTCCTGCTGTAGCAATTGCGATACCTACCCCCACCATATTAATAGCACCTTTTTGAAGACCAACTATTGTTTGATTATACCAATCGATAAAACCAGTTTTTAAATTTGGATTTTTTATAATACGACTTGCTAAGTTTACTAATATTAAAGATAAGGTTGCGTAAAAAATGGAAAAGCCAGCTGTATATCTCATATAAACAAGTAAAAAAATTAAAACAAAAATAGGTAATAAAAAATGTAAGCCAGATAAAAAAGTTTTCTTTAAGTGAGGAACATCAGCATCATCCATTCCTTTTAATCCTAATTTAAGGGCCTCTAAATGGGATATATAGAATAAAGCAATATAAGAAATGATAGCAGGTAAGAAAGCGTGTTTAACAACTTCAAAATAAGTTACACCAATAAAACTTGCCATAACAAATGCAGCAGCTCCCATAACTGGAGGCATTATTTGTCCGTTTACAGATGAGGAAACTTCAATGGCTCCTGCTTTCTCTTGAGAGAAACCAGTTTTTTTCATAATAGGAATTGTAAAAGTTCCCGTTGTCACAGTATTTGCAATTGAAGAACCTGAGATCATACCAGTCATTCCTGATCCTAATATTGCAGCCTTAGCTGGGCCTCCTCTCATTTTTCCAACCATTGCAAAGGCTAAATCTAGAAAATACTTTCCACCACCGGCAGTTTCGAGTAAAGCGCCGAATAATACAAATAAAAAAATGAAATCTACTGAAACTCCAATTGGTATTCCAAATATTGCTTCTTGATCAAACCACTGAAACCCTACTAATCTTTTTACAGAAAGTCCGCCGTGAGAAATAATATCTGGAGCATATTTTCCAAAATAAGAAAATAAAAGGAAACAAACTGCAATTATTACCAAAGGCAAGCCTATAGCTCGTCTAGTTGCTTCTAATAAAATTAATATACCTGTAGCGCCAATTATAAGTTCTACTGGAACTTTAAAACCAAATATTTCTTTTACTAAAAGTATACCGCCTCTATTTACTAAATCGTCATAGAAAAAATAAATATATAAGCAACTTAATGCACCGGTTATACTTATTAGAATATCAAAAATAGAAATCTTTTTTCCCCTTACTGCTGGAAAAATTAAAAAAGCTAGTGTTAAAGCAAAACCTAAGTGAATAGCTCTAGCTGGTAAACCTTTGAACATTCCAAAATTAAACCAAAAAGGAAACGGGGAAGCATACCAAAGTTGAAAAAATGTCCAGAGTATAGCAATCCCAAAAACTATTTTTAAATGTATTCCGGACAAATTTCTTGTTGGAGAAATATCTTCTTGAATTTTATCTTTAATCTTACTCTGAATGTTTTGATTCATTTTAATTAAGATACCTTATTCTAAAAAAAAAGGCCCAAGAAATATTGGGCCTTTTTAATTAAACTAAAAAGTTAGATTACATTAATCCAGCTTCTTTGTAGTACTTAATTGCGCCTGGATGTAATGGAGCCGATAATCCATCAGCTATCATATTTTTCTTTTCCAGAGGTCCAAAAGCAGGGTGTTGAGCTCTGAAGTCATCAAAGTTCTCCATTACCGCTTTTGTAACTAAGTATACAAGTTCTTCAGAAACATCTGCGCTTGTAACAACTGTAGCTTTTACACCAAACGTTGTAGCGTCTTTTTTCTGATTAGAATAAGTTCCTTTTGGAATTACAGCTTTTGCATAGTAGTCAGCTCCATCAATTAAGCCTTGAACTGGCGCGCCAGTTAAATTGATTGGGCTCGCTTTTGCTTTGCAAGTAGCCGCTTGTTCCATAGCTCCATTAGGAAATCCTACTGAATATCCGAATGCATCTATTTTACCGTCACATAGAGCTTTTACTTGTTCAGAAGAAGTAAGTTCAGTCGTTGCTTTGAACATACTCATGTCTGCTCCCATAGCTTTCATTAATTCTTCCATTGTTCCTCTTTGACCAGAACCTGGGTTACCGATGTTTACTGTTTTTCCTTTTAGGCCTTTGAAATTTTTAATTCCAGATTTTTTACTAGCCCAAATTTGAAAAGGTTCATTGTGAACAGAAAATACAGCTCTTAAATTACTAAACTGTTTTCCTTCCCATTTGCTTGAACCATTGTAAGCATGATACTGCCAGTCTGACTGAGCAACACCAAATTGAAACTCACCATCTTTGATTTGTCCAATATTGTAGTTAGAACCACCTGTTGAAGGTGCAGTACATCTGTACGCTTTAGCTGTACCTTTTTTTCTACCGTGATCAGCACTGATTGCTGACTTGTGTAACATTTTACAAATAGCGTTACCTGTTTGGAAATATACTCCAGTAGGTCCGCCTGTTCCTATTGTAAAGAACTCTGCTGATTTTGCGATTGAAGTAATAGGGCTTGAAAAAGCAAACATTACTAGCACCGCTGAAATCAATGACATTATTTTTTTCATGTGTACTCCTCTTGTTATAATAATTAATTTAACTATGTTATTGAATAGAGGTCAAAGAGAATCTTATAAATTTTTGGCCCAATTTGATAATTTATTTACACCTTCTACTACATTTGGCGCGAACTTTTTAATCATCTCATCATCTATCATACTACAGTTCGTTACATTTCTAAAAAATTCAGTTCCATTAAAATCAGTATAACTTAATCTAGTTAACATTTTTTTAGGTGAAAAACCAAAATCCGAGCCTGGTAACATTGCTACACCAGTATCATATAAGATTGCTTCACATAACTTTGATGATGTTTTGTATTTTTTATTTTTAAACTCTGGCATTAAATAAAATGCGCCTTGAGGTGGCGCAATTAAAATCTTGTTTGACTTTAGGTTGTTATAAACATAATTTCCCACTGCTTTCAAAATTGCTCTTACTTTAAGTTTATAATTTTCATGTTCATATGCGTAAGCCTCTACTGAAGCATATTGTGTTGGAGTATTTACTGTTGAATAAGACTCACTAGCAAGAGATTTTAAGCTTCTCAAAAATTCTCTTAATTTTTTTGGAACAGCTAGGAAACCTAACCTCCAACCCCCCGCCCCGCACCATTTACTTAAACCTCCAGTTATAAAAGTTAATTCAGGATAGAATTTTGATATAGAATTATATTCATTTGAAAAAGTAAGGTCAGTGTAGATTTCATCTGACAAAACCATAATTCTATTTTTTTTGGCTACTTTAGCTAATTCTTCTAAATTATTACAAGTTACTCCAGATGGGTTATTTGGTGAGTTTAGAATTAAAATAAGATTTTTCTTTTTCCCAATAGATTTAATTTTTTTTTCAAGTTCTTTACCAGTTGGGAACCAATTGTTTGCTCTTGAGGTTTCCAGCCAATGAACTTTATTTGAGCCTATTTCTGCTTGAGGTTCATACGAGACCCATCCAGGTGCAGGAATAATTATTTCACCATTAAATGCAATATGAATAAGCAACATTGCTTCTTTTGAGCCTGGAGTAATTAATATATTTTCTTTTGGATAATCATTTCCAGTCCTTTTAAATAAATATTTTGAAATATTCTCTCTCAACTCTGTTAATCCTTGAATAGGTAAGTATTCTTTTCTATGAGCATTTTCTTTTAATGCTTCTACGATTTTTTCTGGGACTGGGAATGGTGACTGACCGAAACCAAATTGATATATTTTTTTTCCTTTAGAGATAAGTTCTTTGGACTTTTCGTTTATTACAAGTGTAGAAGATTCCTTAAGTTTTAGAATTTTCTTTTTTACTTTTGAAGACATTTTTACTTAAAATTACCTATACGGGGACTGCCTATTAGAAGTCAAATCAATTGTTTAAAACAGGAACATTTGACAAAACGATTCGGTCATGTTTTAATCTTATTTTGTTCTCAACTTTGATCTACATATAGTGTAAAAAATATTATCTAACACAACTATGAATTTAAGCTCTCAAAAAATTGTAGCTCTATTAGGTCCAACTAACACTGGTAAAACTCATGTTGCGATAGAGAAAATGTTAGAGTTTGACTCAGGAATTTTTGGGTTGCCTTTGAGGCTTCTTGCTAGAGAAGTTTACGACAAATGCGTAGGTAAGATTGGGCGAGATAAAGTTGCTCTTATTACCGGTGAAGAAAAAATAATTCCTACAACTGCAAATTATTTTATTTGTACAGTGGAATCTATGCCTAAAAATAAAAATGTTGATTTTGTTGCTATTGATGAAATTCAGATGTGTGCTGATAAGGAAAGGGGACATATCTTTACAGAACGAATGCTCGAAACTCGTGGAGCGAAATTAACTATGTTTTTAGGATCTCAAGTGATGGCAAAAATTATTGAAGAATTAGTTAATAATGTAGAGTTTGAAAAAAAAGATAGGTATTCAAAGTTAAGTTATTCAGGTATCAAAAAGATATCTAGGTTGGATCGTAAAGTTGCTATAATAGCTTTTTCAATTGAAGAAGTTTATGCAATAGCAGAACTTGTCAGACGTCAAAAGGGTGGAGCGGCAGTAATAATGGGCTCTTTAAGTCCTAAGACTAGAAATTCTCAAGTAGGTTTATATCAATCGGGAGATGTGGATTACTTAATTGCAACAGATGCTATTGGGATGGGATTAAACATGGATATCAATGAAATTTATTTTTCAAATTTAAAAAAATTTGATGGAAAAAAAACAAGAAGATTAAATTTAATTGAAATGTCACAAATTGCAGGACGAGCGGGTAGATATAAGAATGACGGCGGTTTTGGTACCACAGGTGATTGTGAAACTTTAAATTCAGATGAAATTGAGAAAATTGAAAAGCATAATTTACCTGATACTAAAACAATTTATTGGAGAAATTCAAAATTAAATTTTAAAAACCCTGATAGCCTTATTTCTTCACTAGAACTTAAACCATCTCATAAAAGCCTTCTCAGGACTAATGACTCGCTTGATGAAAGTGTTTTAAGATTTTTTCTTAAAAAGGGAGCTAACAATATTATTTATCATAAAAATTTAGAATTATTATGGGAGTGCTGTCAAATACCTGATTTTGAAAAAAAGGCTTATGGACAACACATTAATGTCATCGATAAAGTATTTCAATTTTTATCAACTCGTAAAAAAAGAATACCAAGTACGTTTATGAAAGAGCAATTAAAAGGCTTAGAAAAGGATCATGGCAACGTGGATCTTTTATCACATAGGCTTTCTAACGTGAGAACCTGGTCTTATGTTGCTAATAAAAAAAATTGGGTTGAAAACTCAGATTATTGGGTCCAGCTAACTAAGAATATAGAGGATAAATTATCCGATAAGTTGCACGATGAACTAACAAAAAGTTTTATAGATAAAAAAATAAGTATACTTTCTAGAAGTTTAAAACAAGATTTAGTTTTAAATACTGAGATTAATAACGATAATAAAATATACATTGACGGTCAATTAATTGGCGAATTAAAAGGTCTTAAATTCTTAATCGAGGTTACATCTAAGACGCTCGATACGGACATAAAATCTATCAAAAAAGCTGCAAGAAAAGGTGTGGAAAAAGAGCTAGTTAAAAGAGTCGATAAAATTTTAAATGAAGCCGAAATTGAGGTTAGCAGAGATAGTAAAATTATTTGGAAAAATAATCCAATAGCAAGATTGAAAAAAGGCAGCGATTATTTAAATCCAGATTTAGATATTATTGCTGATGACTCTTTAAATGAAGACTCTAAGGCTAAATTACATATTTTTTTAAGTAAATGGTTATCTAGTTATATAAATGAAATACTAGGTGATCTAATAAAATTAACGAAACACAAACTTTCCAATCAATATCTAAGAGGTTTACTATTCCAGCTGTACGAGAATAACGGAGTTGTTAAAAGGAGCGACGTAGATAAAATAGTTAAATCAATTCCAGCAGAAGAGCGAAAAAAACTATGGGGTATGGGAGTAAAGATAGGGAGATATCATATTTATTTACCAAAAATGCTTAAGCCAAAAGCTGTGGAATTTAGAATTGGATTATGGAAAATATTTTATAATCTCTCTGATAAAAATAAAATACCCAAATCTGGACTAAATTTTCTTTTAGGAACATCATTAGAAAAAAATTTTCTTTTACTATGTGGATTTGAAAAATTTGGAGAATTTTTTGTAAGAATTGATATTCTGGAAAAACTATTTTTGAAAATTATTGATAATACGAAAGAAAAAAAGTTTAAAATTAATGCTGAAATGATGAATTTATTAGGTTGCTCAAAGGATAATTTTTACAAATTAATGACTTATATGAATTATAAAAAGGATAAAGAGGCTGATACCTACATTTTTAAAGGGGAAAAAAAGAAAAAAGAGAAAATAATACGATTTGACAAAAAAGAAAATCCATTTAATAAGCTTCTTTCTTTAAATATAAAATAAATGAGTAAATTAGATAAAGAAAGTGTGATTGGTATATCTGCATTGTTAGTGCACGCAGCCAATATTGATGAGATTTACTCTAATCATGAAAAAGATTTAATTAAAGATTTTATAAAATCATATTTAGAAAACGATGACACAAATGCAATTTTAAAAAAAGCTGAGGAAATCGAAAATAACTCTAATCAACTTCTTAATTATACTAACATCATAAAAGAAAATTCTATTGAAGTTAAAAAAGATATAATTGAACATCTTTGGAAAGTAATAATTTCGGATAATACTGTTGATCAGTACGAGTCAAATTTGATGCGGAGAATTTGCGGACTGATATATTTTTCTGATAAAGATTGTGCTGAAATAAAACTTAAACTTATAAATAATAAATGACTTATATTGTTAAAGATGAATGTATAAAGTGCAAGCTTACTGATTGTGTAGAAGTTTGTCCCGTTGATTGTTTTTATGAAGGTGAAAATATGCTTGTCATCAATCCTGACGAATGTATTGATTGTGGAGTATGTGAACCTGAGTGCCCAATAGATGCTATAAAAGCAGATACAGATGAAAGTACTAAAGATATGGAAAAATGGTTGTTGCTAAATAAAAAGTTTTCTGCAATATGGCCTAATATCTCAAAAAAAAAAGAACCTATGCCAGAGCATGAAAAATATAGAAATGAAAAAAATAAATTTGATAAACACTTTTCTGAAAAACCTGGAAAATAGAAATATATGCCAAAAAAGAAAAAAGTAAAAAAAGTAAAAAAAGTAAAAAAATCAAAATTACCGAATAAGATAAAACTTGCTCCAAAAGCTGTCGATAAAAAAAGTAACATTCCTGGACCAGATGAAAAACCTGAGATTAAAAAAGTAAAAAAACAAGCTACTGAAAAAAGAGTTTATAATTTAAAAGATTTTGTAGTTTACCCAAAACATGGTGTGGGACAAATTACTGCTGTAGAAAAAGCAAAAATAGGAGAAATAGATATTCAGTTTTATAAAATATTGGTTGAAAAAGAAAAATTAACTTTAACTGTTCCTATCAATCAACAATCTAAACTCAGGCCAATAGCTTCAATAAACCAAATCAATAAATGTATTTCTATTTTGAAGACAAAACCAAAAATTAAGAGGACAATGTGGAGCAGGAGAGCTCAAGAATATGATCAAAAAATTAATTCAGGTAAAATTTACGAATTAGCAGAAGTGGTAAAGGATTTAAATAAAAATACTGATATTATCGCTGATCAATCCTACTCTGAGAGACAGTTATTTGAGAAAGCATATGAGAGATTAAAATCAGAGTTTGAGGCAGTACTTAAAATTCGTCCAGAGGAAGTTCAAAAAAAAATGGATAAAGCTTTGGGTAGAACAAATATTGCGGAAAACATGGAATAAAAAAAACGCCCTTCTTAATTAATGTAAGAAGGGCGTTTTTAAAAAAGCGAAACTATCTTCTTCTTCTTCTTCTTTTTGCTTTTTTTGCTTTTTTCTTTTTAGCTTTTTTTCTTCTTTTAGCCATCTTTTCTCCCTTGTTATAAACAAATCTTAATGATTCGTTTGTTAATTAAACATTAATTATTAAAAGATTCATGTCAAACATAAATTAAATTGTAATTTTGATTCAAAATTTAATTTTTAATTAAATAATTTTAATTTTTAAAAATTTTAAAAAAGTTAGTAATATCAATGTTTTTTTAAGCAATTTAATTAACTTTTTTTGTAAATTTAATAAAGATTATCTAATTGTTGTTTATAATTTTTAATTATTTCTTTTCTTTTTAACTTTAAGGTTGGTGTTAACATTCCGTTTTCAATTGTAAATTCTTCGTGAATTAAAACAAATTTTTTAATTTTTTCTATTAAAGTTAAACTTTTATTTGTGTTTTCAATTACAAGTTTAATTTTTTCTCTATTAATATCTTTTTCTGAAACAATTATTGCTACTAAATAGTTTTTTTTATCTCCATAAACAAAAGATTGTTTAATTAATTCATTTAAACATAAAATATTTTCAATTTTACTTGGTGAAATATTATCTCCACCAAGATTTACTATTATATCTTTTTTTCTGTCTGTTATTTTTAAATAATTGTTTTGATCTAGTTCGCCAATATCCCCAGTATGTAACCAGCCATCTTTGATTACATTTTTCGTCTCCTCCTCAAGATTCCAATAACCTAACATAACGTTTTCGCCCTTTATCAATATTTCACCATCCTTTGCTATATTTACTTTATTAGTTCTAAATGGAGGGCCAACTGAGTCGACCTTAATTAAATTTGGTATGTTACAGCTTACGACAGGTGAAGCCTCAGTAAGACCATACCCTTGTAATGTGGGTAAACCTACTGCGTTTAAAAATTCTCCAATATTTTGATCTAACGCTCCTCCACCTGAAACAAAGGCTTGAAGATTTCCTCCAAATTGACCTCTGATTTTTTTTCTTACTAATTTTTCACATATAAGATTTACGATTTTTTCACTAAAACTCAATTTCTCCTTTTTAAGAATTTTTTTACCTAGTTTTAAAGTTTGGTTTATTAGTTCTCTTTTTAGTCCTTTTTGTTTTTCAAAATTCATATTTATTTTTGTAAAAAGGTTTTGATAAAACCTGGGAACAGCTGTCATAATGGTTGGCTTCGCAATACTCATATTTGAAATTAATTTTTCTAGACTCTCTGCGTAAAAAACTTTTGCTCCAACAATTATTTGAATGAATTGTACGGTATGTTCATAGGAATGTGATAATGGCAACCAAGTTAAAAATACAGGATCTTTTTTTCTAATTAAAGTTTCAAGCAATTCTACTGCTCCTTCGCAATTAGATAATATACCGCCGTGACTTAGAACGACTCCTTTAGGGTTTCCCGATGTACCCGATGTATAAATAATGCACGCTGGCATATTTCTTTTTAATTTATTATTTATCTCTTTTTTAAAATTTTCTTCTTCAAGAATATTTTGAATTAACAAACTGTTAGCATCTATCTCTTCAAAAGAGATTAATTTTTGTTCGCTTAAATTAACGTGTTTTTTTATTTTTTTAAATTGATCATTATTTGAAACTATAATTAAGGATGGCTTACAGTCGTTTAAAATATATTCATAATCATTTGAAGAATACGTTGTAAAAATTGGAACTGATATTCCTCCCGCATTCATCACAGCAAGATCTGCGATTAACCAATACGGTCTATTTTCTGATAAAATTAAACAACGGTCACCTTCTTTAATTAATGATTTTATTTTTGATGATAATTTAAATATTCTCTCTTTTATATCACCCCAACTATAAGTTGGTTTTCCTGATTTTAACCATTTTAAAAAAGGTCTATTAAGATCAACTTCATCACACTTTTTAAAGTATAATTCTACAAGACTATTAAGTTTATCTATTTCCATAACTTGGTGGGCGAAGAGAGACTCGAACTCTCAAGGTATTGCTACCACCGGATTTTGAGTCCGGCGCGTCTACCAGTTCCACCATTCGCCCATTTTTTGAAATAATCTAATTTATTTTTCTTACTATGAGAACAAAAATAATTGAGGTCACAAACATAATTAGTGCATATGCTGCTGTTGGTACCATAAACACAATATCATCCCACAATTGTGTGGCTACAAAAACAGCTAAAGTTCCATTTTGTAAACCACATTCAAGTGAAATACATTTTCTTTGTTCTATTCCTGAAGCTAAAGATTTTGCCATGTAGTAGCCTATAAAAATCATTGTAATGTTTAAAATGAAAGCCACTAAACCTGCCCTTGTAATAAAGCTAATAATTCTATCCCATTCTTCAACCCAAATAGAAATAAAGACAATTAGAAATAAAATTACCGACAATCTCTGTATTAAGAGAGTTTTAGATATAATTAAATCAGTCATTAAACTTCTTACAATCATGCCAAAAATTACAGGAACTGTTACTACAAAAAACATTTTAGCAGCAATGTTAAGCATGGAAATTTCTTTAGTTATTTCAAAACCTAGAAAGCTTGCTGAATTGTAGACAATTAAGGGTACTGTTATTACAGATATTAAACTCACTACTGCAGTTAACGTTACAGATAGTGCAACATCGCCATTAGCAAATTTAGTTAATATATTTGATGTTACTCCTCCTGGAGCTGCTGCAATAATCATCACACCAAGAGCTATTTCTGGTGGTATTGAAATAATATGAATTAAGATAAAAGCGATAATTGGTAGTATTATTACTTGACCCAAAAAACCTATGAAAAAATCTCTAGGGATTGTAATTACTCTTTTAAAGTCTGCTACAGTTAGACCAAGACCTAATCCGAACATTATTATGGCTAAACACACCGGGGCTATTGTTTTTGCTATTTCCATAATTTTATTGAATAATTCTAAATACTAAATTTTGAAAATTTCATCAAGTTAAACATCGTAGCACAATATTCACTAAATGCTCTTTGAGTGGTTTTGTAGTTTTCTCCTATTGCTTTCATATGTTCTTTATTATTTCCAATAGAATATTCTAGTTTTTTATTTCTTATTATGTGCTTATTTTTCTCTAAAGTCTTTAGTTTTCGAATTACAGTTGCCCTTGGTATGGCTGATATATCTGAAATCGAGGAAGCATTAATACCTCGTTTGGACTTATGTTTAAGAGTAGCTAAAAAGAAATCCCCATAAGTTTCAGGTTTTCTTGTTACATCACTTTCAATAGAAGTTATCAAATCTCTAATTTGAACGAGGCCTATTGACCCCCACACATTCCAGGACTCCAAATCTCCAAAAAAAGTTCTATGTCTTACTAGATAAGGTATTTGAAATCTATACCAATACTCCCAACTTACAGTAAAGTGCTCCACAATAAATTTTTTTATATCCTCTTTGTCTAATGATTTTCCAAACCAGTCTTCAGCGGATAAGTAGCTTGAAGTTTTAGATAATAATCCGGACAAGTTTTCAATAGTACTCATAGGTTTTTGAATTTCCAATCCTTTGGAATGTAAAAAGATTGATTTTCCGGACCTAATTATAATCTCATTTTGTTGCAGATAATTAACTTTACGTCTTATCGTTTCTTTTGGAATATTAAGATCTTTCGATATCTCAATTAAGTTTAATTTTTCAATGCCTACTTTGTCCTGGCTATAAAAGGCTTCCATTGACATATAATGAAATCGATCTGAATAATTAATGTAAACTTTATTCATTAAATACATTAAAATTAAATATGTATCAAAATCATTAAAATTCTTATATGCACGGTTTACCCAGTCTTGTTGCAGTCTATAAAATGACTTCAATTTTTCATTGATGTTGCGTTGAAAAACTTCATGAACCTTATCTTTGTCTATACTATTGCTTATATTTTCGATTTTATTTACATGAGCAATTTTTATGTCTACGGGGTTGCTCATGAAACTATTTATTCCAAGTAACACTTTGATTAATAAGAATAGCCATTAAAATCCAAATGATAAACGTATCACCTGGAGAGAAACCGTAGTCTGCACCAAACATTCCCGCAACTATTACGATAGCGTAGATAACAACTGTCGATAAGATTAAACTTGCGAGGTATCTAAGAATTGTGCATTTTAAATTCATGTTAAAAAAATTATATGATAGATGTGTTGAACTTGCTAGGCATAAATTTTCTAAGCCTTTGCTTGGCTTTGTGGCCTTTATTGAAAGTTTCTTTTTCCCCGTTCCACCAGATTTAATGATCGTGCCTATGGTCGTAGCCAAAAGAGAGGATTATTTAAAAATATTTCTTATAGCTACTGTAGGTTCAGTTTTAGGTGGATTGTTTGGTTACATGTTGGGTGTGTTTTTTTTAGACGCTTCGATGGTTATTATCGAGTTTTATGGATACGAGGAAAAAGTTTTTCAAATTCAAGATAAGATGTCTACCAGAGGTGGTTTTTTAGCTTGGCTTGGGATTATGTTTTTAGCAGGTTTTACTCCACTTCCATTTAAAGTATTTACGATTACAAGCGGAGTCATTGGATTTAATCTTGCCGTTTTCTTTTTCATATGTCTTTTTACAAGAGGTTTGAGATTTTTATTAGTTTCTTACTTTACTTTTCTTTTTGGTAAAAAATTTGGTGAATTTATCGAAAAGAAAGGTGCTTTATGGTTTACTTCAGCTGGAATATTTATTGTAATTTTAGCAGCTGTCTTATACATAACTTTCGTTAAATGAATTCAAACAAATTATTATTAAATAGTATTTTAGCGTTTAGTATTCTCTCGCTTTCAATTGCTTACTTCATACAATATGTGCTTGGTCATAGTCCGTGTAATTTGTGTATAATTGAGAGAGTTCCCTATATTGCAGCGATAATTCTTATTTCACTTATCTTTATTTTGAATAAATATCAAAAAATAATTTCTAGTCTCATTTTAATATTCTTTATTTTTGGTGCTGTAGTTTCTTTTTATCATTTTGGTATTGAACAAGGTTTTTTTAGCGAATCTTTAGTTTGTGATTTAGGCAATAGCCGACCCTTAAATAAAGAAGAGCTTCTAAATCAGCTTAAAAAAACAGAGATAGTTAGCTGTAAAGATGTAACTTTTAGATTTTTAGGGCTTTCACTTGCTACAATAAATACAGTTATTTCATTAATACTTAGTGGTATTATGATAAAAATTATTAAAAATTATGGAAAAAACTAACAAAAAAACATTAGAAGAAATTATAAGAGTTGACCATGCTGGTGAACGTGGTGCTATAAAAATATATGAAGGACAACTGCTAGCTCTTAAAACGTTTAAACAAGATGAATTTTTAAAAAAGAAAATAGAGGAAATGAAAGAGCATGAAAAAGAACACTACGAATATTTTGATAACGAAATTAAAAAGAGAAATATAAAACCTACAAAACTTTTACCTCTCTGGGATCTGATGGGCGTAACTCTTGGTTTTGGAACGGCAATGTTAGGAGAAAAAGCAGCCATGCTTTGTACTGCATCAGTCGAAGAAGTAATTGATGGTCACTATAAAGATCAAACTTATAAACTTGGAAAGGATGAAGAAGAGTTAAAAAAGAAAATTATGAAATTTAGGCAGGACGAATTAGATCATAAAGACATAGCGTATGATAATGGAGCAACAAAAAAAGGATTATACGGAGTCTTAGATAAAATCATTAAAACTTCATCAAGAATAGCTATTACGATTTCAGAAAAAGTCTAATTAAGGTTCTAACTCGATATCCCAATATAGATAATCCATCCAACTTTCATGAAGAAAGTTTGGTGGAAAATGTCTACCATTGCGATGCAAATCTTCGACTGTTGGTGCGTAAGGTTTATTAGCTAATTTTAGATCACAGTCTCTATAAAGCTTTCCGCCTTTTTTAACATTGCAGCTAGAACAAGCTGTTACAACATTGTTCCAATCTGTTAATCCTCCTCTCGACTTCGGCAACAAATGATCAAAGGTCAAATCTTTTGTGTCGCCACAATATTGGCAAGCAAACTTATCTCTTAAAAAAACATTAAATCTTGTAAAGTTTGGATTTTTTGAAGGTTGAATAAAATTTTTAAGCGCGATCACACTTGGTAAATTCATTTCAAATGAAGGGCTTCTTATTTTTCTTTTATAGTTTGAAACAATACTCACTCTGTCTAAAAAAACTGATTTAACTGCATCTTGCCAACACCAAATTGAGAGCGGGTAATAACTTAGCGGTCTAAAGTCAGCGTTTAGCACTAACGCCGGACATTTTTCAAGAGGTACTTTATCGACAGAAGAAATAATCATACACTAAAGCTAACTGATACGAAAAATTATATCAAGTTATAATTATGTTACACTAGAAAAAATTAAGAATTAAATTGTTTTTTGATAAATTGTAGGCCCAAACTAGACCCTTCTGTAGGAATACGATGTTCACAATTTTTAAATATTTTAGTTTCTATTTCATAATTATGTTTACTAAAAAAATCTTTTGACTCTAATAGTGAATCGATAGAAACTACTTGATCTTTATCGCCGTGCATTAATATAATTTTTGGTCGAGAAATTATATTTTTTGATAAATGTTCTGTGTCAATTATCCTACCTGAGTATCCAATAATCGAATTAATTTGGTCTTTCCTTTTTAAACCAGTTTGTAATGAAATCATGCAACCTTGACTGAACCCACCAACAATAATCTGATTAGCATTTAAATTATTTTTATTTTTAACTTCATCGATAATTTTATTTAATTTGTTTTCAGCTATAAGTGATTTAGCTAAAACTTGCTCTGGTGTTTGATCCATAAGATCAAACCATTGAAAGCCTGATGGACTAGCTGCACATTTTTCAGGAGCATCAGGACATATGAATATTGTATCGGGAAGATAAGCTCGCCAATAATTTGCTAATATAGAAATATCTTTACCGTCTCCTCCATACCCGTGGCATAGTATAACAGCATTTTTAGGTTTATTTTTTGAAATAGGTTCTAAAACAATTGTATTTAGTGAGTATGTCATGATAGTAAGTTTTTAAATGTCAGAGTTTTTTTTTAATTTTATCGGTTTTACTTTATTAGGTGCTGTAGCCATTGTTTTAATAATGGGTATATATACTTTATTTAAGGGTGGAAGTACCAGTAAAAAATATTCAAACAAATTAATGCAACTTCGGGTCTTGCTTCAGTTTATAGCTATTATTGTTTTGGTTCTTATGGCTTATTTCTTGAAAAATTAAATATATTTTTTTATTAAGTTAATAAATTCATCGCTTACAAAATCTACCTCTCCAATGACTCTGCCGAATTCTTTGCCGTTTTTGTCAATTAATATACTTGTAGGAAGACCTCTCATTTTAAATTGTTTTACTAACTTTAGCTTGGGATCATAATAGGTATCTAAACTAGCTACACCAATACTCCTGAAAAAATCTCTTACTTTAAGTTTATTAGGTTGTTCCATATTAATAGCGTAAACTTTAACTTGTGGAAATTTATTAGTTAATTTTTCAAGTGAAGGCATTTCCCTTTTACAAGGAGCACACCAAGTTGCCCAGAAATTTAAGATCATGATGTTGCCTTTTTTATTAGTTAAATCAACATCATTAAGATCTGAGTCCTTAAATTTTAGTTCTTTAATTTGAGTCGGTTTTTCGTGAATTACTATATTTTTTGAAAAATCTTCTGCCCCGTAAAGATTATGGCTAATCAAATATAGAAGGATTATGTGAATATAGATTTTAAAAGATTTACTAATTTTCATATTAATTTAAATTAGAAATAGCACAGTAAAATGAAAAATAAAACGATTTGGTCAAATAGATTTAAAAACAAAACGTCACAATCTTTTCAAAAGATTGGGGCTTCAATTCATATAGATAAAAGACTTTATGAGCATGATATCGCTGCATCTATTGTACACACACAAATGCTTATGAAACAAAAGATCATTCAAAGCGAAGTTGGTAACAAAATTATAAATGGACTTAAAAAGATCAAGGCACAGATAGACAAAGGCAGTTTTGAATTTAAAGAGAAATATGAAGACATTCATTTAAATATAGAAAAAGCACTATTTGAAATTATTGGTCCATCTGCTGGTTTTCTGCATACTGCAAGATCTAGAAATGATCAGGTAGTAACTGATTTTAAATTATGGATTAAAAACGCATCAAACGAAATTATTAAAGATATTTTGGTTGTCATGAAAAAACTTATAAAAAAAGCTGAAAAAAACACTGATACAGTTATGCCTGGATTGACGCACTTGAAAAACGCGCAACCTATTTCATTCGCACATTATTTATTGTCATACTATGAGATGTTAAAAAGAGATAAAAAAAGATTTGAAAATAATCTCGAACTTTTAGATGAGTGTCCGCTTGGTTCAGCGGCGCTTTCAGGAACATCTTATAAAATTGATAGAACTTATACTGCAAAAAAACTTGGTTTTAAGAAACCTACAGATAACTCAATGGATTCTGTAGGCGATAGAGATTTTGCAATTGATTTTTTATATGCCTCTGCAGTTTGCGCAATGCACTTATCTAGATTAGCTGAAGATTTTATTATTTATAACTCTGACGCTTTTAATTTAATTTCATTTAATGACAGCATGCTTACAGGATCTTCTATTATGCCGCAAAAGAAAAATCCTGATCCTGCAGAATTAATAAGAGGAAAAGTTGGAATTAATTATGGAAAGCTAAATGCAATGCTAACAATAATGAAAGGTCTTCCCACGACTTATTTTAAAGATATGCAAGACGATAAGGAGTTAGTTTTTGGTAGCTATGACACTTTAAAAGATACTCTGAATATGAGTGCTGAATTAATAAATTCTGTTAATGCTAATAAAACAAATATGCTTTATATGGCTAATCAAGGTTACACAACAGCTACTGATTTTGCAGATTATCTTGTTGAAAACAAAAATTTGTCTTTTAGAGAGTCTTACGTTATTTCTACAAAACTTGTTAATTATGCAGAAAAAAGTAAAAAATTACTTTCTGAATTAGATTTAGAAGAAATCAAGAAATTTTATAAAGATTTAGATAAAAGTGTTTTAAAAGTGTTTGATGTAAAAAACTCTATGAATGCGAAAAAATCTCATGGAGGAACATCTGTAATTAATGTCAAATCAATGATAAAAAAATATAAAAGAGAAATTTAATGAAAATTTTAACTATTTTTTTCTTGATAATTTTTATGTTAGCCAGTTGTGGAAAAAAATCTGAGCCTAAATACCAAGGAAAAATAATTCAAAACAATATAATTTCATAATCTTATGCAAAATTTAAGATATGTAGGTAAAAATCTATTTATTGAGAAACTATCAATCAAAAATATTTTAAAAAAAAATAAAACACCCTTTTATATTTATTCAGAAAATCAAATTGGTTTTAATTTTTTAAAGTTTGCAAACACCTTTAAAAAAAGTAACCCATTAATTTGTTTTGCTGCAAAATCTAATAGCAACTTAAATATACTACGTATTCTTGGTAAATTAGGTGCTGGTGCCGATGTAGTTTCAGGAGGTGAACTATTAAAAGCTCTAAAAGCAGGTATCAAACCAAAAAAAATTGTTTTTTCTGGAGTTGGCAAAACAGAGGAGGAATTGAAAATTGCAATTAGCAAAAAAATTTTACTCATCAATTGTGAGTCTGAAAGTGAAGCTAAATTAATTAATAATTTAGCAAAGAAATTAAGAAAAAAAGTTTCAATTGGCTTTAGGTTAAATCCTAATGTTGATGCAAAAACACACAAAAATATATCAACAGGTAAAGCTGAAAATAAATTTGGATTATCAATAAAAAATTTTAAGATTTTTCTAAAAACGATTAGATCTTTTAAAAATATTAGTTTAGACGCTTTAAGTGTTCATATTGGTAGTCAAATATTAAATGATGCACCGTTTAGAAAAACTCTAAATGTAATGAGCAAACTAATTAAAGAATTAAAACTCAATTTAAAATATGTCGATTTGGGTGGTGGATTCGGTATTAACTATACTGATAAAGAGAAGCCGATTAATTTAAATAAATATTCTAAACTGGTACATAATTTTTCAAAAAAATTAAATTGTAGAATAATTTTTGAACCAGGAAGATCTATTATCGGTAATACTAGTCTTCTAATTAGTAAAATACAATTTATAAAAAAAGGAACGAATAAAAACTTTATTATACTAGATGCTGGTATGAATGATTTTATGCGTCCCGCTTTATATGAAGCATTTCATAAAATTATTCCTATTTCTAAAAACTCATCAAGAATGAGAGGAAAAATAGAATTTGTGGGACCAATTTGTGAAAGTACTTGTAAATTTGGAGTTTACAAGAACTATCCTAAAATAAATGAAAATGAATTTGTGGCTATAACTAATGTTGGGGCATACGGTTCATCATTATCCTCAAATTATAATACTAGGCCATTAATTGCTGAAATTTTGATAAACAAAAATAAGCTTAGGTATATTAGAAAGAAACAAAATTTACAAAAATTGATTAATTCTTAATGCAATTAATTAGATCATTAATCTTTAATATCTTTTTATATGTTGGTCTTATAACAATTTTTATTTTAGCTATACCAACCTTGATTTTACCGAGTAAATTTACAATTTTTTTTGGTAGGTTATCTGCAAAATATATAGTACTGATTTTAAGAGTAATCTTAAGTACAAAAGTAGTCTTTCATGGAATAGAAAATCTTAAAAAAGTAGATAATTATTTTGTCGCTTCTGCACATCAGTCTATGTTTGAAACTTTTGCCCTTCAGATACCCTTAGATGGTCCAATTTTTATTTTAAAAAAAGAGCTACTTAATATTCCGTTGTTTGGTTGGTATTTAAGAAAAATAGGTTCAATAGCAATTGTCAGAGAAACAACAACAAAAGAAAATTTGAACTTTTTTGATAAAGTGAAAGAAGAAGTTGAAAAAAGTAAAAGACCTCTTTTAATATTCCCCCAAGGAACAAGAGTAAAACTAGAAGATCAACCGCCCTTTAAAAAGGGGGTTGGCAGAATTTATAAAGCTCTAAATTTACCTTGTATTCCTGTAGCTCATAATACTGGTAAAGTCTGGCCAAAAAATAGTTTTATGAAATATCCGGGTAATATTCATATTTCATTTTTAGAGCCAATCTTATCGGGTAAAGATAATGAAGAATTTGTTAAAGATATAGAAAATAAAATTTACACTGAAATAAGAAAGTTCTCTTAATTATTTTCTTCCAAAGCCTGGCTTATCAGTGTCCTGGCCGGCTTCTATAATTTCTTTTCTTACTTTTTTAGTTGATGAAAAAATCTCTAAAAGTTTTTTACTATCCTTATTTTTTATAGCATCTTTAATTTCATTTAGATTCTTTGAATAATTGTCCAAAACTTTTAAGATGTTTTCACTATTATCTATAAATATATCTTTCCACATTAAAGGGTCTGATGCTGCAATTCTTGTAAAATCTCTTAATCCACCTGCACTATATTGAATAACATCGTCCTTAAATTTGTCTTCTTTGTTAATTGCTGTTTTTACAATACTGTAAGCTACAGCATGTGGTAAATGGCTGGTTAATGATAAAACATAATCATGGTCTTCAAATGTCATCTGTTTAGTCTTACTTCCAAGCTTTGACCAAAAATTTTCTAAAGATTTGATCTTATCTTCGGCTACCTTTTTATCAGCAGATATTATGCACCATCTATTTTTAAATAAACTTGCAAAACCTGCCTCTGGGCCACTGTATTCTGTTCCAGCTATAGGATGTGAAGCAATCCAATTTACATTTTTAAGATTTAAATTGTTGATAATTTTATTCACTTCTTTTTTTGCAGAACCTGTATCTGTTAAAATTACATTTTCTTTCAAACTAGTATGAATAGATAAAAGTATTTCTTTATAGCTACTCAAAGGAGAAGAAATCACTACTAAATCGGAATCCTTAACAACATCTGAAATGTTACTGCAAATTTCAACTGAAAAATTCTTTTTCAAATAATCAATA
>CACJSY010000005.1 GCA_902596205.1 uncultured Pelagibacteraceae bacterium
TCACCACCAGTTTTAAATAAATTTTTTAAGGGATTTCCAAATTTTTCATTAAGTCTTTTCAGCCATTTACTTGTTTCGTTTTCCATTTCTTTTCGTGTCATTTTTGTAAGGTTAATATTAAAGTCCTGTCTTTCAGTTATATCTGACAGATATTGATCTATATTTTTTATATAACCATTTTCAATAGCATAATTCCACATACCTGTTTCTGGCAGAGGTAATAAATATCCTGTGCTTGGATAAATTTTAAGTTCCTCCAGCTGAGACATCGTTTGAGAAATTGTCTCTTTCGTTTCTCTAGGATAACCAATTATTATACTTGTATTGTTAATGAGTCCTGCCTCTCTACAAATATGGACTTGCTCTTTAAAAAATTTAGACTCAACTTTTTTATTCATGTCTTTTAATATTTCATCACTACCAGACTCCAAAGAGTAACCAGCTGATACACATCCTGCTTTGACAAATTTTTTAGCTAGATTTAATCGATCTTCCCTCGGAATAGTATTGCCTTTGGCATCAACGTCTTTACCCATCAAGTCTGCTCTGATAGCACATGTCCAATGCCACTTTAAATCTGCCTCAATAAGTTTATCTACAAATTTAGTAGCTGGCCCTAATTTATGAAAAGATAACTCGTCCCAAAAGTTGAAAAAATTTGCTCCATATTTTTTATTTAACTGTTTCATCTCCAAGATTACATTTTCTGCTGATCTGTGTCTGTAAGGGTCGTGCCAAAAGACGTAATGACAAAATGTACATTTAAAAACACAACCTCTAGCAGTATTTATTGGCATCGCTATTGCTTCATCCTTTTTATAAAAAGATGAGTAAGAAACTTTTTTCTTTCCACCTATTCTTAAGTATGTTTCAACATCAAAAAGATCCCAATCTGGAAATGGAAATTCATCTATGTTTTTTACAGCTTTTCTTTTTCCGTTATTAACTATTAAATTATTTTTTGTTCGGTAAATTATCCCATCAATACCTTTACCTCTTACTGTGGATGGATATCCTTTGTTTGCATGAGGTATCTCTACTAGTGGCTCTATTATTTCACCAAAAGATTTATCATCTTTAATTGCATCTAGAACTTTAGTGATTGTAATCTCCGCTTCACCATAAATAATAATATCAACTTTTGTAGTTTGAAAGACCACTTCTGGAATACTTCCACCTACAGAATTACCTAAAATAACCTTGCTGTCTGGTTGAATATTTTTAATTGTGTTAATGCACCATTTCATCCAACTATAATGTGTTACGATACTTCCAAGACAAATTACGTCGTATTTATGTTTCCTTAAATAATCTTCAACATATTTGTTGGAATAATCTCCAGCGTCTATATCTAAAATATCAAAATCGTATCCGTATTGCTTTACGTAGGTCACAACATAGCCTAATCCTACCGGCAAGAATATATGGTCTGTACCTTGTCTAAGGCTAGGATTTATAAATAAAATTTTCATAGATCATTATTTAATCAAATTTAATAAAAAACTTCTACATGATTTGAGGGTAATTTAATAGTTGCAAAAAAAGCATTTAAAGATATAAGCAAATTATACTGAATCTTGACGGGGAATTAGTGCGAAATTCACTTGCTGTTCCTGCAACCGTATAGTCGGAGTGCCGTCCAGTATAGTCCGCTGTTGAACGATGGCCAGGAAAAGCCTAGTTCTGCAATTTAATTGGCAGTGGCTTTAAAGTTAAAAGTTAGATGAAAAAATCTAACAAAAAAAAGGACTGTTAATGAAAAATTTTTTAATAGTAATATTATCTTTACTTATTTTTTTTCCTCTAGGAGGCGAGGAATTGAAAAATTGTAAATGGAAAAACGAAAGTGGTACTCCGTGTTTAACTATTTTTTCTGCACCTAATACTTCTAAAATAACAGAGGGTGTTCTTGGAAAAACAGTTATCACAAAAAAACAAATTATCGAATCTGGCTATGAAGACGTGAGAAGTGTTTTAGAATATATAGCTGGCGTGGATGTATATAGCGATGGACCCACTGGTCAAAAAACCTCAGTTTTTATGAGAGGAACTAATTCCAATCACACATTAGTTTTACTGAACGGAATTCCTATTAATGATCAAAGTTCTCCTAAAGCAATGTTTGATTTTGGTTATGATTTTTTACATGGTTTGCAACAAATAGAAATTTATAAAGGCGCTAGTGGAGCTATCTTTGGGCCAGCCGCCATCGGAGGTGCAATCAATTTTGTGACAGATATTGATTACAAAAATAGTACTTCTTTCACAATATCGGATAAACGTAATAACTCAATTAGTGGAAACTATACATATATTACTGAAACTGGTTGGCATCATAATATACAAGGTGGGTCTTCTCAGTCTGAGGAGATTTCAGCAGGAAATAGCAAACCGGATCTTGATGGAGCAAAAAATATATCACTTAACTACAATTCGATGAAATTTTTGTCTGATAACTTAAAATTTAAAGGCACAGGTTATTTAAGGAAAACTGACACAGGATATGACAAATCAACAGACGAACAAGCTGAAGGTACAAATGTGATGTATGCTATCCAATCAAGTTTAGAAAATAAAAAACAAAATAAGTTCGATAAATTTACTTCACATGTTCACGTATATGATCGGGTGTATGATGAGGCTGAAAAAAACAAATATTATTCACAAGCTTATACCTTAAAGGCTGAGAGAAAAGTTAGTTTGTCAGATAAAATATCTTATGGTTTCGGAGGTGATTACAATTATAATAAAGGAGATTTTCAAGTTTATGGAACATACGGTAGTTCCGCCAAAGGTCATGCTGATAACATTGGTATTTTTTCAAACGCTGGTTATAAACTTGACGACTCAACAATTTTATCTTTTCATACTAGAGGAGACTCACATAAATATAGTGGAGAGAATTTAACTTACAGATTAAACGCAACTAAATTGATCGAAAATCTTAAATTAAGCTTTTCAGAGTCCACAGGACTAAGACACCCAGACCTGTATGTTCTTCACGGTGGAAATCCTGGTTCCTCTTTTTATAATGGAGCTTTCAAGGCTATGTTAACAACTAAACCTGAGACGAGTTTAACTAGGGAAATTTCAGCTAAATATGATTTTTCAAAAAATATATCTTTTGGAACAACAGCTTACAGAGGGTCTGTGTCGGATGTTTTGAATCGTAGTAATAGCTCAGGAGGTTATAACGAAACAATTGATATTAATCAGGAAGGTTTAGAAAGTAACTTATCTTTTAAGGGAAACAAACAAAAACTAAAGTTATCAAGTACTTTTTCAAAAAGTACCGAGTCAAATGGAAGACCTCAACTAAGACGGCCAGACGAACAATACGGAATTAATTATAACGCAAAATTAAACTCTAACCTTATCGGTTTATTTGGCGTGAATTTAAATTACAGACATGTAGGTAAAGCAGAAGACTGGGTAGGTTCGGTGAGAAAAGACGTAGATAGCACAGATATAATGAATCTATCGATCTCGAAAGAACTATTTGGATTTGAGTGGTCGTTGAACAGTACAAATTTATTAGACGAGTACTATCAAAAACCTTATGGATATAATCAAGAAAGAAGAAATTTTAACCTATCTCTTAGATCCAAGTACTGATAGTTTATAATAAAACTTATGAAAAAAAGTATTGTTATATCTTTAGGAATATTTTTGTCTTTAGCAGCAAGTAGATTTATTCCTCATCCACCAAATTTTACAAGTCTAATTGCATTAAGTTTTTACGTGCCTGTTTTTTTTGGGCTAAGATTTATACCTGCTTTAATACTCAGTTTTGCTCTAACCGATTTTATTATCGGTTATCACAGCGGAACCCACTGGACATGGGGAAGTGTACTATTGATAGGTTTAATATCAGTGTATTTCTCTAATAATTTTTCACTTAGAATTTCCGGTGCACTATTAGGAGCATTAATATTTTTTATAATTACTAATTTTGGTGTTTGGACTACGGGATATTACGGGTTAAATCTTAATGGTCTTATAAATTCTTACTTTTTGGCGCTCCCTTTTTTTGGTTATTCAGTTTTATCAACATTAATTTTTGCAGTAATAATTGAAACTATTTATAAAATTTATTCTAAAAATTTTTTAAAATACCTCAAATTTAATAAGTGAAACAATCAAACTCTTTAAAAAATAATTTTTTTACTCCCCGAAATACTATTCATGAGAATTAATAAGAAAGAAAATATATGTATAATCCCTGCAAGAGGTGGGAGTAAAAGAATACCAAGAAAAAACCTTAAATCTTTTTTTGGAAAGCCAATTATTTATTATGTTATCAAAAATATAAAAGATACTAACTTTTTTGACAAAATCGTTGTGTCAACAGATGACTTAAAAATTGCACAGTTTTCAAAAAAAAACGGCGCTTACATTCATGTAAGACAAAAAAATTTGGCTAAAGACAATGTTCCTTTAATTGATGTTATTGCAAAAGTTATAAAAGATTTGGAAAAAAAAAATTTATATTACAAAAAAATTTGTTGTTTGTTTCCAACTTCTATTTTTCTTAAAAAATCTCAATTAAAGTTGGGTTTTAAAAAATTGAAACCAAAACTTAATTATGTTTTCACAGCTAAAAAATATGACCATCCAATAGAAAGATCATTTAAAAAAAAAAGAAATACATTGGTAATGACAAAGTTAAAAACAGAAAAAAAAAATACTCAATTTTTTACTCCTAGCTACCACGATGCAGCCCAGTTTTATTTAGGATGGAAGAGGTCGTGGATTTCTAAAAAAAAAATATTCCAAGGAAAATCAGATTTTATTGAAATACCAAAGCTTAATTCACAAGATATCGACACTTATGATGATTGGCAAATTTCTGAAATACTTTGGAAATTAGGAAAAAGAAAATGAAAATTTATCTTAAAACTTTTATTAAATTGTTTTGACATCTTTTCAAGTTAAATTTTGTATAGTGTTGTTTTCTAAAACTATTTAGTAAAGAATTGTAGTAGTTAAAATTATCTTGGATTTTTTCTAATTTATTAATCAAATCATTCACACTATAAGACATTATTTCTGGCGGGTAATTAATAATTCCAGTGATGTAGGAAGGTTTATCATACACGATTACAGGTTTATTATTCATAAGAAAGTCATCAACCAAAGATGTCCATTTTGCTATCGAAAAATCTGCATTTTGTGTCATTTCAAAGTTAGTAATTTTTATATTATGTGGGAAGAAAATTAAATTTTCCTGTTTTTGTACATCTTTATAAACGTCTTTAAAAAATTTGATTTTTGTCCAGTTATAGTTTTTACTTTTAAGCACAAATAAAATTTTAGGAAAATTTTGTGAAACTTTTAAAATAATTTTATAAAATTTAATATTCTCAGACCAATTGACTAAAGGGCTTAGCGAAGATTTGTACCAATCTTTATCAGAATGATAGTCCAACACAAAACAGATTTTATTAAAGTTTTTTTTATATTTATTAAATAGCCCTAAATGATTTCCATTAGACATGCTTTCATGTCCGCCAACGATTATTGAATTTGTCTTCTTATAAAATTGGTGTTTAAGATCTTTTAAAGTTTGCTTGCCAAAAATAAAATAGTTATCAACTATGAATTGGTGTTTTTGAGCAGGATAAATAAGCCTTTTTGTGATACAATTAACTTTAATACCTTTATGCTTTAATGCGATAATAAGTGTTGTAGAAATTTGAAACTCGTTATCAATAATTGCATTTCTTAAATTTGGAAGTTTATCTAAAATTTGTACATTGCTTTTTATTTCAAGAACAGACCAGCAAAATCTTATGCCAGCTGATAAATCATTAATTAATAAAGATTTTAAAATTAATTTTGAAAGCAATAAAGTTTCGTTATTTAAAAGTGGTATAATTCTTTTTCTGTACCAGTAAAAAAATTTAAGTTTCAACTTTTTGTAATATCTAAACGACACAGGATCTAGATTCTTTGAAGTTTCACATACAATAATATTTTTTTTATTAAGCAGACTATTTTTATTTTTGGAGAAAAAAAAACTTTTATAATTTAAATAATTTGAATTAGCCGTAACAATTCCCCCAGCTGTGAAAAAGATAGTTTTGTATTTTTTAAAATTAATTGTATTGACCTTAGAATTATTTTTTTTTTTAGTAATTAAAGTAAATCTATTTTTGATATAAACAATGATGTGTGCACTTATGTCAATTATGTCTGTAAAAAAATTCAGAAGAAATGGTTTTAAAATAATTAAATTTTTATAATATTTTAAAGACTCTTTAGTAATCATGTTTTTATTAATCCAAAAGTACGAATTTTTTCCTTCTTGCTGTATCTTGTTTCCAAATTCAAATAATACTAAAATTTCAAAAACTCTTTGATTAAAATAATTGGTAAGAAAAACTTTTAAAAAAGTTTTATCAATAAATTTTTTTTTAAGTTCCTCAGACCAAATATCTTTAATTACTTTATCTGACATTCTCTTTGAAATATCATAAGCATATTTTTTCATAAGTGTATATTTTGAACTTATAGAGTGCTCAGATTTATTAAAATCAATTTTTATAATTCCTAACTTTTCTAAAATTAAAATAATTGGCTTATTTTTGATAAACGGATTTGTCTTTAAAAAAAAAACTTTGAACCAAAAAGTTCTTAGAATCAAAATTAAAAATATATTAAAAAAATTTAGTTCATCAAAAATTATTTTTTTCATTCTAGAAAATAAATGAGGTCTTAAATTTTCTCGTCCTTTTTGTAATTTTTCTTTGCTTTTTTTCCATATAAATTAGGAATTCTCATTGGAGAAATTCCCCCAGTTCCAGTCCTCTTTGTATAAACGTTATGATTACCAAGAGTTTCATTCTTAAGAATAAATTTACTTGCAACTAAATATTGCCTGCATTTTATAATATTCTTCCTCTCACTATTTGAGACAAACTTATCCTCAATACCAATTAGCTTTTCAGTTTTTCTAATTGAGACAACCATATTTTTAAATTCTTTTGGTGTTAAGCTGGATTGATGATCTGGTCCTTTTAAGTTTCTATTTAATGTGAAGTGTTTTTCAACAATTTTTGCTCCAAGTGCGATAGCAGCGATAGGGGTTTCTATTGAAACTGTATGATCAGAGTATCCAACTTCAGTTTTAAATATTTTTCTTAGCTTTTTTATTGCTCTTAAATTAACATCTTTAAGAGGTGTAGGGTATTCAGTGTTGCAGTGGAGTAAAGAAATATTCTTTCTTTTGGTTCCTGATCTTACAATAAGGTCAAAAGCTTTTCTTATTTCTTCTAAATTGCTCATGCCAGTAGATAAGATAATTTTTTTACCCAATGAACCAACCTTTTTTAAGAGAGGGTAATTTGTTATTTCACCAGAAGGTATCTTAATTCTTTTTAAATTAAGTTTAGTAGCCAAACTTAAATCATCTATATTAAAAAAAGAGGCAGAAAATTCAATTTTTTTTCTCTTACACATCTCATATAATTTAGAAAAATCATTTTCACTTAATTCTAGTTTTTTAAGCATTTCAAATTGATTTTTAAATTTGGAATTCCTTTGATAGTTTGCCTTTGGGGTATATGCGGTTGTCAATTTATCAGCCTTAAAAATCTGAAATTTAATTACATCCGCACCCATTTTTTTGGCTACGGAAATTAATTTTTTTGCCAATTTTAGGTTTCCATTATGATTAACACCTGCTTCTGCAATAATTAAAGTCTTGCTCATAAATTTAAATTTTTGTGATCAGTTTATTCAACATATAAATCTTATTATAGCAATTATTAAAATCCTTTATAATTATGCTAATCATTTTTTGTTAATAATTTTTTTAAGTTCATCAAATATACGATTTGAATAATGACTCACGGGTTTTTTAAAGTCATTAACAATTACAATGTTTGGTTTCTTTGGAAATTCCGGCCTTAGGTCTACACCCCAAATATTTTTCATATTTTTTCTGAAATATATTTTTTTTTTATTCTTCTTAACAATATTTTTTAAATCTGTTTTAATATAAATTTCGATATAATTTGAAAATTTTTTTTTATTCATTTCTCTGACTTTATCAAACATCGAAATAGTAGAATAAACCAAATTAATTTTTTGCCTTAAAATTAATTCACAAAATTTCAATTTAGTCTTTGCAAATTTTAGTCTATCTTTTTTTGTATATTTTCTAAAACCGTGAATATTTCTTAGGTTATCTCCGCTTACTATGATTGAAGGTCCGTAATATTTCTGAATTTTTGGAAGCAAATATCTTGCTATTGAGGATTTTCCTGATCCAGCAAGACCAGTTATCCAGAATAAAACACCTTCCTTTTTATTTATATTTAATTTTCTCATTTCCTTTTTTGTAAAAACAAAGTTTAATTGTCCTAAATTTCATTTAGTTCTTTTATATAATTTTCATAATCAACTGTATCGATAAATTTGGCTTTTTGGTTTTTAGAAAGGTCTGTAGCTGCCCAATTTTCTGGTTTAGTAGGATCGCTAGATCTAGCGTTTGTGCCAGAATTATCCTTCTTAAAATTCAAGAAATTTTTTTTCAAGGTTTTACTGTTTTCTAATATTTCTAAACCTTTTTTTAACAATTTTTGATTACATTCAACGAGTTCATAACCTAACATCTTTAAATAATCCTTTAGTAAATACTGCACCAATACTATTTCCCATTCTTTTAAGTTATTTTTCCACTCTGAAATCCGACTTTCTGAAAATCCAAAAACTTTTTTTTTTGAATAAGCCGAAATATTAACATAATTATATTTAGTATTTATCAGTAGAGGCCAACTATCAACGTTCAGCATATTCTCGTCATAATCGACATTAGCAAACTGACATAATTTTTTTGCTGAAATTTCTGGAGATTTGTGAATTTCCTCAAATTTGACAGTTATAAATCTGTTTGAACTATATTCTTTTTCATATTTTAACTTGTAATTAATTGCATCAACCCAAAAAAAGATAATATCAAGATAATCATAGCCCTCTAAATATGTTAACTTTTTGAACGAAGATAATATTGATCTTGGATCTCTAATTACTTGGTAAGCTTTGTAATTTTTATTTAAATTTAATAAATTTCCAATATTTCTCCACTCTGTATTTGCAGATTCTCCAATAATTTTTTTTCCAGGTATTTCATTTAACAAAAAACTATTTAAAGAGTTTAAAACATCAGAATAATCATTTACCTTATTAAAATGATTAAAAATTTTATGATAAGGTATATTAATCCTTTTCCGATACTTTAATCTTAAACATAACTCTTTAACAAGTCTCAATTGGTTTTTTGAGTCAGCAATTGGGTTATATCTGTTATAAATAAATCTAAAAAAATGAATCAGATCTTTTGTTATAATTATGTTTTTATTTGCTGATAATAAATTTGCAACCAGGGATGATCCGGATCTTGATGTGCTTGTTCCAAAAATAAAATTTTCTGTCTTTATCATTCTTTAATTGATCTAGCTATTTTTAAGTCGTAAATATTATCAATATCAATATTTTCTTTCTGTGATTTTAAGATAAAGCCCTTTAATTTTTTAATATAGAAAGTTTTTTGGGATCTAAGAATACTTGGTTTTATTATATAAAATGATCCGTTAGGTCTATAAAAATTATTTTTTTGATTAAAAATATTCATTAATTTATTTTTTTCTTTCATAAAAAAAAATTTATGTGAATTTGTATTGTTAACTTTACCTATTGAAATAATTGAAAATTTTTTATTTTTTTCAAACAAATTTAATCCTTTTAATATTGAGTTTTTTTTTCTAAAAGGAGAAGTAGGCTGTAATAATAATAAACAATTGACCTTTTTAAAATTTTTTTCATACCAATTCAAAGCATGTAATACGACATTTTCAGAGGAGGCTTTGTCAGAAGAAAGTTTTTTTGGTCGAAGCCAAGGAACATTTATTTGATTTTGTTTTGCAATTTTTTGAATTTTTGAGCTATCAGTTGAGATAATTATATTTTCTTTGTCAGTAATTTGTTTAGCTATATCAATAGTCCTTTGAATAAGACTTTTTTTATTTACTTTTAATAAATTTTTATTTGGTAATCTTTTGGAATTTTTTCTTGCAGGAATAACTATTAAAATCTTTAAATTTTTTTCTTGCATACAATGTAAGAACAATGGTCGTGGTAACCAATTTTTTTAATTTCAACTTTTTTATTTCTAAAGAAGTAATCAATTGCTTTTGTAGCACCAACTTCGACAGCATAATCATCTATCAAAATAATACCGTTATTTGACATCAACTTATAAAAATATTTGAGAGCAGCAATGGTTGGCTGATAAACATCCATGTCTAAATGTAATAATGCAATCTTAGTATGCTTGTTTTTTTTTAAATATTTTGGAATAGTTTTTTTTACATCTCCCTTAATTAATTCAAAGTTGGTAAATTTTTTTTCATTTAGTATTTTACTCAATTCTCTGTCGTTAATTCCTTTTCCATGCTCCTTATTCCAATTTGAAATAAATTTTTTATCATCAATATTTTTTTGATTAGTAAACAATCCAAAATCATCGAAACCGATTATTTTCCTAGAAGCATTAGTTTCTAAAAGATATCTAAATGATGCAAACTGTAATAACGAAACTCCTTTAAAAACTCCACATTCAATAATATCTCCTGGAATGGATAATATTTGTTTATATATTTCATAGTGAGATAAAAGCTTACCATATCTGCTTACATCACTTTTTAGATGAAAAATATTTTCACTTTCCCATACTTTATCTTCAGTTATGTTTTTTAAAGTAAAATTTCCTTTTTTTTTTATCATTGTTTATTTTCTCTCTATTTTTTTTATTGGATCATAATCTTGAAAACTTCCAATTTCTGACCAATTTTCGTAAATTGGAAAAACTATTGTTTTTTTTCCTTTTTTCTTAATTGTTTTAAAAAAGTCAGGCATATCTAATTTCTTCTTCTTCAAAGCTTTTATTGTTGCTGGATTAAGCACATAAACTCCAGCATTAATAATTGTAGATTTTTGAACTGGCTTTTCCTCAAAATCTATAATCTGAATACCTTTTGTTTTCACCACACCATATGGGTTTTTTAAATCAAAAAATTTAACAGCCATTGTTGCTTGAGATGCATTTTTCTGATGATAATCGATTAAATCTCCGTAATTTATCTCTGTAAGAATGTCTCCGTTAACAACAACTAAAGGTTCATTTGGTATTTTTTTCATTAGGCTAAGAGCGCCAGCAGTTCCCATTGGCTTGCTTTCATTAATATAATCTATATCTACGTTAAAGTTTTTTCCGTTTTTAAAATAATCTTTTATCATACTGCCTAAATAGTGTGTAGAAATTACAATTTTTGAAAATCCTTGGCTAGAAATGTTGTTGATTATATGTTCTAGTATTGGTGCTCCGGCAACTGTTAACATAGGCTTTGGACATTTTAGAGTATAAGGACGTAGTCTCTTACCAAAACCACCTGCCATAATAACTACTAAATTTTTTCTTTTTTTAAGTAGTTTAAAATCACTTAATAAATATAACCCTGTAACTTTAAATTTCTCATTTACTTGAGGAACTTGAAGTAAAGATTTTGATCTCATAAAATATTGGACTGTATTATTGCTCATTGACGAAGTAACAACGAAAGGATTTTTTTTAATTAATGTGGTGATTGGGTCTTCCAAATTTAAACCTCTTAATAAACCTCTTCTTACATCACCATCAGTTATAGTGCCGATTAGGGTATTATTTCTAGATACAACCAAACAAATCTGTAGACTTGATTTTGATAAACTCCTTACCGCTTCTTTAATTTTACTGGTTGGTTTTATCAAACATTTTGACCATATATTTTTAGTGACTGAATTCATTCTTTTATTTATTTGTAAATTTCATTAAATTTAATTTTATTCAATTCTTTAATTATTTTTTTTGCCGTATTTTTTTTCTGATAAGGATTAGTAAAATTAATTTTTTTTTCATTTTTTAATTTATATATTTTCTTAAGAGTATTAAATACATTTTTTGCTTTTACATTAAAAACACTTTTAGACATGATTCTGCCTTCTTGTCTTTCTCCAATATTAATTGTTGGAATTTTTGCAGAAGGAGCTTCTATAATACCACTCGAAGAATTACCTATTATGCAATCAAAATTTTTTAAAAGTTGATAATAGTTTTCTTGACCAACAAATTTAAATAATTTTGCGTTTTTATTTTTTTTAACAAACTCATTCATTTTTGCAATAATATAATCACTGTCCACATCATGATTTGGGTAAGAAAAAACTATAGAAGTATTTTTCACTTGTTTGAGACAAGTTAAAAGTTCATTAAAATCTTTTCTTCCTTTTTTTATATTTATTGTTAAAGAATGATAGCTGATTAAAATTCTTTTTTTATTAAAATTAAAATTCATAATATTCTTTAAGAAATTATCTTTTTTTTTAATTTTTATTAAGTTTTCCACACTTAAAGACCCGACATTGAAAACTTTTTTAGGACTCTCACCCATTTGGATCACTTTAGCCTTATATTTACTTGTTGAGACAAAATGAATAAAAGATAGTTTCGTAATCGCATTTCTTGAGCCATTATCATACGAACCGAGGGTAGTTTCACCACCATGTATATGCGCTAGTCTAATTCTTAAAATATTTGCAACTATTGCAGCGCACAGAATTTCATACCTGTCCCCAGTAACTAAAATTAAGTCTGGATTAATTTTTTTGAAAACTTTTGAAAAATTTATTAAATAATTACTCATATCTTTAATGATAGAGAACTTGTCATTCTTGTTTAATTTAATTCTAATTTTGTAATCAATCTGAATTTTATCATTTTTAATGTTTTTAACAGTAGAACCGTACTTTGGGACTAAATGAGAGCCAGTAACTAAAACTTTCGTTTTAAACTTTTTAGAGGATTTCAACTTTATTATGAGTTCTTTTAAAATACCGTATTCTGCTCTACTACTTGATATTACGCAAATTTTTTTTTTTTTCATTTATATATTTTTTTTAACAATCGAACCCATCTGTAAGATTGTATTATTTTTAATTTTAATTGAATTTTTTAATATTGAACCACTCCCGATAAAAGAGTTATTACCTATTTCAACATTTCCATTTACTGTAGATGAAGTCGATACATGACAAAAATCTCCAACAACAACATCATGTTCAATGATCGCATTGGTATTAATTATACAGTTTATTCCAATTTTTGTATCAGAGTTTATTTTAACTCCATGAGCTATGAGACAACCTTTGCCAATCTTACTGAATGGCGATATTATTGAGCTTGGCGAAATAATTTTTGGAAATCTAAAACCAAAACTTGTCGCTTTTAAATATAATTTTTTTCTCAACTCGTGAGTTTTAATTTGTCCAACAGCCAAAAAAGCAAATTGTACTTCACTTCGGATATTTTTAAGAATTTTATCGTTTCCTAAAACTTTGTAATTAAAAATTTTTGAGCCTTTTTTTTTCTTATTATCAACCAGCCCAATAATTTCATACTTTCCTTCGGCATTAATGATATCAATGCAAGATTTTGCGTGGCCACCGGCTCCGATTAAAATAATTTTTTTCTTCATTTAATAAATTTAGAACCACTAGGGAGATTGATGACTTTCTCGTATATTTCTTCAGCATTTTTCAGATTCATCATAGGGTTTTTTTTAAAATGTTTTAATAGATGTAAAGGTTTCCAAATTGGTCTTGTAAAAATATTTTTATTATTAGTTAAAGTTAGTATTTTATTTTTTTTAGAGTAATACTTTTTTTCTAAAATAAGTGCTTGAAGCCAATAGTTGCTCTTAGATTTTTTCGGTTCCTTAAGAATTTTAGCTTGTTTAAAATTTTTAAAATTTTTTTCATATCTTTTAAACAAACTTCTTTTCTTCTTTAAAAAATTTTTTAGTTTTTCTAATTGACCTAGTCCCAAAGCAGCATTTATTGCTGGCATTTTGTAGTTATATCCAGGTTCACTATGAATATATTCCCATTTATGAAATTCTTTTGCACCATTAGATAATAAATTCGCATATTCATACAATTTTCTATTATTTGTAAGTAAGGCTCCACCACCACCTGTAGTAATTGTTTTATTTCCATTAAAGCTTAAAATTCCAATGTCTGAAAAAGTTCCCAAGTGCCTTTTTTTATAATAACTGCCAATACATTCTGCAGCGTCTTCTATTACTGGAATTTTAAATTTTTTGGTAATTTTTAAAATATCATCTATTTTAGCTGGATGACCAAAAACATGAACAACTATTAAAGCAGTAATTCTTTTTTTTGTTTTTTTGTTAATTAAGAAATTATTTTTTCTTACCGTTGTTTTTTTTAAATAGGTTTCTAATTTAATAGGGTCTATCCCAAAATTTTCAGTCTCTGAGTCTACAAAATGAGGAGTCGCGCCAGCCATTTTGATAGCATTAGCTGTTCCAGCAAAAGTTATGCTAGGCACTAAAATTTCATCATCATTTTGAACGCCTAGAATTTTCAAACATAAATGTAAGGCGGTAGTTCCGTTAATCAAACTTAATACATATTTTGAATTTGTTATTTTTTTAATTTTTTTTTCAAATAATTTCACAAATTCACCCGCCGTTGAAACAAATGTACTTTTTACACATTTATTTAAATATTTTATTTCTTTTTGATCAAAATTTGGTTCGTGTAAGAAAGCTTTTTCATTTTTCTTTTTTAAATTTAAAGTTTTTCTTAATCTGAAAAGTACATCATTTTCTAAGTTATAAGGTCTCATCTATTTATCTTATAATTACCGTATTTATTTTTATTAGTGAAAGCGTCCTCAAATTTTTTTTTATTAATACATTCAATTATTTCATCAACACCATCGCTTACAGATACCATTTTGTGATCTATAAATTTATTAATTTTATTAAAATTAATTTTGTAATCTCTTTTATCTGGACCGTCCCCAATATATTTTATAATGCATTTATTTTTTATTTTTTTGGAAATTAATTCTACAATTTGTCTTTTTGTAAAATTATTTTCGTTTGAACCTACATTAAAAACTTGGTTTCTTACCGTATCATCGTCTAAGTTTAAAAGCTTAAATAAGACTGTTGCAAAATCATTTACATGACAGTATGGTCTCCATGTATCTGGGTCATAAACCTCGAGCTGTTTATTTTGAATTAAATCATTTGTAAATTGGTTGATTGTTAAGTCAAACCTCATTCTAGGAGATAATCCAAAGGCAGTAGCAAACCTTAGAATAATAGGCGAAAAATCAAAATTTTTATTGTTATCTAAAATAAATTTTTCTATATCTACTTTTGTTTTGGCATAAATTGAAAGGGGATTTAATGAGAAGCTTTCATCGACTAATTTATCATTATTTGTCAATCCGTAATTAGAACAGGTAGATATAAATATTACTTTATTTAAATTCTTATTTTTAAAAAAATTCAAACATGATTTTATACCTTCGTAATTAATTTCAACTGATTCCCTAGGATATTTTTTTGACAAAGGATCGCCAACAATTCCTGCTAAAATTATGACATCCGTTATATCTTTAATAGATTTTTGAAGATCTTCTAAGTTACACAAGTCACCTTTTAAAAAATTGAAATTTTCATTTTTATTTAGATCTCTTATTGAAAATTCATTATCAAATAATAAATTATCTAATATTCTTACGCCTAAACCTAGTGATAAAAAATATTTTGCTACAACAGCACCAATATATCCACTTCCTCCAATAAGTAATACTTTTTTCATTTATTTTTTGTTAATTTCTGCTTTGAGACTCTCATATTCTTTTGAAATCTTATTCAAATATCTTATTGTTAATTTTGTCTTTTCTGTAAAACCTTTTGGTGTGAGATAATAAACATAATTTAATTTTTTGGGATTTTTTTTAAAATTTGCAAATTTTATCAAGCCCTTTTTTTTTAAAGCATTTAAAATATAATTAAATTTACCCAGACTAAATCCCAAGTTTTTCGCTAGCTCTCTTTGAGATTTTGACGGATTATTATCAATATTTCTTAATACTTTTAAAAAATCGTTGTTTTTCATTGTATAATATATGTATTGTTCAAAAAATGAACATAATGTATTACTATTTTCAAATCAATTAAATAATTTTAGAATTTAAAAAAAAATTATTGAAAAAAATTATGAAATTCATCAGGACTCATGACCATATTTATTTGACTGAAAATAGGTATAAAAAACCTAAGGAAATGTTCAAATTTATTGAAAAAAAGGCTTTTAAAAAAAAAGAGGGCTACAAAAAAAAATTAATTTGTGATTTTGGGTGTGCTGCAGGTGAGTTTCTTTATTACCTCGAAAAAAAAAGACCTAGCAATGAATATTACGGTACAGATATAAGACTTGACTTATTAAAAAAAGCTAAAAAATTTTTACCGACTGTAAAGTTTTTAAAAAAATCAGTTTTAAAAAAAGAATCTTTCCCGCAAAAAATTTTTCACAAAAGTTTTTTGTGCGGTGTACATCCAATATTTGACGAATTTGAAAAATGTTTTTCTAACTTGATTTACTGGACCAAAAATGCCGGTGAAATATTTATTTTTGATATGTTTAATCAATACCCAATAGATGTTCTAATAAAATACCGTAATTCTAAAGATTATAATAAAAAAAAAAATTATGAGAGTGGGTGGAATAATTTTTCGAGAAAATCAGTTTCAATATTTTTAAAAAAACAGCGTAGAGTAAAAAATTTTTCATTTCATAAATTTGAAATGCCTTTTGATCTTAAAAGACAAAAAGATCCTGTAAGAAGCTGGACGATAAAATCTAAAAATAAAAGACTTATGATAAACGGTTTGAATATAATCCAACCTCAAACATTATTAATAATAAGATTAAGGAAATAGCTTATGAGTTTTGCAGTAATGTTTCATCATTTTCATGGCCGACTACACTCGAAATCTCAAGGATCAATTTCTGCTAAACAATTTACTCTCATGCTCAACTTTTTAAAAAAAAAATATAATTTATTGAACGCTAATAAATTTTTTGAAAAAATTTTAAATAAATCAATAAAAAAAAATGACATTTGTTTAACTTTTGATGACTGTTTAAAGTGTCAATTTGATATTGCTTTACCTATATTAAAAAAAAAAAATATATCTGCTTTTTTTTTTATTTATAGTAGCGTTTTTGATAAAAAACCAAATTATTTAGAAATTTTTAGAGATTTTAGATATACAAAGTTCAAAAATGTTGACGTTTTTTATAAGGAATTTTTTAAACTTCTGGAGCATAAATTTAAAAATAAAAAAAAAAGCTTAGATGAAAAATTTAAAAAAAACTATTTAGCAAAATATAAGTTTTACAGCTTGAACGACAGAAAATTTAGATTTTGCAGGGATAAAATTATTTCAAAAAAGAATTATGAAGAAATTATGATCGATATGATGAAAAGTAAAAATTATGATTATAAAAAAAAAGGAAATAAATTGTTTATGACAATAAGAGATTTAAAATATTTAAAACTAAATAATCATTTAATAGGTCTTCATTCAAATTCACATCCAGTTGATATATATAGTTTGTCTTATAAAAAGCAGTATTTAGATTATATTAAGAATTTTAACTTTTTAAAAAAGCATTTAAGCATTTCACCTAAATCAATGTCCCATCCTTTTGGAAGATATAATAAAAATTCTTTAAAAGTATTAAAAAAATTAGGAATTAAAATTGGTTTTTTATCTTCTCCGGTTAAGTCTATTAAATCTAACTTAGAGATAGGTAGAGTTGATCACAATTCATTTATTAAAAAATGATATGAAAGTAACAATTTTCACAAGCAATAGTTTAAGACATAAAAACTTAATAAATTCTATTTCTAGAATTTGCAACAACTGTTACGCTATAATTGAATCTAAAACACTATTTCCAGGTAAAGTAGATGATTTCTTTAAGAAATCAAAGTTACATCATAAATATTTTAATGAGGTAGAAAAGTCAGAAAAATTTTTTTTTAAAAATAATAATTTTATTGAAAAAAATGTTAAAACCACAGTCATTAAACAAGGTGATCTAAATCTGCTTAAAAAAAATGATCTTAAAGCAGCTTTGAAATCTGATTTATATATAGTCTTTGGATCAAGTTATATCAAAGGATGGTTAATTAAATTTTTAATGAAAAAAAAAGCAATAAACATTCATATGGGATTATCTCCGTTTTACAGAGGTTCATCATGTAATTTCTGGGCTATGTATGATGAAAATCCCAACTATGTTGGCGCTACTATTCATTATTTGAGTGAAGGATTAGATAGTGGCAAAATTATTTCACATTGTCTTCCCAATTATAAAGAAAAAAACTTTTTTCGTTATACAATGAGTTCAGTAAAATCAGCCCATAATTGTTTAAGATATTTAATTTATTCTAAGAAATTATTTAAGCTAAAATTGAAAAAACAGAATAAAATTTACCAAATTAGATATTCTAAGAAAAACGAATTTAATGAGAAAATATTAAAAAAATTTTTTAAAATCAGCAAAGCTATTACAAAAAAAGAAAAAATAGGAGTGGACTACCATTTGAAAGATCAACTTGTAAATCCTTTTTATTACAACAAAAAAGAGGTTTAATAATTGTTTTTAAACTATATTAATAGTTGTATAATTTAAAAATTTTGATACTGTTCAAATATTGAACAAAATGCTTAACAACAAAACAATTTTAATAACTGGTGGTACAGGTTCTTTCGGAAAAGAATTTATCAAACAAACATTAAAAAAATTTAAACCTAAAAAATTAATTATCTTCAGTAGAGATGAGCTTAAGCAGTATGAATTAAAAAAAAAGTTTTCCGATAATCAACTAAAAATTTTAAGGTTTTTTATTGGAGATGTTAGGGATAAAGAAAGAGTGAGCCAAGCTCTTAACAAAGTCGATGTTGTGATTCATGCTGCTGCTTTAAAACAAGTTGATACTGCTGAATACAATCCAATCGAAACAATTAAAACTAATATAGGTGGGGCAGAAAACATAATAATAGGAAGTTTAAAAAATAAAGTAAAAAAGGTCTTAGCTTTAAGCACAGATAAAGCCAGTTCACCAATTAATTTGTACGGCGCTACAAAACTTGCTTCAGATAAGCTGTTTATCAATGCAAACAACATAGCAGGAGATGCAAAAACATCTTTTTCTGTTTTAAGATATGGAAATGTAATGTCAAGTAGAGGGTCGGTAATACCTTACTTTCAAAAATTAAGCAGTGAAAAAAAAGTTTTCCCAATTACTGATAAGTTGATGACAAGATTTTCTTTAACATTAGAGGAGAGCGTAAAATTTTCTCTTTCTGCTCTTACCAAAATGATTGGAGGAGAAATATTTGTTCCTAAGGTTAGTTCTTACAAAATTTTAGATTTAGTAAAAGCAATAAATTCTTCAGCGAAGATTAAAGTTATTGGTCGAAGACCAGGCGAAAAATTACATGAAGAATTAATTTCAAATGTTGATGCTCTTTACACTATTGATTTAAATGAATTTTATATAATCTCTCCATATCAAAATATGACAAGGTGGAAAAAAGAAGATTTTATGAAATTTAACAAATTAAAAAAACTTAAGTTTTGTAAAAAAGATTTTAGTTACACAAGCAACAACAATAAAAGTTTTTTAAGTATAAATAATTTAAAAAAAATTTTACTTAACTTGTAAAAGATATTTTCATGATAAATTACGGAAAACATTTTATTGATAAATATGACATACAGAATGTCACCAATACTCTTCACGGTGCATGGTTAACTCAAGGCCCAAAAGTAAGTATATTTGAAAACAAATTAAAAAAATATTTAAATTCTAAATTTTCGCTAGTTGTAAATAGTGGAACAGCCGCACTACACCTAGCTTGCATTTCAATTGGCTTAAAAAAAAACGATATCGTTTTAGCTACACCCATTACTTTTTTGTCATCAATAAACTCAGCTCTTTACCTAAATGCTAAACCTATTTTTATAGATATAAATTCAAAAAATTATTGTTTAGATTTAGAAAAATTAGAAAAAAAACTTAAAGAATTAAAAAGAAAAAAAAAAAGAGTACGAGCACTCATTGTAACTGATTACGCAGGACACATGTGCGATTGGAAAAGGATTAAGAAGTTGTCAAAAAAATTTAATTTCTATACAATTAACGACAATTGTCACAGCTTAGGATCTAAGTATTATAAAGATAGGGGTTACGCGGTAAAATTTGCAGATATAGCTACTCACAGTTTCCATCCAGTAAAAGTTATCACAACTGGAGAAGGCGGCTGTTTATCCACTAATAATTCTGCAATTTATAAAAAAGCGCTAGAATTAAGATCCCACGGTGTAATTAGAACAGATAATTTAAAGAAAAGATATGGAAATTGGTACTACAGCATGAATAGTCTTGGCTATAATTATAGAATGCCAGATATAAACGCTTCACTAGGTATTTCTCAGTTAAAAAAAATCAACAAATTTATTAAAAAAAGAAAATCGATAGCAAAAGAGTATTTCGACGGGTTTAAAAGAAATAAAAATATAATTTTACCATTCATAGACAAATTTTGTGACCATTCATTTCATTTATTTCCTATTCAAATCAAATTTGAAAATTTAAGAATATCGAAAAAAACTTTTTTTAATATAATGTTAAAAAATGGTATTAATTTACAGGTGCATTATATTCCGATACATTTACAGAAATACTATAAGGAAAAATTTAATTTTCCAAAAAACTCATTGCCGGAAGCAGAAAAATTTTACTTGAAGGCTGTATCGCTACCAATTTACTACTCTTTGGATAAAAGAATGGTCAATAAAATTATTAAAAAAATAAACCTACTTACAAAATAATATGAAAAAAAAAATAGTATATTTTGTTCACTGTGTTGATACTGAAGGTCCATTGTATGAAAGTTTAACTGCAAAGTTTCAAAGGGTGAAAGATATATTCAATATCAGTGTTAAGCCTTCAAGAGAAAACTTAAAAAAACTGAAATTAGCCAAAATTCCTTTAAAAGGAAAAGAAAAAAAAATTGCTTCAGTATTATCTAGCCATTTAACAAATTACAATTCAGATTGGAGTAAAATAAATAATATGATTTCAAGAATTTTTAGTAGAAAATTCAGAAATTCACATAAAGACTCATTTGGCAAATCTTGGGTTTTCAACTGGCATTGTCTTGATCATGTTGGATACAAGACCAACCCTCGAAGAAGAACTCTGGGATACCACAAGATATCTGATTATTATACTAAAGTTCTAAAAAAATATAAAAATTATGAAGATAAGATTCACTGGCACTTTCATCCTATGTCCACTTATAACGAGGCGCACAGATGTGCAACTTCTTATGCTAATTCACCCGAATTATATCAAATACTTTGTAGAAAAATAATTGAGAGAAATTTTTTTCCCTCAGTCTTCAGAGCCGGGTTTCAGGCTGAAAGACCAGATAGTAATTTGTTTTTAGAGCAATGGATACCTTTTGATATTACTAATATGTCAACAAGAGATAATAAAGATCTTGATCTATCCTTAGATTTTAAATTAGGAAGATCAGGTGATTGGAGAAGAGCCCCAAAGGAATGGAATATATATCACCCAAGTCATGATGATTATCAAACACCTGGTAATTGCAGAAGATGGATAGGAAGAGCTTTAAATGTATTAAATCGAATTGCAAGTATAAATCAGAGAGAAATTGATAACGCTTTTATTCAAGCTCAAAAAAAAGGTTACGCTTTAGTAGGATTTGCCAGCCACGATTTTAGAGATTTAGAATATGAAGTTAAATATTTGGATAATTTAATAAAAAAATCTTATAAAAAATTTAAAAATGTAGAATATAAATTTTGCGAAGCAAAATATGCTTTTGCAAAAATTGCCAAATTAAAGGAAAAAACAAAAATTAAACCTCTAAAGTTTAAAATTAAATATTATAAAAAATCCAAAGAAGATTTTGCAAGATTAACTGTCATAGTGACACAAGGCGATGTTTTTGGACCACAACCTTTTTTAGCAATTAAGACGAAAAAAGGTAGGTTTATTAATGACAACTTTGATTTTTCCTCAAATAAAAAAATTTGGCACTATGCGTTTCACAGCGACACTATTCCAATCAATGATATTTCAATTATAGGAATTGCAGCAAATGATAAATTGGGGAACACTTGTATAAAAAAAATAAAATTTTACAAATCTAATTTCAAATTAGTATAAAATGAAGTCATTTACAGATTTTTATTTAATTATCAAAAATTTAAGATACCAAAAAACTTTCTACTTTTTTTTTTTAATTTGCTTTTTATCTGCGCTTTTAGAAGTTATTAGTATCGGTACAATTTTGCCTTTGTTGAGCCTAGTCACTGATGACAATTTTTTAAAATCGTTTCCTATAATTTATGATTTCTTATTAATTTTTTCACCAATCAATTTTTTTTCATTCGATACTTCCGATAAAATGAAAATAATTTTTTCTGTTTGCTTTTTTACACTTTTTATTTTTTTATTAAGATTTTTTTTCCAAATTTTTACGGAATGGGTAAAGGCAGAATTTATTTATAAATTGGAATATTCAATGGCAAATAAATTATTCGGCAACATCATGAATGCACCTTACTTGTTTCATTTAAATTCTAATAGCTCTGATTTTCATAGAGACATTCAAAGTAATATTGGATATTTTTCAGCTACGGCCAATGCCGTTACTGTTTTTCTTATTGAAATATTAATAATTTTAGGATTAGTTTTTTTAGCATTCAAAATAAATTTTAGTATAACAGCACTGATAATTTTTTTCTTATTCGTTTTTGGTTTTCTTTTTTTAAATTTTACCAAGAAAATTAATTTATCGCTCGGAAAAGATGTTCATGAATTTTCTCAATTAAGAATTAAAAATTTAATAGAGGGATTGGGAGGTATAAAAGAGATTTTAATCTTTAATAAAATTGATGATTTTATAAATCAATTTAAACATTCAAATTCAAAACTTACTTCAGCAAAAAAAAAAAATAGCATTATAGGCTCACTACCACGGTATATTATCGAAATACTTTTGGTAATAATATTGGTAATCACTTTATTAGTTATTTCAAAATCAAATAGTCTAATTATAAATAATCTTACTTTGTTAGGCTTTTTTTCAGCTACTTTTATTCGATTAACTCCATCGGCGTATAGAATTATTAGTTCTTTGCAGAGGATTAAATTTACTCAAAAAATTTTAAATAGCCTTAATAAAAACCTAGAATATTTTGATAAAATAAAAATTGATAAAGACGAAAAAAGTAAAAGGAAAAAAATTGAAAATATCAGCATTGAAAATAGTATTGTAATAAAAAATATTAAATTTTCTTATAATTCTAAAAAAAAATTATTTGAAAGTTTAGATTTGGAAATTAAGATTGGTGACACTATTGGAATATTCGGAGAGAGTGGTTCAGGCAAAAGCACCTTTGTAAATCTATTAATTGGATTATTAAAACCGGATAAAGGTGAAATTCTTATTAATGATAAAAATATTAATTCTAATATCTATTTATGGAGAAAAAATATTGGATATGTTCCTCAAAATATTTTTCTAATTGATGATACTTTTAAAAAAAATATTTCTCTAAATTTTGATAGTAAAAAAGAAAATTTAAAGAGATTAAATGAGTGTTTAAAGCAATCTGAATTAGAAAAATTTATAAGCAGCTTGCCAAATGGCATTGATACTATAGTTGGTGAAAGAGGTAGTAGAATTTCTGGAGGACAACTACAAAGAGTAGGTATAGCAAGAGCTCTTTACAACAATCCTGAAATTTTAATTTTTGATGAGTCAACAAGTGCATTGGATCGTGAGACTGAATTAGAAATTTTTAAAAATATTTATAAATTTAAAGATAGAAAAACACTTATAATTATAACTCATAAAAAAGAACTCTTAAAGGATTGTGATAAAATTTATAAATTAGAAAATGGGAAATTTTTAGTAAATGAAAAATAAAAATTTTATAAGAATTATACCAAAACTTGATATTAAAAATGGTATGTTAATTAAAGGTATTAATTTGGAGGGTTTACGGGTTTTAGGAGACCCTTTTAATTTTGCTAGGTATTATTATGAGAATCTTGCTGATGAAATTTGTTATATAGACAATGTAGCAACTTTATATGGAACAAATAATCTAAGTAATTTTATCTCTGATACAGCTAAAAATATATTCATACCTATCTCAGTCGGAGGAGGCATTAAAACAATTGATGATGTTAAGCGAATATTTAATGCTGGGGCAGATAAAATTTGTATTAATTCAGCTGCAATCGAAAAGCCAAAATTTATTAGCAAAATTGCCAGAATTTTTGGATCAGCAAATATTACAATAATTATTGAGTATATTAAAATAGATAATAAGTATTTTATTACAAAATCAACCGGTAGAGACACTGTGAGAATTGACCCAATTAAATGGGCAAAAATTGTAGAAAAAGAAGGAGCCGGAGAAATCTTTTTGACTTCTGTAAATCACGAAGGCTTAAAAAAAGGATTTGATATCAAAATTATAAATAAAATTTCAAAAAATGCATCTATACCAATAATTGCACACGGGGGTGCAGGAGAAATAAAACATGTTATAGAATTGGTGAAAAAAACGAATGTATCAGGTGTAGCTCTCTCAAGCTTACTACATTACGATATTGCGAATTTTTTCAAAATTAAAAATAGAACAATAGGTAATTTTAATTATTTAGAGAGTAATTCAAAAATCAAAAAGCCAAAAAACTTTATAAAATTAATAAAAAAAGAATTAGAACGGGAAGGATTTAATGTCAGATTATAATTTTTCTAAAGTTAAAGTAGGCGTTATAGATTTAAAATCTCACAATTTATTTAGTATTTTACAAGCTATGAAAAATATTGATTATAAAACTACAGTATTAAACAAACCCAATCAATTTAAGGATAAAGATATAATAATCTTGCCAGGTGTTGGATCTTTTAAATATGCCATGAACTTTTTAAAAAATTCAGGATTATCAGACTCTATTAAAGAGCACGTTCAAAAGAAAAAAACACTTTTTGGGATTTGTTTGGGTATGCAATTACTATTTTCAGAAAGTGAGGAGTTTGGAAAAACTAATGGACTGAATATATTCAAAGGAAAAGTAATTAAATTTAATGATAAAAATTTAAAAATACCCCACATAGGATGGAATAAAATAGACAAAAAAAACGGAATTTTTTTACCCAAAAATTTATTTAAAAATAAGTTCTATTTTACCCACTCTTTTTATTGCAAGCCACATAATGACAATGATATCCATGCAATAACAAATTACGGGAGGTTTAAATTTTGTTCTTCAGTGGTCAAAAAAAATATTGTGGGAACACAATTTCACCCAGAGAAAAGTGGCAAAGCTGGACTTAAAATATTAAAGCAATTAATAAAGATTTAAAGAATGAAACTAAAAACCTTATTTGGCTTACCTTCAAAAGTAGTATTTTGCAAAAAGACTTTAATATCTAATCAAAGACCAACCTCAGCTATAGAGTTTTTGCACAATAAAAAAACAAAAAAAAAAACTTTAAATATTGATAAAAATGGTATCTCAGACTCTTGGAAATATTCTCAACTTAAAAGAAAAATTAATTTTGATAAAAGAGAAAAACAGCTTCTAAAGCTTTTAAGCAAACACAGAGGAAAACATGGGGAATATGATTGTATTGTTCCCAGTAGTGGTGGAAAAGACAGTTGTTATGCTGCACATTTGTTAAAATTTAAATATGGAATGAACCCACTTACAGTTACCTGGCCTCCAAATTTGTATACTAATTATGGTTATGCAAATTTTAAAAATTTATTAAAAACGGGGAAATTATCTAATATTTCAGCAAGAAGAAATGAAAACACGATGAGATTATTAACAAAACTTGCAGTGGAAAATTTGATGCATCCATTTCAACCTTTCATGCTAGGTCAAAAAATTTTTCCAATAAAAGTGGCTTTAAAAATGAAAATTCCTCTCATTTTTTATGGTGAAAACGAAGCTGAGCATGGAAATCCATTAGGAGATAACGCTTCATCACTAAGAAAAAAATATTATTTCATGCATAATAATCTTAACAAATTATTTATAAGCGGTTTAAATTTAGAAGATTTAAAAAAAAATTATAAACTAGGTTTTAAAGATTTAGAAGATTATATTCCACCCAATCAAAATGAAATTTCAAAAATTCCATTAGAAGTTCATTATTTAGGCTATTACATCAATTGGATACCTCAAGAAACATTTTATTATTCAGTTGAAAATTGCGGATTTAGACCAAGACCATTCAGGACTCAAGGCACTTATAGTAAATATAATAGCATTGATGATAAAATGGATGACCTGCATTTTTACACTTTGTTTATAAAATTTGGAATAGGTAGAGCAACTTATGATGTTTCTCAAGAGATAAGAAATAACCATATAAACATTGAGGAAGGTAAAAAACTTATTAAAAAATACGACGGCGAATTCCCCTCAAGATATTTTAAAGAAATTTTAGATTATCTTAAAATAAAACCATCAACCTTCTTTAATAAATTGAATAAATTCAGATCACCACATTTGTGGATACACCATAAAAAAAAATGGTTGCTCCGCCACACTGTTAATAAAGATGGATTCAATGACTAAAATTGTAATTTTAACTGAAGTTGGTTTCTCGCAAAGAGACTATTTTCGTTGGGGTATAAAAAAAATTCAAAAAATATTTGACATTAAGATACTTGATTTCACAAAAATTTCCTATCCTCATTTTTTTGAAGTTCATAAAGAAAAAATTTATGAAACTGGAAATTATCATGAGATTCAGGAAATTAATAAAGCAAAGATCCTTATAGATAATTTTAAACCAGCTTTTGCATTTGATAATATGACTCCTCATTCAAATAATTCAAGACAAATAAGAGAATTTTTAAAAAAAAAAAAAATTAAAACAGTTCATATTCAATCTGGATTAGTTCCATCAATTAAAAGAAAATTTTATGAAAAACTTCATAGAATTTTTTCTTTGATTTTAAGACCAAGATTTTTTTTCTTAAAAATAAAGAAAATTTTTAAAAATAAATTATCCGGACAAAATAAAGAAAAAAATTGTGAAATAATTTTGATCAGCGGTTTAAAAGGTATAAACAAAATTAACAAAAATAAGGAAATTATATACTCTCACAGTTACGATTATGAATTTTATCTAGATTACACAAAAAATTTAAGTTCAAATTATTTTTCCAAAAAAAACTTTATTGTTTTTTTAGATCAATATGTGCCTTTTCATCCAGGAGCTATTATGAGAGGCGAGAAACCAAAAGCAACCAAAAAAAATTATTATCCAGCAATTAATAATTTTTTTTCTTTTTTAGAAAACAAATCTAAAAAAAAAATACTTATCGCCGCTCATCCAAGAGCAGACTATAGTAGAAAAAACCCATTCCAAAATAGGGCAATTATTGAAAACAAAACAATTGAACTAGTTAACAATGCCGATATTGTTTTAGCCCATACAAGCACCTCTATTTCTTTTGCAGTGCTATTTAAAAAGCCAATAATTTTTCTCACTTCAAATGAAATTATAAAATCTTACGATGATTTTAGAATTCATAGTTTAGCTAGGGAATTGAACTCAGTTTTGATTAATATTGATAAATTTGAGTCTTTCTCTGAAAGCATAGATTTAAATGAGATAATCAAAATAAATAATAAAAACTATAGAGATTATAAACGAAATTACATAAAACACCCTAATAGTGAAAACATTTCAATGTGGGATAATATTGCTAACATTTTAACAAATAAGATTGAAATCAAAAACTAAACACTATAAAAAATTGTTAATTGTATTAAATTAATACTAAATTTTATGTTTGTTCATTAAAATTATGTCAACCTTAACCAACTTAATATTTAATCAATACGTTATAAGTTTAGCCTTTCTTACTATATCAGGTTTTTTAATTAGAACTGCTCTTGTCGTATCGGGCCAGAAATGGGCAAACACCTATCATCACCTAGCAACCTGTTTGTTACTTCCTGGCATAGGGTATATTATTACATCTATAATTAAGGATGATATTGCTTTGTCTCTGGGAATGATTGGCGCACTTTCAATTATAAGATTTAGAAATCCTGTGAAAAGTCCATTTGAGCTAGTCATATTTTTTGCATTACTTACACTTGGTGTGGCTACTACAACTGGTTTAAAATTGTCTTTTTTACTTCTAATTTTAGTTTTGATAGTTGTCTTAGGCATTCGATTCATAGATCAGCTTTTACAAAAATTTGGTTTTTCGCTTTTTCAATTTTCTTTTAGCGATGGAAATAGTCCCCATATATTAGAAATTACTTCCTCTAAAATTTTAGATGAACTTCAAGATGAAAAGAAAATGGTATATTTTCATTTTGAGAAACAATCAAATCAATACGTCTATAGACTAATCTTCAATTCTAAAAATGAATTGATGAAATTTAAAAAATCATTAGAAAAAAACTCTTCAATATTAGACGTCAGAGCAGATATGCAAGGATAAAAATAATGAAAAAAATAATTTTTTTCTCCTTTTTTTCATTTACATTTATTTTTTTTTCATACAAATTTTTAGAAAGTAAACAATCTCTTAGTTTTGCTGATGAATTTTCATACAATCCTTGTAATAGTTTAAGTTTTGAAAAATCTAAGAATATTCATCCCTCTGAATTTCAAAGTTTTGATATAAAATTACAAATAGATGAAAAAAGAAAATGGGCTAGTCTTAACCTCAGAGATGCAATTAAGGCAGAAAAAATAAATAGTTTTACAAATAGAGAAAGAGTTAAAGGAAGGATAATTGTCATTCTAGAAAATGACTTTAAATGCTCTCTTAAAGTCACACTAAGAGCTCACGGAGATCAAGTTGATCATAGACAAGGTAAAGGTTTACCCAGTTTAAATATAAAAATTACAGATGGCCATATTTTCGGAATTGTCGATTTTATTTTATTAAAACCTAAAATTAGAATTTATGATAACGAAATATATGCTACTGCTCTTTTACAACAACTTGATTTACTTGCTCCTAGAACTTCTTCAGTAAATTTGACATACGGTTTCAACTCACAAAAGTTTATTTTTCAGGAAAAAATTGTAAAAGAATTTATTGAAAATGTGAATCTAAGAGAGGGCGCTCTTTTTGAGGGAGATGAAAGGTTTGTTTTTCAAGAAGGTAATAATAAAAATATAAGATTCGTTAACCACAGGTTATCAAATAGGAACTGGGCTGCTAAAAATAATAATAATAAAAAAATAGCAGAAATTGGATTATCAATATTGAATTATCACGGACAAATTCATGAAATGGATATCCCAAAAAATTGGGTGATCGACTATTTTTCGCTATCTAAAAAAATAGGTAACTCAAATTATTTTTCAGAATTACCAAAGTTTGATGCCATCATGTTTGCACTTGATGCTATGGGAAATTTAAGTGTGCAAGACAGGCGATTTTACTTTGACAGTGTTCAAAATCAATTCTTACCAATTTTTTATGATGGAAAACCTACTTTATTTAGCAAAACAAATAATTTAACTAATCCACGATTAGAAGAAACAAGTAAATTAATAGTTATAGATAAAGGGAAAATAAAATTTTATTATCCTAATTTACTCAAGGGAAAAGTTCTTAATTCAGCATTTGAGGGTTCAGAGGAAGCTTTAAGTTCGCTAGAAACAATAAACGTAGAAAAGTTTCATAAAATATTAAACAAAAACGGTATGGATATAGATTTAAATAAGACCAAATTATCTATTGAGATTTTAAGTAAAAAATTAAACTGGATGTCAAAATTCGAAAGAACGAGGATTTTTCAGCAAAATTACACATCGGAGATCAATTTGGCTGCTCCTAAATCATATCAATCTGACATTAAAAGAAGAATTCTTTTTTATAACTCAAAAGAAAAAAATTCTTTTTTATCATGCAATATTTATGGAGAAAATTGTAAAAATTTTTCTTTAAATCAAAAAGATTATCTTAAAGCCATTAGCCAATTATTAAAAGATGACAAAAAAAATGAAATTATCTTTTTAGGCAAGGATAATAATAAAGAGATAGACAAAGGTTGGTATCATCAATCATTTTTAAAATCAAAGGGTAAAAAAAATAAATTAAATTTTATCAATGATGTTGAGATAATAAATAACGGAGGAGTAAAAGTAAATATAGATGATGAACAAAAAAAAATATTTATTTTGAAACAAAATATAGATAGCAATTTAATATTTAAAGGTGGTTCATTAATTGATTGGGAAATATTTTTTGAAGATAGATCTAAAGATGCTCCAAAATTTATAAACGATATAAACGGGATGACTGGATGCTTAAATTTTTTAGATATGACAGTCAAAAATTTAAAATTAAATGCTAGTGGAAGTAAATGTGAAGACTCTATTAATTTCATACGTGTAAATGGGTCTTTAGATAACTTATATATTTCAGAATCTAAATCTGATGGTTTTGACGCTGACTTTTCCAAATTAAAAATTAATAATATTAAAATTTTTGATAGCGGAAATGATTGTATTGATTTTTCATATGGTGAATATGAATTAATCAATGTGAAGCTATCTGGATGTGGTGATAAAGGTGTTTCTATTGGGGAAAAAAGCACTGTGAAATTGAAAAAGCTTATTGCGGAAAATACCAATGTAGGAGTTGCAACTAAAGATTATGGCACTTTCTTTGCTGAAAATCTTGAGTTAGATAATGTAGAGTATTGCATTACTGCATATAGCAAAAAACAAGAATTTAGTGGAGGTAAGGCGGATATAAAAAAAATTAATTGTTCAAATTTTAATAATTCATTTAAATCAGACAAAACATCGATGATTAAAATTGAAGAAAATCTTTCGAAGAAAAAAAAATATAACAAAGGTATATGAGGATTTTCAAATGAGCTTTAGGGTAGAAGAAAAATGTATTTTAAAAAATATAGATAAAAATAAATTTAAATCTACTTTGTTTAAAATTGGGGGAAAAATATTATTTCCAAAAAGAGAAATTATGAGCTTGTATTTTGACACAAAAGCTACAAAAATGTTTTTTGACTCTGAAGAAGGCACTACGCCAAGGAAAAAAATTAGAGTAAGAACTTATCCAAATGAAAAACATAAAACATTCAATTTAGAGAAAAAAATTAATAGCGCTGAGGGCAGGTATAAAATATCTGAAAAAATAAATATTGAAAAATATATCAAAATACTTAAGCAAGGAATAATCGATAATGAATATGGTTTTTGCTATCCTCAAATTTGGGTAAAGTACTCTAGAGAATATTTTAGTTTGAAAGATCAAAGAATAACATTAGACACTGACATAGTTTATCAAAGTTATAAAAGTCAGATCCAAAAAAAGGATTTGGATGTAAACATTTTTGAAATTAAGGCGAATGTGAATTTTGATAAAAATCTGTTTGATAATATTTTACCATTTGGCAGATATAGATTTTCTAAATACTCTGAAGGTTTAAAAGCTATTGAGGAGAGTAAAAATACACATCTTATACCTTTGATAAGTTAGGCTATATTTTGTTGTCAAATCCTTTAAAAGTGATACTGTTCAACTTTTGAACATAATTTTTCAATAAGAAAATAACAATGGAAAATAATTTTATTAACCTAGATTGTACATTCAGAGACGGTGGTTATCATAACAATTGGAACTTTAAAAAACCTCTTATTGAGAAATACTTAAAGTGTATGTCCAAGTTAAAAATAAACTTTATTGAACTGGGTTTTAGATTTTTAAATAGAAACAAATCTAGAGGTGAAACAGCATATACTGAAGAAAAATTCATAAATCAATTAAGAATACCTAAAAATTTAAATATAGGAGTGATGATAAATGCTGGAGATTTTTTGAGCCACGTAGATTCGATGGACAATGTATGCAACAAAACTTTTCCTAACATAAAAAAAAGCAAAATTAAGTTTGTAAGAATAGCATGCCACTTTCATGAAATATTTAAAATTTCAAAAATTATCAGTTGGTTAAAGAAAAGAAAAATATTGGTTGCAGTAAACTTAATGCAAATATCTGAAATTAATAAAAAACAGATTAAAAGTGTTTGCAAATTTATTTCAAAGAAAAAGATAGATATTTTTTATGTCGCAGATAGTTTAGGTTGCATGAGGCCTCAAGATATAAATTCTGTTTTTAAAGAAATTAAAAAATTTTGGAAAGGTGAACTTGGAATTCACGCACATGACAATTTACATTATGCTTTGAAAAATTCTATTATAGCAAATAAAAATCATGGTGTAAATTGGCTTGATAGCACAGTTCTTGGAATGGGAAGAGGACCAGGGAATTTGAAAACTGAGGAAATTATTAATCATTCAAAAGAAGAAAAAAATAAATATCTAATTAAAAAACTTATCAAAGAAAATTTTTCCCCACTTAAAAAAAAATATAAATGGGGTTCCAATCTATATTATCGTCTTGCTGCAAAGTTCAAGATTCATCCAACTTATATTCAAGAGATGTTGACAGATAAGCGATATAAAAAAAATAACTATTTGCAAATTATTAAAAACTTAAGCAGAAACGACAGTACAAAATTTAATCCTTTTAAGCTCATAAGCCCACAAAATGTTTATATTAAGGATCCAATAGGAAAGGGGAACCCTTTTGCGGATATAAATAAGAAAGACGTTTTAATAATTGGGGCTGGAAGTTCTGCTAAAATTTTAAGAAAAAAAATTGAAAATTTTATAAAACAAAATAATGTTTATGTAATTTCGTTAAACACTAATCAAAATATCAGTGAAAATTTAATTAATTTAAGGGTTGCATCACACCCATTTCGAATAAGCTCAGATGTTTCTTTGCATTCAAAAAATAAAACGAAGCTTGCTATTCCAGCGTCTATGTTACCTAAAAAAATTTTTGATAAAATAAAAAGTAAAAAAAAATTAATGGATTACGGTCTATCAATTAATATGGACAATAAAATTATAATAAAAAAAAATTGCTGCATCTTACCAAACGCCTTAGCTATTTCTTACTCCTTAGCGATTGCAGTTGCTGGCAAAAGTAGCAAGATTTTTTTAGCTGGATTTGACGGATATAAAGTTGACGATAGCAAAAATGATGAAACTCAATTAAGTTTAAGTCTTTTCAGAAAAAAATTCGATAAGTTGAAAATATCTTTTTTAACCCCAACAAAATATAATTTTAGATAATGAGAAAAATATTAATTATTATACCTGCACGATATAAATCTTCAAGATTTCCGGGAAAACCCTTAAAAAAAATTTTAGGAAGAGAATTAGTTTTAAGAGTTGCTGATAGATGTAAAAAAATATCAAATAAAAGGGATCTGATAATAGCGACGGATAATTCTATGATTTCTAAAGTAGCAAAAAAAGAAAATTTTAAAGTGATTATGACTTCCCAGAATTGTTTAACCGGAACAGATAGAGTCGCTGAAGTAGCAAAAAAAATTAATTCAAAAATTTATATAAATGTTCAAGGAGATGAGCCTTTAGTAAATCCAAGGGATATTAAAAAGATCATATCTCAAAAGATTAAATATCCAAATCATATAATTTGTGGATTTGCTAAGATTAGAAATTTTGAAAATCCAGCAAGTAAAAATATACCCAAAGTAGTAATGAACAAAAACAACGAATTAGTTTATATTTCAAGAGCTCTTGTACCAAGTTCAAAAAAAAAAAGTAAAATACAGTTTTACAAACAAGTATGTATTTATGCGTTTAATAAAATGGAGCTTGCAAAATTTAGCTCTATGAAAAAAAAATCAGCACTAGAGAAGCTTGAGGACATTGAGATTTTAAGGTTTTTTGATTTAGGTATTAAAATTAAAATGGTTAAATTGAGTTCTAAAACTTTAGCGGTAGATGTAAAAAGCGATATTAAAAAAGTAGAAAAATTTTTATAAAATGAAAAAAAAATTTATTGACCCAAATATAAAAAATAAATCTGTAACGGTAGAGAAAAGATTACAATTTGTAAATTTTAATAAAAAATCTCTTCCTTTACCAACTGAAATTGAAATTAGCGAGTCAGGAATATGTAATAGAAAATGTTCTTTCTGTCCGAGAAGTGACCCGGAATTTGTTCATAAAAAAGAATTCATTTCGAATAAATTGCACCTAAAATTATGTAACGAATTAAAAGCTCTTAATTATGGAGGAACCATAAGATATAGTGGGTTTGTAGAACCTTTATTAGATAAAAACATCTTTAATTTGATAAAAATGGCAAAAGATAAACTTCCCGATAGCAATATTGAACTCGTAACAAATGGAGATGTTTTAAACTTAGCAAGATTAAAAAAATTATTTACACATGGTTTGAACAAAATTCTTATTAGTGCATATGACGGCAAGAAAGAGGCAGATAAGCTTGAAGAACTCTGCTTAAGAGCAAAACTTAAATCAGAGCAATATATAGTTAGACATAGGTATCTTCATGAAAGCCAAGATTTTGGAATTACGTTGAGTAATAGATCCGGATCAATGCAAAATGCTGAATACAAAATAGAAAGTCTTAAAGAACCTTTAAAAAAACCATGTTTTATACCTAGTTATACCTTTTTTTTAGACTATCAAGGTGATGTTTTAATGTGCCCACATGATTGGGGAAAAAAAATTATATTGGGAAATTTAAATCACAAATCTTTTAGTGAAATTTGGTTTAGCAAAAGGGCAATGAATATAAGAAGTATGCTAAATAATTCTAACAGAAATTTTTCTCCTTGTAATGTCTGCGATGTAGATGGAACTTTGATGGGAAAAATAAATTCAACTTATTTTTAACACTTTATGCGTATAGGGCTTGAGCAAAAAAAGATTTTAGACATTTCCAAGAAATTAACTAACAAAAATAAGAAACTTAATGAACATCAAATTAGTGCATTAAATTATTTTGCTTTATGGGGAGATAGTTTAGGATTTGAAAGAATAAAGTGCAAAATTTATGGTGTGCAAAATTTTTTCAATTTTTGTTTAAAGATACTTAAAGATATTGTTGCCATTGCTTTTTTAAAAAATTACAAAATTTTAAAAAATTCAAAGTTCAATTCAAAACCCTTTAAAAAATTAATAATTTCAAGATCCATTATTGATGATTTTGATAGAAGAGGAAATTATAAAGATAGATACTTTTTGATAAATTCGAATAGTGAAAAAGATACCTTATTTATTTTAATAAATTCTGGAGAAAAATTACCACAAAAAATTGCAAAAAACGTTATTATTATTTATCAAAAAGGAAGATCATTTGAGTTATTTTTTTTATTAAAATATTTATTAAATAAAATCATTTCTTCCAATTTTTCAATTAATCAATTTTTTTACAAAACGTCATCATCTATCGTAATTGGCGAGGTAATTATTGAATTTTTAAAAAAAGAAATTAACTATGATAGAATAAAATCAATACTTGTACCCTACGAGGGACAACCATATGAGCATCTTATTTTTGAAGAAGCTCGAAAAAATAACAAAAAATTAGCAATCGGTGGATATGATCATAGTGCTCCGCATAGTATCCCGACACATCTAATGTATAGATCTTATTCACCAGATATTCTTTTCGTGAATGGTAGTAGCCAAGTTAGTTTCTCTAAAAAATTTTTGGAATGGCCAAAGAGAAAAATTCGATTAGCCCCTTCACTAAGATATCCTAAAAAATCAAAGCTTAACTTTCAAAATAAAGTCTTTTTGCCTTATAATATTCCCAATGAAACAGTTGTAATAGATGAGTTTAAAAAGATAATACTAGAGGAACCTAATTTAAATTATAGATCTTTGAAAATTAAAAATCACCCTATGATGATTAATTCAAAAAGACACTTAATATTAAAGAGTAAATTAGAAAAAATTATTAAAGAAAATCAAAAAAGAAATAAAAATAAAAATAAAAAAAATATTGCAATTTTTATTGGCGCAACGACTGGCGTAATAGTAGCTCTTGAAAAAAAAATTGACGTTATTCATATTTGTTTCGACTCAATTTTTGATTCATATAGCCAAACTTTATGGCCAAATTTACGAGTGAAACAAATTTCAAAAAACTCATTTACATATAGACTAAAAAAATATAACACGTTTTTAAAATTTAATAATATTCAAAATTGTTACAAAAAATATTATGCAATCTAAAAGATCGATATTTAACAAAACATTATGGGCCGAAGAAATTCAAAGAGTTAGGGGCCCTTTGGAATCTAGATTTAATAAAATTAGATTAGATAAAAATGAAAAGCCTGATAATCACTTATCTAAATTAATTAAAGATATTAAGAAAAATATTAAACATGAACATTTAACCGCTTATCCAGAGACAGAAAAACTTTACAATACAATTTCTAAAAAATTTAAAGTCAAAAAAGAGTCAATTGTTCTTACGCCAGGTTCTGATGCAGCTATAAAGAATTGTTTGGATCTCTTTGCAGAAAAGAATGACAAAATTATTTCTATTGATCCAACATTTGCCATGGTGGACATTTACTCTAAAATTAAAAGAGTTAAACAAATTAAGATAAAATATAATAGAAAATTAGAATTAGATTATAAAAAAATATTTGAAACAATTAAAAATAGAAAAATAAGCCTTGTTATTTTAGCTAATCCAAATAGTCCTACTGGGACTATTATACCCAAAAGAATTCTTTTTAATATTTTAAAATCTTGTGAAAAAAAAAATATTGTAGTTTTAATAGATGAAGCTTATTTTGGTTTTTATAAATTTTCAATGATTCCTTATATTAGAAAATTTACAAACCTCGTAGTTTGCCGAACATTCTCAAAAGCATTTGGTTTAGCAGGTTGTAGAGTTGGTTTCATTGCCACTAATAAAAAATTGGCTAACAGACTATATAATTTAAGGCCCATGTATGAAATTAACTCTCTTGGTGTAATGATTGTTAATGAAATTTTAAAAAAAGATGTATTTGTTAATAAAAATTTAAATGCACAATTAGAGGGAAAAAAATATTTAATTAAAGAAGTTAAAAAAATGAAACTTCAATATTTAGACGGAAATGCTAATTTTATTCACATTGATCTAGGGAGTAAAAAAAATAAAGCTGAAAGAACATTTTTGAAAAACAAAATTTTAATTAGGGGAGGACTAAATATTACAGGATATAAAAATTTTTTAAGAGTTTCTTTAGCACCCAAAAGAATAATGAAGAAAGTAATTAAAATTTTAAAAGATATTCAAAGATAGAATATGCAGACCCCATCAAATTCTCCAAGAATAAGTATTATTATGAATTGTTTTAATGGTGAAGAATTTCTTAATAAGGCTTTAGATAGTATTGTTAAACAGACTTATAATGACTGGGAACTAATCTTCTGGGATGTAAGTACTTCAGATAAAAGTAAGAAGATTTTAGATAGTTATAAAGAGAACAGGTTTAGATATTTTAATTCTGGATTAAAAAAAAATTTGTACCATTCTAGAAATGAAGCAATAGAAGTTTCTAATGGAGAAATAATTGCCTTTTTAGATTGTGATGATTGGTGGCACCAAAACAAATTAGAGAAACAAATAGAACTTTTTAATGATGAAACCGTAGCTATGGTTTATTCAAATTATTTTGAATATCATCAAGTTAAAAAAAAGCTAAGAAAATTAAGTAATAAAAAAATTTTATCAGGTTACGTACAGAATAGAATAATTCACGATTATCATATTGGAATATTAACAACATTAATTAGAAAAAAAATCTTTCATAGTTTGGGAGGTTACAATAATTTCTTTCATATTTGTGGAGATTTTGAATTTAACATTAGAATGAGCAATATTCACAAAGTTATCGGACTAAAGGAACATCTAGCCTACTATCGAGTCCATAACAAAAATATATCTAGAGATCTTGATAAAGAAATTATCGAATTAAATTATTGTAAAGAGATTTTCAAAAAAGAAAATTATCATAATCTTAAGAAGTTTGAGAATTATTTGAATTATAGAAAGTTTAAGAATAATTTAGTAAAAAACGATAAACTTAAAGCATTTAAAATATTTTTAGATTTAAAATTCAGCTTTTTAAAATTAAAGGCTTTAATTTTATTTTTTTGGAGGATCTTAAATTAATGAAAATTGGGAAAAAAATTTTAGTCATGGGTTTACCTGGATCTGGAAAAACCACACTAGCAAAAATTTTAGTAAAAGAATTAAATGCTTCTTGGTTAAATGCTGATGAAGTTAGAAAAAAATATAATGACTGGGATTTTTCCGAAGCAGGAAGACAAAGACAAGCTAAAAGAATGTTTGATTTAGCAGAAGAATTTATTAGCCAAGGAAAAAATGTAGTGGCTGATTTTATTTGTCCAACAAAAAAAACAAGGAATGAATTTAGACCAGATAAGATAATTTGGATGGACACTATAATTAAAGGAAGATTTGATGACACAAATAAAATTTTTGAGAAACCAGATAATTATGACTTTAGAGTTACAGTAAAAGACGCGATAAATGAAAGTAAAAAAATCTTAAAAGAAATTTGAGAGTAAAATGAATTTTTCACTTCATATAATAAAGCAGATAAAAACTTTTATTAAATTTCCGATTCAATTTTTAAAAATTCTATTTGATGACATCAAAAAAGATTTTTTTTATGATCACAAAAAAAAATATAATAAAGTTTTAGTTATAGGGGTACAAAAATCTGGGACTACTCTCATAGAGTGGATTTTGTCAGAGATGGGCTATGTCAATCAGGTTACTTCTCCACTAAGAATCTTTTATGAAAAAAATTTAAAGTATGTTCATGATTTATCCTCTAAAATGCTTTCTTATTTACCAGATCGTAAGTTCACTTTTTTAAAAAGACATTCAGAAGCAACATTTGATAATTTAAAAATAATTAAAGATTCAAATCTTAAAATTATTTTAAGTATTAGAAATTTAAAACAGATAATGATAAGTAGATATATACATATAATTTCTGACAAAAACTTTCCACAATATTATAAATTTAAGGATTTAGATTATGTAGAGGGTTTTAGGCTTTCTTTAATTAAAAATCATATAGAAGGTGAGGTGCCGATAAAAATATTTAATGAATGGTTAATAAACTGGGAAAAAGCAATAAAAGAAAAAAAAATAGATTGTTTAATTCTAAATTATAATGATTTCAAAATTAATGAAAAAAATTACATTGATAAAATTTTGAATTTTTTGGAAATTGAGGATTGCAAATCTAGTGATATTTTAAAAAAACATAAAGAAAGAATAGAAAAGATGAAAAACAAAACACTTGAGGATAACTTAAAAAAAAATTTGCATTCCCAAACTTACAATAGTCTTTCAGATAATATTAAGTTTAAGTTAAACAAAGAAATTTCTGATGAAGAAATTAATAATTTAATTAAAAAATACGAATTACCGGGCGTGTAGTTCAGTGGTAGAACGCTTCGTTGACATCGAAGAGGTCATAAGTTCAATTCTTATCACGCCCACCAAACAAAACTAGCGTTTTTAGCTCTAATCTAACCTTTACAAAATATAACTTAGATACTATAAAGACTGGCCTGGTGATTTTTGCGAAGGGGCCACACCCGATCCCATTCCGAACTCGGAAGTTAAGTCCTTCAGCGCCGATGGTACTTTGTCTTAAGATATGGGAGAGTAGGACGTTGCCAGGCTTTAAATATTATGAAAATAGCTAGTTCGTTGAAATCCTTGAAAAAAAGAGATCTAAACTCTAAGTTAGTTAAACGAAGAGGAAAGCTCTACGTAATTAATAAAAAAAACCCAAAATTTAAAGCTCGTCAAGGTTAAAATGAGCGAAAACGATTTCAAAAAAACTTACAATGGTTTTACAAAGTTTGTTTTATGGGGAACCCTTGCAGTAATTGCGATACTAGTAATATTAGCTTTTACACTACTTTAAAATCAAAATTATAAAAATGATAGTTGGTTCAATAAAAGAAGAATTAGAATTAGAAAAAAGAGTTTCACTTACTCCTGAAACAGCAAAAAATATAATAGGGCTGGGACTTAAAGTATGTATAGAAAAAAATTATGCAGAACATTTAGGTATTAACGATAATGAATATAAGGATATCGGAGTTGAAGTTAAAGCCACATCTAATGAGGTAACAAACTCTAGTAATTTAATAATTAAAGTCAATTGTCCGTCTGAAAATCAAATTAATTCTTTAAAAGAAAATACAATTTTAATCGGAATGCTAAATCCATCAAAAAACAAAGGTCAAATTGATAAAATAATTAATAAAAATATTAAAATTTTTTCACTTGAATTATTGCCACGTATTACGAGAGCTCAATCAATGGATGTATTATCTTCTCAATCAAACTTGGCTGGATATCGAGCTGTAGTTGATTGTGTTGCAGAATTTGAAAAAGCTGTGCCAATGATGATGACAGCTGCTGGAACCGTCCCAGCTGCAAAAGTTTTAGTAATCGGTGCGGGTGTAGCTGGTCTACAAGCTGTTGCTACTGCTAAAAGACTGGGTGCAATAGTTTCGGCTACAGATGTAAGAGCAGCATCTAAAGAACAAGTCGAAAGTTTGGGAGGAAAATTTTTAACAGTGGAACAAACAGAAGATTTAGAGACTGTAGGGGGCTACGCAAAAGAAACCTCAGCCGATTATAAAAAAAAGCAAGCTGAAATGATGAAAGAGGCGCTAAAAAAAAATGATGTGGTTATATGCACTGCTTTAATACCTGGAAAACCTGCACCAAGAATTTTAACTGAAGACCTTGTAAAACTTATGAAACCTGGCTCAATTATTTATGATTTGGCAGCAGAACAGGGTGGGAATTCAGCATTTTCGCAACCAGGAAAAATAAACACAGTTAATGGAATTAAGGTAATAGGTGTTAAAAACTTAATGAATCGTTTACCACTTACAGCTTCAAGCTTATATGCTAAAAACTTGTTTAGCTTCATACGAAACTTGTATAGTAAAGAAAAAAAAGATTTTAATATAAATTTAGAAGACGAGATAATTGAAAAATCATTAATAAAAGAAATTTAATTATGGAAATCGATCCGTTTATATTTAGATTAAGTATTTTTATTTTATCAATTTTTATTGGTTATTATGTAGTATGGAGCGTAACACCATCTCTTCACACTCCTCTAATGTCAGTAACTAATGCTATTTCATCAGTTATCATTGTTGGGGCTATAATAGCTGCGCTATCTGGATCCTCTGGGAATGTTTTTGATATTTCTAGTATTTTCGGATTTTTAGCAATTGTTCTTGCAGCAATAAATATTTTTGGTGGGTTTTTAGTTACTCAAAGAATGCTTCAAATGTACAAAAAAAAGAAAGATAAAAAGAAATGATCTCAGCAGATTTGTCAGCAATATTTTATTTAGTCTCCGGAATACTTTTTATTCTTGCTCTTAGGGGGCTGTCATCTCCAGATACATCAAGACAAGGAAATTATTTTGGAATTGCAGGAATGATAATTGCAATTATTGTAACATTTTTATCAATTGGAAACTTTTCTACTTCGCTGGCGTATGTGATAATTTTTCTTATAATTGGTGGAGCAATTGGAGCCTTTATAGCTTTTAGAATTCCAATGACTGCAATGCCAGAATTAGTTGCAGGATTTCATAGTTTAGTTGGTTTAGCAGCTGTCTTTGTTGCTATTGCAGCTTTTCTAAACCCAGAAGCATTTGGTTTAGGATATATTGGCGATATTAAATTAGCAAGCCTTATTGAAATGTCTATTGGTGCAGCAGTAGGAGCAATAACTTTTTCTGGCTCTATAATCGCTTTTTTGAAATTGAGGGGGATAATGTCTGGTGCCCCAATCACATTTGGCGGACAACACTTTTTAAATTTAATGCTTGGTATAGGTATTTTTATTTTAATTTTTTATTTGTGCAACAGTCAGTCGTCAAATGTATTTTGGGCATTAATTTTTATCTCCTTTTTAGTTGGAGTTTTATTAATTATACCTATTGGTGGAGCAGACATGCCAGTGGTAATTTCAATGCTTAATTCGTATTCTGGTTGGGCTGCAGCAGGTATAGGTTTCACACTAGAAAATTCTGCTCTTATTATTACTGGCGCGCTAGTGGGATCTTCCGGAGCAATTCTCTCTTATATAATGTGTAAAGCTATGAACAGATCTTTTATAAGTGTAATTCTTGGTGGATTTGGTGCAGATAATGCTGCAGAAAATACAAAAGAAAAACAAGACCAAAAGCCTGTTAAAAGTGGGAATGCGGAGGATGCGGCTTTCTTAATGAAAAACGCTTCTTCAGTGATCATAGTTCCAGGTTATGGAATGGCGGTAGCACAAGCTCAACATGCATTAAGAGAAATGGTAGATAAATTAAAAAAGAATGATATTAAAGTTACATACGCCATACATCCAGTTGCTGGAAGAATGCCTGGACATATGAACGTATTGCTGGCAGAGGCGAACGTTCCTTATGATGAAGTTTTTGAATTGGAGGACATTAATAATGATTTTGCCAACTCTGATGTTGCATTTGTAATTGGAGCAAATGATGTTACAAATCCTGTTGCCAAAACAGATCCTAAAAGCCCAATATTTGGTATGCCAGTGCTTGATGTTGAAAAGTGCAAATCTGTCTTGTTTGTAAAAAGAAGTTTGTCGCCAGGATATGCCGGTATAGATAATGAGCTATTTTACAAAGATAATACCTTGATGTTATTTGCAGATGCGAAAAAAATGACAGAGGATATTGTTAAAAATCTAGATTAATGAAAACAAAAATATTTTGTGACATAGCCGATTATAAAACAATTAAATCATTTAATAACAAGTCTTTAGTTGATGGTTTCACTACTAATCCAAGTTTGATGAGGTTAGCCGGGGCTAAAAATTATAAAGATTACTCTATTAAAATTTTGAAAATCTGTAAAAGAAAACCAATTTCTTTTGAAGTTTTTGCTGATAATTTCAAGGATATGCTTAAACAGGCTTACGAAATTAATTCTTGGGGTAAAAATGTTTATGTAAAAATACCAGTTGTTAACTCAAAGGGAGTCTTTACAGGCCCGGTAATTGAAGAATTGAGCAAAAAAGGGATAAAACTGAATATAACCGCTGTCTATACATTTAAACAAACAAAAAAAATTTACAAAAAATTAAACAAAAAAACTAAATCTATAATATCTATATTTGCCGGCAGGATGGCTGATAAAGGCAAAGATCCAGTTCCAATATTTAAAAAAAGTGTAAATTTAACAAAAAAAAATAAAAATATTCAAATTCTTTGGGCTAGTACAAGAGAAGCTTATAATTACATTCAAGCCAAACAATTGAAGTGCAATATTATAACCATGCCACCTAAAGTAATTAGTCAAATTGAAAGTTTTGGCAAAAGTTTTAAATCAATGACAATTGATACAGTAAAAGGATTTTTAACAGACAGCAAGAAATCTAAATTCAAGATTTAATTATTTCTTTCTTAAAAATTTACTTACAAGAGAAATTTTAAAAATTTTAAGAGAAATAAAATCAACTAATCCATAAATAAAAAATAGAGCAAATGTTCTAAAGTATCTCAAAGAGGATTTAAATAGAGTAAAGCTAATTTTTTTGAGCATCAGATTAGCGTATTTAATTTTCAACTCATATGTGAAATTATTGATGCTATTAGGTATTTTATTTTTCGGAAAATTAAGTGATGGATTTTTTCTCTTTTTTCCACATATAATAAATAGATTTTCTGACTCATGATTGTAATAATAATCAAACTTAATTGACTCTTTAGGCGTTTTTGTAAAACCATAATCTAAAATTTCATATCCAGCAGATTGAAACATTTTTGCAAAAGAAAATTCTGTAAAAGCAATTTTATGAGCTTCATCAGCTAGAGGGAAGCCGTATAAATTTGGAACTTCTGCATATAAAACTCCTTCATCAGATAAATGATCTTTTAATTTTATTAAGTTTTCAAGAGGTTTATCTAAATGTTCCAAAACATGGACAATTGTTATCAGATCAAAGTTTTTCTCATCAATTTCATTTTTAGAAAGATCAATTGTTTTTGAGCCTAAAAATTGAGCCATGTTTAATCCTTTTTGATCTAAATCTGCTACAAAAGAATTAATTTTATGTTTTTGACTGAAAGCATAAGGAAGGAAACCATTATATCCTCCGTAATCAAGCATTTTTAATTCTTTATTAGAAAAAATATTAGTAGACTTATTTAAAACTTTCCATATATGAGCCCACCTTTTAAATGAAATTGCCGACCAAAAATCTATTGGAGGTAAAATTTTTTTATCATCAGATTTTGTATTAAAATGATTTTTATTATCTCTATAAGCTCCATCTGCATAAGTAATTTCATTTTCTTTGATTTTAAATTCAGATACTGATCCACAATCAAAACAAAAAAAACTTTTCCAATTTTCATTTTTAGTCAAAAACCCGAAATGTACAATTTTAAATTCTTCAATCTTTTCTGATACACAAACCCTGCAATTAAAACTTGTATTAGATTTATTCATGTGTGTTTAATCATACAAATGAAATTCTGTAGCTAGTTTACTCCTATTTTTAATATAAGGGTTTTTTTGATTTAATAAGGTAAAGCTTCCATAAATAAAATATCTATAGTCGGAATGATTTTTCATTTCTTCTACACCATGAAAGCTTTCACTTTCGTTTAAAAAAACAATTAATTTTCCAGCTTCAGGTTTTATATTTTCAATTTTTTCGCAATTTTCTTTTTCTGGTTGAGCAATATTTTTTTTTCCATTTATTAATTTATAAATATCAAAATCACCCCCTTGATGATTATCTGATTTTGAGGGCGCATTAAGATATAAAATAAAAACTATAAGTCTATTATCGCTGTCCCTATGAATTTCTCTAGAATACCCATTACCCGCCTTCGAGTAATCGTATAGCAACTCTACAGCACTCTTATTTGGATAAAATATTTTTGAAAATTTAATCTTTCTAAAAAGATCTCTATAAATCCTGAGCAGTGAATATTTTACCAAGGTTTTAGTAGGTATTAACTTGTTTTTAGTAGAACTAATTTTTTTGTATATTTTTTGAGTATCAGTCAAGTTTTTGTAATTAAAAAAATTTACTAATGAAAATTTCTTATCATTTAAATCGAGTTTTTTAAGACAAAATTCTAAAAATTCTGAAGAATTAATTTTTTTTTCTAAATTATTCCACTCCTCAGAATTATTTAAAAGATTATGAAATTCTTCATCAGATGAGCTAACAAATTGTCTTTGGCCATGAATTAAAGTTTTATTTTTACTAAAATTATGTATGTCAGATGCTTGAATTAATTTTTCACATAAGTCCTTATTAATAAAATTATTTATGCTAAAATACTTCATAGTTGTAAAATTAAGGGTATATTCATATTTTGTAAACTTAAATTACGATAGCTTAGATTGCCTTTTTCTCTCATGAGTATCTAAAATTACTTTTCTTAACCTGCAAGACAAGGGTGTAATTTCCAGTGCTTCATCAGTATTAAGGATACTTAATTGCTCTGCAATAGCCATTTTTCTAACTGGAGTTAAAACCACGTTTTCATCAGTTCCTTGAGTTCTCATATTTGTAAGTTTCTTTCCTTTTAAAACATTTATCTCTAGATCACCACTTTTTGATGAAAGTCCTACTATCATTCCTTTATAAACTGGATCGTTATGCTTTATAAACATCTCACCTCGAGCTTGTAAATTAAAAATTGCAAATGCTACAGCTTTCCCGTCTTCCATAGAAATTAAAGCACCGTTTCTTCTTCCTTCCATGTCTCCTGTGTATTTTCCATAAGAATGAAAAATTCTATTTATTACACCGGTGCCCTTAGTTAAAGTTAAAAATCGACTTGTGTAACCCATAAGTCCTCGAGTTGGAGCATGGAAAATCAATCTTTTTTTTTCTTTCCCAGTATCTTTTAAGTCTATTAATTTTCCTTTTCTTCTATTCATTGAATCTATCACTTTAGACGAAAACTCTTCATCAAGATCCATAGTTATTTCTTCAATAGGCTCAAGCTTGTTACCTTCAGTATCTTTTTTAATTAATACTTTTGGAGGGCTAACAGTCATTTCAAATCCCTCTCTTCTCATCTGGGTTAAAAGAATTTCTAACATTAGCTCACCTCTTCCGCTTATAATGAATGAGTCCCTGTTTTCATTTTCTGCAAAACTAACGCCTACATTATTTTCAGCTTCTAAAATAAGGCGATCTCTTATTTGTGTGCTTGTAAGTTTTTTTCCTTCAGTACCAGCCAAGGGAGAGCTATTAACTGTAACTGTAATAGACATAGTAGGGGGATCTATAGGCGTAGCGTTTATAGGTTCACTAATCTCTAAATCACATATAGTGTCAGCGACGTTTGCTTTTTCAAGCCCAGCTATAATAACAATATCTCCAGCCTCTCCTTGCTCTATTGGAACTTTTTTTGTCCCTTCATATCTAAATATTTTTGTTAATCTACCTTCATCTACTTTATTACCTTCGAGATTAATTGCTTTAATTTGTTGATTAGCTTTTGCTGTACCTTGAGCAATTTTTCCAACTAAACTTCTTCCAAGAAAACTATCTGCATAGAGAAGAGTAGAAAGCATTGCAAAAGGTTTTTTCTTATCAGAAGAAGATGGTTTTACTTTTTCAATAATTAAATTAAGTAAAGGTTGTAAATTTTCTCTTGGACCATTTATTTCTTTTGATGCCCATCCAGATCTTCCGCTAGCATATAATACTGGAAAGTCGAGTTGCTCTTCATTTGCATCGAGATTAACAAATAAATCGAATGTTTCATTGAGCACTTCATTGGCTCTTTGATCAGGTTTATCTAACTTATTTATCACTACTATAGGTTTTAAACCCTGTTTCAAGGCTTTAGATAAAACAAATTTTGTTTGAGGCATCACACCTTCAGCTGAGTCAATCAAAAGTAAGACCCCATCAGCCATATGTAAAACCCTCTCTACTTCAGCTGCAAAATCTCTGTGGCCCGGGGTGTCAATAATATTAATTCTAGAATTTTTCCAATTAATGGCTGCTGGTTTAGCTAGAATTGTAATACCTCTTTCTTTTTCTAACTCACCTGAGTCCATAATTCTCTCTTCTACGTTTTCATTTTCTCTAAACGTTCCACTTTGCTTCATTAGACTGTCAATTAAAGTTGTTTTACCATGATCAACATGAGCAATGATTGTAATATTTCTGATAGTCTCTGTCATTTTGGTTGCGGGGGTAGGATTTGAACCTACGACCTTCAGGTTATGAGCCTGACGAGCTACCAGACTGCTCCACCCCGCGATAAATTATTTTTTCTTAATGTTAATTGCTTGAAGTTTATCTTTTTCTTCTTTTATATCGTATACAATTATTTGATCTTCTTTTAAAACTCTTAATTTCGAGTTTTCTAATGCTGATACATGCAGAAAAATATCTTTTTGTGTTTTATCGTCTGTTATAAATCCATAACCTTTTTTGGCGTTAAACCATTTTACTTTACCAGATGGCATATCTAATCCTCTCATTTTAATAAATTTAGTACCTATTTTTTAGTTTTTGGAGTTTTTTTATTCTTTTAAGATTTTCTGTTTGAACTCTCTTTTTTTTTTCAGATGGTTTTTCGTAAGTACTTTTCATTTTCATTACTTTAAAAAACCCTTCTTTTTGAAGTTTTCTTTTAAGAACCCTAATGGCTTGTTCTACATTATTATCTTTTACGTCTATTTTTATAAAAACCTCCGGTTAATTTTCATGGTAGTTATCATCTGAAAAACTATTTGTCTAGAGAGAAGCTGATTGAGCTTTTTTTTCCTCTCTAATCTTTGCTTTTTTCTCTCTTTCAACTCTTCTTTTAGCTTTATCGAGAGCTTTCTGGAAAACCTCTTGAGTGCATAATGCTAATATTACTGGATCCCGGGGTTTTAAATTAGAAAAATTCCAATAACTTCTTTTTCTGATAAGAGAAACTGTACCCTTAGTACTACCGACTAGCTTCGATATTTGGCCATCTGTTAATTCTGAAGCATTTTTACATAACCATAATATTGCATCCGGTCTATCTTGTCTTTTTGACAAAGGTGTATACTTAGGTTTTTTTCTTTCTTTAACTTCAACTTCTTCAATTTTTTTTAATAATTTTAATTTCTTTTCTGGATTTTTTGAGCAAGTTTCTATCTCTTCCCTGGATAACTGACCAGCTAATATTGGATTGTATGCTTTAATCCCTTTTGCAACATCGCCATCCGCTATGCCTTTTATCTCCAACTCATGCAAATCACAAAACTCCGCGATTTGCTTAAATGTTAATGTTGTATTTTCAACTAACCAAACAGCTGTTGCTTTTGGCATAAATGGTGTTTCTGTCATAAATTATTTTTTTGTTCTTAAGTTGCTAAATTTTTTATTGTATTTACTAACTCTACCTTTATCTAAAACTTTTTGAGTTCCACCAGTCCAAGCGTAGTGAGATTTTGGATCAATATCCAATTTTAATACATCGTTTTCTTTACCCCAGGTTGATCGCGTAACAAACTCCGTTCCATCTGTCATTACAACTTTTATTTTGTGGTAATTAGGGTGTATATTTTTTTTCATCTGAAGTTTTTTATATTAATAACAGTTTTTACTCAATATCTTTTTTATTTATGAATTCTTTTAATTTTTCGTATAAATTTGAATTTGTAGCTAAAATATTCTTTTTTAATGGCAGGTTTTGATCTTCCTCAAAATAATCAACAAACCCCCCTGCTTCTTTTACGATTATTATCCCAGCTGCGATGTCCCAATAATTTAACTCCCTTTGCCAATATCCGTCAAATCTACCACAAGCTACATATGACATATCTAAAGCCGCACTTCCGAATTTTCTAACGTTTGAAACTTTTTTAGAAATATTTGCATATTCTTCAAAAATTTTATCTTTTATCTTACTCGCTGCTTTAGGGCCGCCTGTTACAAGTAAAGCGTTTTGAATTAATTTTTTGTTTGAAACTCTTATTCTTGAATTATTTAAAAATGCCCCGTTACCTTTTTCTGCGCAAAACATCTCATTCATGATAGGATTAAATATCACTCCGCTTTTAATTTCTCCATCTTCCTCGTATCCAATAGAAATTGCAAATTGAGGAATACCATTTAAAAAATTCAATGTTCCATCTATAGGATCAATTATCCATCTTTGTTTTAAATTTGATTTATTTATTATCCCAGTTTCTTCTGTTATTATTCCGTATTCAGGGTGTGCTTTTTGTAATTCATCGATTAAAATTTTTTCAGTTCGCCTGTCAGCTGACGTGACAAAATCTCCAGGACCTTTAGTTGAGACTTGTAAATTTTCAATTTCTCCGAAATCTCGAATTAAAGACCTTGAAGCCTTCATACACGCTTTAGTCATCAGATTTATTTGAGGAGAATTCAACCTCATTAATTGACTCTTTTTACATATTCTAATGTTCGAGTATCGATAACAATTTTTTCTCCACTTTCAATAAATGGAGGCACATTAATTTTTATACCACAATCTAATAAAGCAGGTTTATATGAGGAGGAAGCAGTCTGATTTTTTATTGCAGCATCAGTATTTTCAATAGTGCATTCAATATTGTTTGGCAACTCTAATGAAATAGGTTTTTCTTCCATAAAGGAAATTGTTACTTCTAAATTTTCTTTTAAAAGTTTGTACTGCTCACCAGCTATTGATTTCGGAATTTCTACTTGTTCATAGGTTTCATTGTCCATAAAATGGCAGTTCTCACCATCTGTATATAAAAAATTAAATTTTTTTTCATCAACCTCAGCTTTTTCGATAGTCTCATTTGACCTAAATCTCTCATTTAACTTTGTACCTTTAACAACACTCTTTAATTCGACTTGGTTGAATGCTCCCCCTTTTCCAGGCTTTACATGTTGAGTTTTTAAAACATTCCAATAATCGTTTTTATGTTCGATTATCATGCCTGGTTTTATTTCAATAGCTGTAATTTTCATTTAAACTTTCTAATTGCGAATTCTGGTTTTAATTTTGGGTTATCCCAAATAAAACTTGATATTGCAATATATTTTGCTCCAGCTTTTATTAATTTTTTATAATTTAAGTCATTAATTCCACCTATAACAACAATAGGTTTTTTTATATTCTTATTAGCCCATTTTAAGATGTTAAGGTTTGCTTTTTTTGCATTCGGTTTAAGTTTTGAATTAAAAAATGATCCAAAAGCAATGTAATCTGCTTTATTTTGCTTGGCATTCTTTGCTAGAATTTTAGAGTTATGACACGTTATTCCAAGAATTTTGTTTTTGAGTTTGCTTCTAGCAATTTTAAATGATCCATCAAGCTGACCCATGTGACATCCATTTACGCCGGGTCTGCAAGCCATATTATAATTGTCATTTATAATAAATTTCACTTTATGTTTAGCTGTGATTTTTTTGATTTTGTTCATAATAGTAATAATTTTTTTCTTTTTTGTATTTTTCAATCTTAGTTGAAAATATTTTACATTTTTAAAAGATAAAACTTTGTCTAAGTCTACGTAAAAGTTAGCTTTTAATTTATTTGGTGAGATTAAATATACTAATCGCTTCAATGTTTTTTAAGCCGCTGATTCTTTTTCTAAGTCTTCAGACCATTCCCCTCTAGAAGATAAACCATTCATTTTTGCTCTATGATTAAAAGCTTTTTGAATATTTTTGATATTATTTTGATCTTTTCCAAACTCTTTCAGAGCACTAGCCTGCAATCCCCTTCCATATGAAAAGGTAATTAAAAAATTGCTGTCATTTATTTTATTAATCTCATTTAGATTTTTACTAGACTCTATTTCAGATTGACCTCCTGATAGAAATGCAATTCCAGGAACTTCACTAGGTACATTCTTTTTCAAACAATCCAAAGTTTTTTTTGCAATTTCTTCTGAGCTAGATTTATTTTTACATTCTGAGCCAGGGATAACCATATTAGGTTTTAACACAGTTCCTTTCAAATCAACTTTGTGTATTTCAAGTTCATTATAACATTCATTTAAAACATTTGTTGTAACTTCATAACATTTATCAATATTGTGTGAACCATCCATGAGTACTTCCGGTTCAACAATAGGCACCATATTTGCCTCTTGAACTAATGCAGCGTATCTTGCTAACGCGTGCGCATTCGATTTGATTGACTGAGATGTGGGAAATTTCTCTGCAATTTTATACACCGCTCTCCATTTTGTAAATCTTGCACCTAGACTATAATACTCTTTCAATCTCTCTCTCAAACCATCTAAACCCTCTGTCACAGTTTCTTCATGTGATCCAGCTAGAGGTTTAGCTCCTTTATCAACCTTTATTCCTGGAATAGCACCATGCTTTGAGATCAATTCAGGAATAGTTGGACCTAATGTGGTTTTTTGCTTTATTGTTTCATCAAAAAGGATTACGCCACCTATGTAATCTTTCATTGCACTGGCATCAAATAACGTCTGACGAAAATTTAATCTATTTTTTTCTAAATTTTCTACATTAATACTTTTGAATCTTTTTGCTATCGTTCCTGTGCTTTCATCAGCGGCTAAAATTCCTTTGCCCTTGGCACACATTTTTTTTGCTATTTCATTTAAAGTCATATCGATTATTTATTTTAAAACACTAAGGCCAGGCAAGTCTTTTCCTTCCAAGTATTCCAAAAATGCGCCACCTGCTGTTGATAAGTGAGAGAAAGAAAGTTTATTTTTATTTTTATTAATTGCCGCAAGAGTATCACCTCCACCTATAACTGAGATTAGATTTTTTTTGGAGGTATTTTTTGAAATAGTTTCTGCAATCGAAATTGTCCCTTTTAAAAAGTTTTTATTTTCAAAATATCCTGCTGGCCCATTCCAAAGAACTGTACTGGAATGATCAATAATATCTTGAATTTTTTTAATTGTGTTTACTCCAATATCCAAAATCATTTCACTATTTTCAATTTGATCTAAATTTTTATTTTTTCCCTCTCCGTCAAAACTAGTAGAGACAATACAGTCTTCTGGTATAACTATCTCACAATTATTTTTTTTGGCTTTTTCATAAATTTTTTTAATAATCTCTTTTGTATCGGTTTCAACTAAAGATTTTCCAATATTTAAATTCTTATATAAAAAAAAATTATTGGCCATAGCACCAACAATTATTAGGCTATTCACTTCTTTTATTAAATTTGAAAGAACGTTAATTTTCGTTGAAATTTTGGAGCCCCCAATAATACATGTTACTGGCTCTTTCTTATTTTTAATAACAAGATTTATTGCATCAATTTCTTTTTTCAATAAAGGACCAGCAAAACACCTATCTAAAAACTTTGTAATATTATGAATAGATGATTGTTTTCTATGCGAACATGAAAAAGCATCATTTATATAAATATCTCCAAGAGAAGCTAATTTTTTTGAAAAATTTTCATCATTATTTGTTTCTTCCTCAAAATATCTTATATTTTCGATTAGAATTACTTCTCCCTGATTTAAATGAGAAAATTTTTGGCTTACCTCATTATCAATATTTCCCGTAAAAAAATAAACATTAGTTTGAAGTGTTTTCTTTAGATATTTATAAATTGGCATTAAGGATAAATCAGGATCTTTAATTCCCTTAGGTCTACCAAGATGACTTATAATTATTATTTTTGCTTTTTTTTCGATTAATTGTTTTATGAAAGGCAAACATAGCACAATTCTTGTATCATCTAAAATCATTTTGTTTTTAATAGGAACATTTAAATCTAATCTTAAAATTATTTTTTGATTTTTAATTTCTAAATTACTAGGAAAAAAATTTATTTTATCCATTAATTTAAATTATTCTCTAAGTTTTTTTTGAATGAAATTTGTTATTTTTTCTTCTGATAGGTCAAAATGATTATATACTTCCTTATAAGGTGCACTTTCTCCAAATTGATCTATACCTAAATTCAGTCCTTTGCCTTTTACGTATTTTTGCCAAGAAATGATACTTCCAGCTTCTAATGTCACTACTAATGAATTTTCCTCTATAATATCGTTACGATAGTTCTCAGGCTGCATATCAAAAAGCTCCATACATGGCATTGAAACAACTTTTGAATGAATATTATTTTCTTTTAGTTTTTCTTGGACTTTTAAAGCTAATTCAACTTCAGTTCCAGAAGCAACTATATTTACCTTGCTTTCGTGGGAAGTTATTTTTACTACGTACGCACCTTTTTCACATTTATTTTCTCGAGAATTTTCGGGGTTGACGTAAGAAACTTTTTGCCTAGATAACGCGATTACACTAGGAGTATTTTTGCTTTTTAATGCTATCTGCCAACATTCTAAAGTTTCGTTGATATCTGCTGGTCTAAATACATTTAAATTTGGTATCGCTCTCAATCCAGCAAGCTGCTCAATAGGTTGGTGAGTAGGGCCATCTTCTCCCAAACCAATTGAGTCATGAGAAAAAATATAGATTACTTTAAGACCCATTAAAGCTGAAAGTCTTATCGAAGGTTTGCAATAATCAGAAAAAATCAAAAATGTTCCTCCATAAGGCACTATCCCTCCGTAGAGTGCTAACCCATTCATAATAGCAGCCATACCATGCTCCCTAACCCCATAATGAATATAATTTCCATTAAAATTTTTAGAATTAATTATTTTAGAATTGCTAGTCTTTGTATTGTTCGAACCACTAAGGTCTGCAGATCCTCCAATAAGTTTCGGTAGTATTGCAGAAATACTCTCGATTACAGCCATTGAGCATTGTCGTGTAGCCAAGCTTGGCTTTGACTCATAGTATTTTGCTTTTTCTTTTTCAAATAAGCTTTCTAAGGACGTTATGTCAGTATTTAAATAATTTTGCTCAAGATCGTCTTTTATTTTAGGATTTTTTTTATTTATTTCTTCTTCCCATTTTCTTTCTAGCAACTCACCCTTACTTCCGATTTCTCTCCACTCTTGTAAGACTTCTTGTGGAATTTCAAACGGCTTATAATTCCATTTAAGTTTTTTTCGAACTAGCACAATTTCGTCATCACCTAAAGGAGAGCCATGTGAAGAAGCTTTTCCAGATTTGTTAGGAGATCCGAATCCTATTACTGTTTTACAAGATATAATGGTAGGCTTTTTAGATTTCGAGGCTTTAGAAATAGCTTTTGAAATTTGTTTTTCATTATGACCATTAGTTTCTAAATAATTCCAACCATAGGACTCAAATCTTTTTTTATAATTATCTGAGACACTTAAGGAAGTCGATCCGTCAATTGAAATTTTATTGTTATCAAAAAAAACAATCAAATTTTTTAACTTTAAATGACCAGCTAAACTCATAACCTCATGACTAACACCCTCCATTAAATCTCCGTCGCTAGCAAAGACAAAAGTTTTATTATTAATTAGAGTGTCGCCAAATTTTTTCCTATAAATTTCCTCAGCTATCGCCATCCCGACAGAATTTCCTAAACCTTGTCCTAATGGACCAGTTGTAGTTTCTATACCTGTGCCCTTTTTATATTCCGGATGACCTGCACATATTGAATTAAGTTGTCTAAAATTTTTTATATCTTCAATTGATATACTTTTGTATCCACTCAGATAGAGAAGAGCATAAAGCAACATAGAGCCATGGCCTGCAGATAGAATAAATCTATCTCTGTTGATCCAATTAGGATTTTTTGGATTAAACCTCAGGTGGTATTTAAACAACACGGTAGCAACATCTGCCATTCCCATTGGCATACCCGGATGACCAGAATTTGCTTTTTGCACAGCATCAATTGATAAAAATCTTATTGCGTTAGATAATTGGTTAAATTTTACACTCACTTGTAATTACCTATATAGACTTAAACTCACTATATCAATAATATGCTATAAAAAACTTTATGAGCAATTTTGAAAAGAAAGAACAAAATTTAAACCAGCTTATTGATAAATTAAATTCAATTTCATTAAGTTATACACAGCCAAATTACGAACTTGCAAAAATTATAACTGAAAAAAAAGAGTTAATTTCTAAAAAAAAAGAGATTGAAAAACAAAATCAAGAATTAATGAGAGAACACAAATTTTTAAAGGAAAAAATAAAAAAACTTCAATTTGAGGCAAACGAAAATTCAAAACTCGAAGAAAGGTTCAATCAAGATATTGAGGAATTAAGTCAAGAAACTGAGAGTTTAGTTAACGAAATAGACAAATGGCAAACGTAAACATTAAATTCAATAATAAAGATTATCTTTTATCATGTGACGATGGCCAAGAGGAGTCGCTCAAAAAGCTTACAAAATATTTAGATAAAAAATATACAGAATTAAAAGATAAATTAGGGAATATTGGAGAAAACAAATTATTACTTATTACAACCATAAAATTAATTGATGAATATTTTGATTTAAAACAAAAAGTAACAAATCAAAAAAATAAATTGGATGAAATTTCAAATAAGTTTAAAGAAATTAGATCCTTAGCAATCAGATACAAAGAAGATAAAGATCTAGAAATAAAAAAATTGCATCAAGAGCTTGATAATTTCAAAAAAACTATAGAAGAAAATAATTCCTTATACGAAACTATGCTCGATAAAACAGCTCAATCATTAGAGAAAATAATTTCAAACACAGAATCGCTGTCTAAAATACAGTAGATGAGTTCAAAAAATAAACTTAGAAAAAAATTTTATCTTTTAAGAAAAAAAAGATATTTCGAAATAGATGAAAAATTTTTTTTTCCTTTAATTAAGTTTTTAAAAATAAAATTAAAAAAAAAAGCTTTTAAAATAGCTCTTTATTATCCCTCGAATTTTGAGTTAAATGTTTTAAAAGTTTTAGAAAATCCCTATATCTCTAATAAAAATACTCTTCTTCCGGCAATAGAGGAAAATAATAATATGAATTTTTTCCCCTGGAAGAAAAATGAGGTTTTATTTATTAATAAGTATGGAATACCGGAGCCTATCAAATCTAGGGCAAAAGTTCCCGAAGTAGTTCTAGTACCAATTCTAGTTTTTGATAAATTTAAATTTAGAATTGGTTACGGAAAAGGTTTTTATGATCGTTATTTAACTAAATTAATTAAAAGATATAAAAAAATATTAACTGTTGGTGTTGCATTTTCTTTTCAAAGATACCATAAACTCCCTGTTTCAAAAAATGATGTAAGGTTAGATTTTATTTTAACAGATAAAGGATTGATTGAATGAATATATTGATATTAGGTGACATAATGGGGGCATCTGGAAGAGAAGTGCTAAAAAAAAATCTAGAAAATTTAATCAAAAAAGAAAATTTAAATTTTGTAATTATAAATGGAGAAAATTCAGCTGATGATGGTTTAGGTATTACCAAATCAATCGCGAATGAATTTTTTAATCAAGGAGTTGATGTAATAACTTCTGGAAATCATATATGGGATAAAAAAGAAACAATTGATCATATTAATATAGAAAACCGATTGTTACGTCCTGCAAATTTACCTGAGGGATCTCCTGGTAATGGGTCTGGAGTATTTTTGTCTAAAGATAAAAGATTTAAAGTTGGTGTAATTAATTTGATGGGAAACGTTTATATGAGAAAATCTGACGATGTATTTAAAAAAGCTGTGCAACTTCGAGAGAAATTCACTCTTAAAAAAAATGTAGATTTTTTGATTGTAGATTTCCATGGTGAAATTACTAGTGAAAAAATGGCCATTGGTCATTTCTTTGATGGAAAAACTACATGTGTTGTTGGAACACATACTCACGTTCCAACTGCTGACACTAGAATACTTGATAATGGTACTGCATATCAAACGGATATAGGAATGTGTGGTGATTACAATTCAGTTATTGGGATGAACAAAGAAAATTCGTTAAAAAAATTTTTAAAAGAAAAAGATTTTAATAAAAATTTTCCAGCAAACGATGCTGGATCATTATCAGGTTTAATCGTGGAATGTGATCACAATACTGGGTTAGCAAAAAAAGTTAGAAGGTTGATTCTAGGAGGAAGTTTAAATCAATAAATATGGCTGGGCATTCACATTGGGCTGGTATAAAACATAAAAAAGGAAGAGCGGATAAAGAGAGGTCAAAAATATTTTCAAAAATTTCCAGAGAAATCACTGTTGCAGCAAAATTAGGTGATAAGGATCCAAACATGAACCCAAGGTTAAGGACTGCAATTCAAGCAGCAAAGCAAGCTAACATGCCAAAAGATAATATCACAAGAGCAATTAGCAAATCAGAGATAAGTGGAGAAAAGAATTATGAAAGTTTAAGATACGAAGGATTTGGGCCTTCAAATATTGCTTTTATAATTGAGACATTAACAGACAACAAAAATAGATCAGCATCAAGTATAAGAAATGTACTGCAAAAAAATGGAGGAAGATTAGGTGAGACCGGTTCAACAGCACATTTATTTTCCAATGTAGGCATAATTCATATAGATAAAAAAAAAACAAAGGAAGACGCAATATTTGAAATAGCAATTAATGCAGGAGCTAAAGATTGTTTAAATTTAGATGAAAATTTTGAGATAATAACTGAAAAAGAGGACTTCTATAAAATAAAAACTGAAATTGAAAAAAAAATTGATAATTTAAATCATTCATCTGTAGAGTGGAGGCCCTTAAATTATATAGATTTGACCAAAGAAAAAAGAGAGCAAATTTTAGAAGTTTTAAACGCATTAGATGAACTTGACGATGTGCAAAATATTTTTACCAATGCTAATTTGAAAAATTTAAAATAATAATGAAAATCATTGGAATAGACCCGGGTTTGAGTGGAGCAATTGCGATATTAGAAAATAACAAAGTTTTAAATCTTTTTGATATGCCAGTTATGTCTGAGGGAAAAAAAAATAAGAGACAATTAAATAGCTCACTCTTGGTTAATCTTATTAAAGAGAATATTGAACAAAATGAAGAGGTAGCTGTTGTTGTGGAACAAGTAAATGCTATGCCCGGTCAAGGAGTAACAAGCATGTTTAATTTCGGACAAACTTTTGGGGCAATTAAAGGAGTTTGTGCGGCATTAGAGTTGCCAATATTTTTTGTAAGACCGTCTAAATGGAAAAAACATTTCGAATTAATAAATTCATCAAAAGACTCAAGTAGAACAAGAGTGATAGAAATGTATCCAAAATTATCAAGTCAACTGACTAAAAAAAAAGACGTCAATAAATCAGATGCTATTTTGATAGCAAGATTCTTCAGTGAAACAAGATTATCTGAAGAAATTTAAACCCAAATTAATTATTAACGCCAAATTCATGACACATTCTAAAAGTAATTAATCTTAATGGAACAAGATATAGCTACTCAAGTTGTAGGTTTAGGAGGCTCTTCCGACTTTACTTTATGGAAGCTTTTTTTAAGAGCTGACTTTGTTGTAAAATTCGTAATAATTTTACTAATAGCTTGCTCTATTTTCTCATGGGCATTAATTTTTGATAAGTTAAAACTATTTAAAAATATAAATCGTTCTATAGAAGATTTTGAAAAAAAGTTCTGGAAAGCAAAATCTGCTGAGAGCTTCAATAATAGCTTACCTGTTAATTCAAAAGATCCTGCTGTATTAATTTTCAAAACAGCTATGGCCGAGTTAATTAAAACAAAAAGACAATCATCAGCGATTCAGGCAGCGAGAGTTGGAAGAATATTAGAAATAGCTACTGACACAGAGATGAAAAAAGTTGAAAAAAATTTTACTTTTTTAGCTACTGTGGGATCCACCGCTCCATTTATTGGATTATTCGGAACAGTCTGGGGGATAATGAATTCTTTTCAGTCTATTGCAATTTCAAGAAACACAAGTTTAGCAATAGTTGCACCTGGGATAGCTGAAGCTTTATTTGCTACAGCTTTAGGTTTATTAGCAGCTATACCAGCTGTAGTTGCTTATAATAAATTTAATAACGATTCACAAAAATATTTCTCAAGAATAGAAAATTTTTCAAAAAGATTTCTTTCTATAATATAAAAATGGCATTTCAATTTAATCGCTCAAAAAAAGGACCGATGAGTGAAATTAATGTAACACCATTTGTTGATGTTATGTTAGTACTTTTAATTATTTTCATGGTTACCGCACCTCTATTGACTGTTGGTGTTCAAGTAGATTTACCAGAGTCTGCAGCAGACTCACTTCCTGATGATCAAGAACCATTAACTTTAAGTATTAATTCTAAGGGTGAAATTTATATACAAGAACATCAGGTTACTTATCAAAAAATGATCCCAAAGTTATTAGCCATTGCGAAGAATAGGACTGATACAAGAATTTACGTTAGAGGAGATAAAAATATTAACTACGGAAGAGTCCTAGAGGTCATGGGGACACTTTCAGGAGCAGGTTTCTCTAAAGTAGCTTTAATCTCAGAGCCTTATAAAAATTAGGATGATTTATGATAAGAAGCTTAATTTACTCTATAACTTTCCATTCAATATTAATTTTATTAACAATTTTAAGTTTACCTTTCATGCTTAGAGAGCCAATTGACCTTCCTCCAATAGTTTCTGTAGAGTTGATACAAATTACAGATAAAACAAGTATTCCATACGCGCCTAAAGCAAGAAAAATAATTGAGGAAACGAAAAAAAAAGAGAAGGAAAGACTGGTGTCTGAGCAAGCACCCCCTGCTGCAAAAGCAAAAGAAAAACCTGATCGGATACCTCTTCCAAATGAAAAAAAAGAAGAAAAGCAAATTGTTAAAAAAAAACAGAATCCAGAGGAAATTAAACCTCAAATTAGACAATCTTCTGAATTTGAAAAAAAAGAGGTTGTTGATACAAATCAAATAGCAGCTTTAATTGATAAAGCAAAAGAAGAAGAAGCTGTAAAACAAAAAAAAACTAATAAGATCACTCAGAGCAGTCAAAAAAACTCATTTGCCTCTGGGTTAACTCTCTCTCAAGAAGACGCACTAAGAGCTCAAATTTTTGGTTGTTGGAGTGTACCTTTAGGATTACCTTACGATGAAGATTTGCTTGTAAGAATTAAGCTCAAATTAAAAAAAGATGGTACAATATTAAAATCTGAAATTTTAGATCACCAAAGAATGAATAGACCAGGACAAAAATTTTATAAAGTTTTAGCGGAGAGCGCTTTAAGAGCAGTAAGGTTGTGCCAACCACTCAAAGTACCTCCGACTGGATACGATAAATGGAAAGAATTACAATTAAACTTTAATCCAACAGAAATGCTAAAAGGTTAAAATGCGAAAAATTATTTTATTTTTTTTACTGAATATTTTTTTGATAGGCAATTCTAACGCTTTGATAGAAATTGATATTACAAGAGGTAATCTTGATCCCCTGCCAATTGCAGTATCTCCTTTACATGTTGATGTTAAATCACAAAACTACGAAGGCGTAAAAATTAAGGAATTAGGTGAAAACATTTCAAAGATAATTGAAGATAATTTTAAGGCAACAGGATTATTTAATCCACTTAAGAAAGAAGCCTTTGTTCAGAAACCAGATATTGCACATTTAAAACCAAGATTTGAAGATTGGAGATTAATAAAAGCTCAAGCATTGGTAACTGGAAAACTTTTAGTTAAAGATGGAAAACTCAAAGTAGAGTTTAGGCTTTGGGATTTAGCAGCTGCAAAAGAAATGACTGCTCTTGCTTTCACTACCACCCCATCAAATTGGAGAAGGGTAGCTCATATTATTTCAGATAAAATCTACGAAAGATTAACCGGAGAAGAAGGTTATTTTGACACAAGAATAATTTATGTATCGGAGAGTGGACCAAAAAATCAAAGAGTTAAAAAGTTAGCAATCATGGACCAAGATGGAGCTAATACTAAATATTTAACTTTAGGAAATGAATTAGTATTAACTCCAAGATTTAATCCCACGAACCAAATGGTTACTTATATGTCATATTTTAGAAATATGCCTAGAGTTTATTTGCTTGATATAGAAACTGGTACTCAAGAAGTAGTAGGAAATTTCCCTGGAATGACATTTGCTCCAAGATTTTCACCTGATGGAAAAAAAATTGTTATGAGTTTTGCAAAGGACGGTAATTCGGATATTTATACTATGGATTTAGACTCAAGAGTCGTTGAAAGAATTACAGACCACTCATCTATAGATACATCTCCATCTTTTTCACCCGATGGAAAATTCATAGCATTCAACTCTGATAGAAGTGGATTACAACAAATATACGTCATGCGAAGTGATGGGAGCGGTGTAAAAAGAATTACTTTTGGAAATGGAATCTATGGCACACCTGTTTGGTCTCCAAGAGGTGATTTAATAGCATTTACTAAAATGCGTAAAGGGAGATTTTATATTGGTGTAATGAGAGTAGACGGATCTGGTGAAAGGTTATTGACTGAAAACTATTACCAAGAGGCACCATCGTGGTCTCCAAATGGACGAGTATTAGTTTTTTACAGAGAAACTAAAGCTGGAACAAAAGGAGAGGGTTTCACAGCTAAATTATGGTCTATAGATATCACTGGATATAATGAAAGAAGGCTAAAGACTGAAACTGATGCTTCCGACCCATCTTGGTCCTCTCTTTTATCAAAATAAGGTACTATTTTAAGTAAATTACACTTGAATAACATTAAATAATTTGAAATAAAACACATGAAAACCCAGGGGAAAAAATGATGTTTAATAAGAATTTAAAAAATATATTACTAGTAATCTTTGCTACTTTAATTTTAAGCGCATGTTCCACAGCAAAAAAATCAGGAGACATTGATGGTGATGTTTACACAGGAAAAGAGACTGTTAAATATTTAGCTTCAGGTGTTCCTGACAGAGTTTTCTTTGCAACAAACAAATCATCTCTAACAACGGCTGCTAGAGAGACTTTAAGAAAACAGGCTACTTATCTTAGAAAAAATAAAAGCCTTAATGTAACAATTGAAGGTCACGCTGATGAACGAGGCACAAGAGAGTACAACTTAGCTCTTGGAGAGCGAAGAGCCAACGCTGCTAGAGATTATTTAATGACATATGGTATCTCTGGAAATAGAATTGCTGTAATTAGTTATGGTAAAGAGAAACCAGTTAATCCAGCTTCTACTCCGCTAGCATGGTCTCAAAACAGAAGATCTGTTACAGTTAAAGTAAATTAATTATAAATTTATTAAATACTAAGACCCCTTAGAATTCATTTTAAGGGGTCTTTTTTTTGCCATTTTGTGAAATTAATAAAGAAAGTATCATGCAATGTAATTTAAAACTAAAAAAAATTTTAATACCAATTTTATTTCTATTTTTAATTAACTATGTTAACGCAGAGGAAGAGGAAATTTATTTAAAATCTATCTCAGATCAGATTCAAGTAATAACAAAAGATCTTAAAACTTTAGAAAAAGCTGTTTATCAAAAATCAGACTTAATTTCTGCTAAACCTTCAAGTTCAACAAGTTCAGCTGGACTTAACGAAGATATTATGACGAAGCATCTTCTGAAATTAAATGAAATAGAAGATCAATTTAGAGAACTTACAAATAAATTTGAGGAAGTGAACTTTAAATTAGACAAATTATCAACACGTGTTACGAAAATTCAATCAGATACACAATTAAGATTTTCTGATTTAGAAACTGGATCACTTAACACAGTTAAAGAAAAAAAAACAATACTTCCTGGCTCAACAAAGCCTCAAGATTTTGGTGCTGCGCCTGCTTACGAAACCTCAAATTTACCTGAACGACAATCAATTAATTCAGTTGAAAGTGCGAAAACAGTAATTGCTGAAGAACCAGAAAAAAAAGAGTCATTACTTCCGGATAAGCCAGCGGATGAACAATATGAGTTTGCAGTTAGTTTTATGAAAATTGGAGATTACGAAACAGCTGAATTTGCTTTAAAAGAATTTATAGACAAAAACAAAGATCATGATTTAGCTGGCAGCGCACAATATTGGTATGGAGAGACTTTTAGAATTAGACAATTATACTCAGATGCTGCAACAGCCTACCTAGACGGATACCAAAATTATCCAAAAAGCAGCAAAGCACCTGATAATCTTTTAAAGCTTGGAATTACGATGGTGCAACTTGGTGAAAAAGATCAAGGTTGTAAAATGATTTTAGGTATTAAAAAAGAATATCCAAAAGCTAACAAGTCTGTGTTACAAAAAGCTCAATATGAGCAAAAAAAATTCAAGTGTAAATCTTAATAACGGCTTTAAAAATTATAAAGACTTATCAAAAATATTTTTAAAATTTAAAAACAAATTAGACGATTTAGATAAAAGTAAATACGTGGTCGCTGTGTCCGGTGGACCCGACAGTTTGGCGCTTGTAGCATTAACGAGAGCTTACACATTTTTTAAAAAAACTAAATTTTACTACGTATTAGTAGATCACAGTTTAAGAAAAAATTCTGATAAAGAAGCCCAAAATGTAAAAAAACTTTTAAAAAAAAACAGTATAAACCTTAAAATACTTATAAATAAAAAAAAAATTATCAAAAATATTCAATCAGAGGCAAGAATTATTAGATACAATATTCTTGTAAACTATTGTAAGAAGAACAATATTAAAATTCTTCTTACAGCGCATAATCTTGAAGATCAAGTTGAAACTTTTTTAATGAGACTTTCAAGAGGCAGTGGATTAAAAGGCTTATCGGCAATGAAACCACTAAGTAATATCAACAGTAAAGTGGATTTATATAGACCTTTATTAGATGTTAAAAAAAAATATTTAATTAAAATATCCAAGAGTATTTTTGGCACTTATTTTAAAGATCCTTCTAATAAAAACACAAATTACTTAAGAACAAAAATCAGAAGTTTAAAAAAGCCTATTGAAAATAGTGGCATTAAGTATGAACAAATCTTTAGATCTATTCAAAACTTATCTTCAAGTAAAAATACCCTAGATAAGTATTTAGATAAAATTTTTAAAGATTTAATTAAAAAAACAAAAGGTGAAATCCTGATTAATTTTGTAAAATATAAAAGGCTAGGTAAAGACACAAAAATATCTCTAATTAATGAGTCAATTAAACAATTAAAAAATAATTATTATGATCTAAGATCCAAAAAAGTAGATAATTTGATCAATAATCTTGAAAAAAAAGAATTTAAAAAATCCACCCTTGGAGGATGTATTTTTTTTAAAAAAAAGGGAAATTTGTGTCTAAAAGTTGAAAAACATTAATTTTTATGCGTAAATTTGTTGCTTTTTGTCTTATTTACAACTTATTAAATGTTAAAATATACTTGTTTAAATTAAATTAATGATTATTTAACAAAAAATGAATGTAAAAAACCTAATTATGTGGGTCATAATAGTCTTACTATCAGTTGGACTATTCAATATGTTTCAAGATCCAAACAAAATAAATTCTGAGAAAAATACATTGCCTTTCTCTAACTTTTTAAATGAAGTTGATGCTGGAAGAGTTGTTGAGGTTCAAATACAAGGAAATAATATTACTGGCGTTTTAGCTGATGGTAAGACTTTTAAAACTTACTCTCCAAATTATCCTGAATTAGTTGATAAGCTTTCTTCCAAAGGAGTAAGTATTTTAGCTGCACCTCAAGAAGATAAGATGCCTTCACTACTTGGTATTTTATTATCTTGGTTTCCTATGCTTTTACTTATTGGTGTTTGGATATTCTTCATGCGCCAAATGCAAGGTGGTAAAGGAGGAGCGATGGGATTTGGAAGGTCAAAAGCGAAACTTTTAAACGAAGCACAAGGCAAAGTTACCTTCAACGATGTTGCAGGTGTAGAAGAGGCTAAAGAAGAAGTTGAGGAAATTGTTGAGTTTTTAAAAGACCCTAAAAAATTTAGTCGTCTTGGTGGAAAGATTCCTAAAGGTGCTCTTTTAATCGGTCCTCCAGGTACAGGTAAAACTTTATTAGCCAAAGCTATTGCAGGTGAAGCCAATGTTCCTTTTTTTTCTATTTCGGGATCAGACTTTGTAGAGATGTTTGTAGGTGTAGGTGCATCTAGAGTTAGAGATATGTTTGAACAAGGAAAAAAACACTCACCATGTATTATTTTTATAGATGAAATAGATGCAGTCGGAAGAAGCAGAGGAGCGGGTTTAGGGGGAGGAAATGATGAAAGAGAACAAACTCTTAACCAGCTACTTGTGGAGATGGATGGCTTTGATACTAATGAAGGGATTATTCTTATTGCTGCAACTAACAGGCCTGACGTTTTAGATCCTGCTTTGTTAAGACCCGGAAGATTCGATAGACAGGTCGTTGTTGGAAATCCAGATATAATCGGTAGAGAAGCAATTTTAAAAGTTCATGTTAAAAAAATTAGTACTGGACCAGATGTAAAATTAAGAACAATCGCAAGAGGAACCCCAGGCTTTTCTGGAGCTGATTTAGCTAATTTGATTAATGAGTCTGCGTTGCTTGCTGCAAGAAAAAATAAAAGAGTTGTTACAATGTCTGATATTGAAGAAGCTAAAGACAAAGTGATGATGGGCGCAGAAAGAAGATCAATGGTTATGTCTGAAGATGAAAAAAAACTTACTGCATACCATGAAGGTGGCCATGCGATAGTTGCTTTAAACGAGAAAGCATCCGATCCTATTCACAAAGCTACTATAATTCCAAGAGGTCGAGCGTTAGGTATGGTAATGAGACTCCCAGAAAGAGATCAGCTTTCAGTGACTAGAGAAAAAATGCATTCTGATATTGCCGTAGCAATGGGAGGAAGAATTGCAGAGGAAATAATTTTTGGATACGATAAAGTAACTTCAGGCGCGTCATCAGACATAGATATGGTAACAAAAATGGCTAAAAATATGGTTACTAAATACGGAATGAGTTCTGAATTAGGTACTATTGCATATGGTGAAAATGAAGAAGAACTTTTCCTCGGTAGATCAGTAACCAAACAACAAAATATGTCAGAAGAAACAGCAAAAAAAATTGATGCAGAAGTTAAAAAAATTGTCGATAAAGGTTATGAGAGGGCCAGAAAAGTATTAACAGAAAAAATCGATGACTTACATAAATTAGCGAAAGCACTCTTAATTTATGAAACGTTAACAGGTGACGAAATAAGAGACTTGATACTTAAAAACATTAAACCAACTAGATCATTTAAGGAAGAGGATGAGGATGATGGCAAGACATCATCTGCTCTCGGTTCTTTAGGATTAAAGCCTAAGCCTGCAATATAATATATATGAAAAAATATTACACTCGTGCGTGTAATTTTTTTTATGGTCAAAGATCAAAGGAATTAATTGAAAAAAAATTAACTCTTCCTCTTTGCGGCAACAACTCTATATCATTTAATCAAATTGAAATTTTTATAAGAGATAAAAAAAGAGTAAAATCCAAAATTATAAATATTAAAAGAATTAATAAGCTAAATCCCTCTTTAAAAAAAAAGGTTAATGAGGATATTAAAAAAATTACTTCAGAGAGAATTTTTTTAAGAAAGAAAAATCATATGTTAATGGGTATAGTTAATATGACTCCAGATAGCTTTTCAGATGGAGGCAAATTTAACTCTTATAAAAAAGCTATCAGTAGAATAGATAATCTAAAAAAATCCGGGGCCGATATTATTGATATAGGAGGAGAGTCAACAAGACCTGGATCTAAAGTTGTATCTCCAAAAAAAGAATTGCAAAGAGTATATAAATTATTGGAAAAATTTAAAAAAAAATTTCCGAAAACTTTATTATCAATAGATACAAGAAAATCATTAGTAATGAATTTTTCAATGAAACATAAAGTAGATATTATTAATGATGTTTCCTGTTTTAAATTTGATCCAAAATCTTTTGATTTAGTAAAAAATAATAACACATGGAAAATTATCCATCATATGCAAGGAACCCCACAAACGATGCAGATTAATCCCTCCTACAATCATGTTTTGCTTGATATATATGATTTTTTTGAAAATACGATAAAAAAATTTAATCGTAATAAAATTAAAAAAAAACTTATTTTAGACCCAGGCATTGGGTTTGGAAAAAACTTGAAACATAATTTGATGATTTTAAATAAGATTTCCATATTTCATTCGCTCGGTTTTCCTATATTAATTGGCACATCTAGAAAAAGATTTATTAATCAAATTTCTGGAAATTACGACACTTTAGAAAGAATTGGAGGAACCGTATCATCAGTAATTTTTTCTTATTCACAAGGAGTTAAAATTTTTAGAGTTCATAATGTTGGTGAGGTTAAGCAAAGTCTTTTAGTTTTTGAAGCGTTATTAAAAAAATGAAAAAAAAATATTTTGGAACAGATGGTATTAGAGGAACAGTAAATATAGGTAATATTAATGGTGAAAAATTTTTTAAATTTGGTTTAGCTGCTGGAACATATTTTAAAAATTTAAAAAAAAAGAAACAAGTTGCAATTATAGCTAAAGATACTCGATTGTCTGGATATACTTTAGAACCAGCTTTAGTATCAGGTTTGGCCTCAGCTGGAATGCATATATTTACTCTAGGTCCATTGCCTACTAATGGATTGGCTATGCTTACTAAAAAAATGAGAGCTAATCTTGGAATAATGATCACAGCTTCGCACAACCCTTTTCATGATAATGGTTTAAAATTATTTGGACCAGATGGAATGAAGTTATCAGACAAGATTGAAAAAAAAATTGAAAATTTAATTGATAAAAAAACGATTAACCATTTGTCTGAACCGAAATTTCTAGGAAGAGTAAAGAGATTAGAAGATGGGAATGATAAGTATATTAAAATTTTAAAAACTAATTTTCCTAGTAATTTTAGCCTTAAAAATATGCGTATAGTAATAGATTGTGCCAATGGAGCAGGATACAAATCTGCTCCAAAAATACTATCTGATCTAGGTGCAAAAATTCTTGCAATTGGCATATCGCCAAATGGACTTAACATTAATAAAAATTGTGGATCAACGTTTCCTGGGGTTTTAAAAAAAAATGTTAAAAAATTTAAGGCTGATTTAGGTATAGCTCTAGATGGTGATGCCGATAGAGTAATAATGTGTGATGAAAAATCTCAGATAATTGATGGTGACCAAATTATTGCAATGATTGCAAAAAGATGGAAAAGGAAAAAAATTCTTAAAGGTGGTGTAATAGGAACCTTGATGTCAAATTACGGTCTAGAAAAATTTTTTAATTCGGAGAAAATTAGATTTCGAAGATCGAAAGTAGGCGATAGGTATGTAAAAGAAATGATGAAAAAATATAATTTTAATCTAGGCGGAGAACAGTCAGGTCATATAATTTTAGGAAAATTTGCCACTACAGGAGATGGCCTGCTAGTAGCCTTGGAAACATTATTTGCCTTAAGAAAAGGGAAATTAGCTAGTGAAATATTCAAAGTTTACAAATCAGTTCCTCAAAAACTTGTTAATATTAAAGTGAAAAATAAGCAAATTATCAATTTTCCTAAATGTAAAAAAGCTATTAGATATGCAAACAAACTTATTAAAAATAAGGGAAGATTATTAGTTAGATCTTCAGGAACAGAGCCTAAAATTAGAATTATGTGTGAGTCTTTTAATCGTTCTTTAATGAACAAATGTATAGACTTAGTAAGAAAACAAATTCACTAATTTATGAAGCCAAAATCTAAAATTCTAATCATTGCAGGTTCAGACTCCTCTGGAGGTGCTGGAATTCAAGCTGATATTAAAACTGTAACAGCTCTAGGCTGTTATGCAATGACAGCTATTACAGCAATTACAGCTCAAAACACTACTGGTGTTAAATCAATTGTTCCGATAAAGCCCAAAGAAATATCTAACCAAATAGAGTTTACCTCAAAAGATATCAAACCAGATGCAATAAAAATTGGCATGTTACATTCTAAGGGCGTTGTTCTTTCAGTGCTCAAATCTTTGAAGAAAATTAAAGTAAAAAAAGTAGTTCTTGATCCAGTAATGGTTTCAAAAGGTGGCACTAAATTGCTTAATACTTCAGCAATAAATTTTATAAAAAATAAATTAATTAAAAATACCTTTTTGATTACACCCAATATTCCAGAAGCAGAAATTTTAACAAAAATAAAAATTAATTCTATTCAAGATATGATAAAAGCAGGAAAAATATTAATTAACTTAGGTGCGAAAAACGTGCTTGTAAAAGGTGGCCATTTAAGATCTAAACAAATGAATGATGTTTTATTAAATAAAAAAAATATAAAAATATTTAAAAGTAGAAAATACCTTACAAAAAACACCCACGGAACTGGATGTACGTTATCTACTGCTATTGCTACCAAACTATCATGTGGAAAAAGTTTGATTAAATCTTGTGAGCTCGGAATTAAATATGTTAATGATGCAATAAGATTAAATTTAAATTTGGGAAAAGGAAAAGGTCCAATAAACCACCTAAATTCTATCATGCTCAATAAAAAAATTAATTAATGCAAAATGTTGTTGTTGTAGGATCCCAGTGGGGAGACGAAGGAAAGGGTAAAATAGTTGACTGGTTATCCAGTGAGGCAGACGTGGTAGTGAGATTTCAAGGGGGTCACAATGCTGGACATACTTTAGTTATTGATAAAAAAGTATTTAAATTAAGGTTATTACCATCTGGTATTGTTAGAGAAGGAAAAATTTCAATTCTTGGTAATGGAGTTGTTATTGATCCGTGGGCACTTATAAGTGAAATAGAAGACATTAAAAAACAAGGTATAGAAGTTACTCCTAAAAACTTTATGATTTCAGAATCAGCCTCGCTTATTTTACCATTCCATCAAGAGATGGATGAAATCAGAGAAGATGCAGCAGGTGAGGAAAAAATTGGAACTACTAGAAGAGGAATAGGACCGTGTTATGAAGATAAAGTTGGAAGAAGATCAATAAGAGTGATGGATTTAAGGTTAGAAAGTAATTTAGATAATAGACTAGAAAATGTGTTGTTACATCATAATGCAATTAGAAAAGGTTTGAATAAAAAAATTTTTGAAAAGGATAAACTCAAAAAAGAATTATTAAAAATTGCACCAGAAATCTTAAAATTTGCTCAACCAGTCTGGCTCAAGTTAGATAAATTTAAAAATGAGAGAAAAAAAATATTATTTGAGGGTGCTCAAGGAATACTTCTAGATGTAGACCATGGGACATATCCATATGTGACGTCTTCAAACACAGTTCCAGCTATGGCAGCAACTGGTTCAGGTTCAGGTCCTAATAATATTAATTATATTTTAGGTATCACAAAAGCTTACACCACGAGAGTGGGAAGCGGTCCATTTCCAACAGAATTAAAAGATGAAATAGGTGAAAGTCTTGGTAAGAGAGGCAAAGAGTTTGGAACGGTCACTGCAAGGAAAAGAAGATGTGGTTGGTTTGATGGAGTTCTAGTTAGGCAAACAATTAAAATTTCGGGTATTAATGGAATAGCCTTAACTAAACTTGATGTCCTAGATGAGTTAGATGAAATTAAAATGTGCGTGGGATACGAATTAAATGGAAAAAAAATAGACTATTTACCTGCAGCTACTGAAGATCAGTTTAACATCAAACCTGTGTATAAAACATTCCCGGGTTGGAAAACTAAAACGCAAGGTATAAGAAATTTAAAAGATCTCCCAGATAAAGCGAGGAGATACATTCACGCCTTAGAAGATTTTATTGGCGCTCGAATATCAAGTATTTCCACAAGCCCTGAAAGAGATGACACTATATTGGTGGAAGACCCATTTAATAACTAGTTAGCTGGTAATAAATTTTTTGATTTACTGGCATTAATCATAGACTTTTGCAGTTTTTCAAAAGCCTTTGTTTCTATTTGCCTTATTCTTTCTCTGCTGATTTTATATTTTTTACTTAATTCCTCTAAAGTTTTCGGTTCTTCAGAAAGCCTTCTAGAAATAATTATTTCTTTTTCTCTTTCATTTAAAATTTTCATAGCACTTTCCAATAATTCTTTTTTATCATCATACTCTTGTTTTTGAGAAATTATTAATTCCTGGTCCAAAGTATCGTCAACCAACCAGTCTTGCCATTCATCCGTCTCTCCACTTTTAATTGGGTCATTTAACGATTTTTCTTGACCCATCATTCTTCTATTCATATTTACAACTTCATGAGACTCTACGTCTAATCTTTTAGAAATCTCTTTTACGTGTTCATCTTTTAGATCTCCATCTTGACCAGGAGCGATTTGATTTTTAAGTTTTTTTAAATTAAAAAAAAGTTTTTTTTGAGCGGTAGTAGTCCCCATTTTGACTAAACTCCATGATTTTAAAACATATTCCTGGATTGCAGCTTTGATCCACCACATTGCGTATGTTGCAAGTCTAAACCCCTTATCTGGATCAAATTTCTTTACAGCTTGCATTAATCCAAGATTTCCCTCTGAAATTAATTCATTCACAGGTAGACCATAGCCACGATAACCCATGGCTATTTTAGCTACTAATCTTAAATGACTAGTAACTAATTTATGTGCAGCTTTTAAATTTCCATTCTCCCTCCAATTTTTTGCTAGCATATATTCCTCCTCAGCATCTAGCATAGGAAACTTTTTTATTTGTGCTAGATAGATTGACAGACCTCCAACTGAAGGTACAGGAAGATTAGTAATTTGATTTTTTTCACTCATGATTTTTATTTATAGATTAAATTTATTATTTCAACTGCTTAATTTTTCAAGTAAATTCAATATCTTTTTAAAACCATCTGGTAGATCTGAATTAAAACTCATCCATTTTTTTGTAGTAGGATGTGAAAATTCTAAAGTTTTGGCATGTAAAGCCTGTCCAGACAATTTATTTAATTTGGCAAAAAAATCACTGTTAATTTTTTTAAAAACAATATTTTTTTTACCATACTGTTTATCTCCCAACAATGAGGTTTTTTTGTATTTTAAATGAACTCTAATTTGATGAGTCCTTCCTGTCTCTAACTCACACTCAATTAAACTAATTTTAGGAATATTTTTTATATTAAAGATTTTTATAGTTTTGTAATTTGTTACAGCTTTTTTTCCGCTAATGTCACTTACTGTCATTAATTTTCTATTTTTTTGATCTCTTTTTATTAATGTAATTATCTTTCCGTTCAAAGGTCTGACCACACCCCATGACAGACAAATATATTTTCTTCTAATAGAGTGATTACTAAATTGACTTCCTAGATGGGCGTGTGCTAAATTATTTTTAGCTACTACAATTAATCCGCTAGTATCTTTATCAATTCTGTGAACAATTCCAGGTCGTAATTTTCCGTTTAAATCAGATAAAGTTTTTTTGTATTTAAATAACAAAGCATTAACTAAAGTATTTTCATAATTTCCAGCTCCCGGATGAACAACCATACCTTTTGGTTTATTTATTACTATTATATCTTTATCTTCATAAATTGTTTCAAATTTAATATTTTTTGGAGCAATAGTTCGAATATTTTTTTGAATAATGTTTATTGATATTTGATCATTATATTTTACTTTAGCTGATGGCAACACATTTACAGAACCATTAATTTTTACCTGTTTATCAGTAATTAATTTTTTTAAATACGATCTTGTGAAATCATTTATATTTTCTGTTAAAAAAATATCTAATCTTTTTCCACTATTTTTAGTATTAACAGAAAATTTAATTGTATTATTCATAAATTAATTTAAATTATTCATATTGCGCCGGTAGCTTCAACTGGATAGAGCGCCGGATTTCGGCTCCGGAGGTTATGGGTTCGACTCCTATCCGGCGCACCATTTCTTTAAATTATCCAATCTGAATACTTATCTAAATTTTGAATAATATATTCAGGGAAAGTATCATCAATTCTAATTTTTTCTAATTTAATACCTCTGCCAAAAATATCCTCATTTGATAATATTTTCTTTTGAATACTTTTTTCACTTAAATTGTCATTATTATATTCTCCGTGAGAGAAGGATTGTATCTTATTTAATATTTGAGATGGCGTTTGCATATATGAAAAATGCCATCCCCCATTTATTATTTGTTGATTCAATTTATCTATCCTCCAAAAAGGATAATCTTTAAATTTTAAATTTCTTAGATCTTGAAACGATTTAATATTTTTTTTTTTTGTAATTCTTGAACCTATCCAATTACTCTCTTCCAAGTTTTGTAAGTTTAATTTGTACATGAACATTTTTTGAGAAAATGCTACAAACTTTTTTTTATTATTTATCTCTGATAATTTTGTGAGATCAGGAATTTCGTCTGAATCAGACAAAATTATTAGATCTTCTGGGGAAGCTTTTTTGACACCTTCCATTAATGCATTTCTTTGATGCTGTTCTATAGGAGACTCACCGCCAGTGTGTTTATCAAAGTCGACATGTTCTTTATAATCTGCAACTATAAAAATAATTTTTTTTTTGAATTTAGAAAATTTTTTAATATCAAAATTTAATTTTTTAGTTTTACCTTGATGAGTTTTAGTTGACTCAGAAATGACAAAATAATCAACAAACTTATCCAAAACATTTAATCTTAGATCAACGATATGATCTTCATTAAAGTATTGAAAGCAATCATAAATAGCCATTAATTGAAGTAGTAATCCTCTAATTGTTCTATTTTATTGTCATTAAATTTAAATCTTTTTAATATAACTTGCAGAATTTTTAATTGACCAAAAATTAGCATCAAGCTTATAAATTTCTCAATATTTGCTTTAATCAACTCTTTACCAGAGTCATTATTAAAATTTGGTATAAATATCATATCAACTTCGGCTGGAATTCTGGTGCTATGACTTCCAATTCCTTTCCAATCAATTAAAACATAGTTCATTTCATAAAGAAAATTAACTAGTTCATGCCAACTTGGAGTATTCTTATAAATTGAAAAAAAATGTGCCTCTATTTTAAGAAATAGCGGTCGAAAACTTCCTATTCCTTTAAGAATTTCAAGTTCTGCTCCTTGAGTATCAATTTTAAGATAATCTAACATTTTAATATTAAGTTCAGAAAGTTGATTACTTATCGTATCACAATCTATTTGAATGGTTCGGGTTACTTTATAATTTTGAAAATCCTTTTTTTTAATTCTGTGTAAATCAAAAGCTTTCTCATTTGGCATGTACATAGATGAACTTCCCAATCTATTATCTAAAACATACAAATTTTTCTTTTCTTTATTACTCCAAAGACCTTTATTGATAACAAATTGTTGTCCCTCAAATTTAATAGCCTCATCTTTTATAGGTTCTACTAAAATACTTTGAAAATATTGGTTATATTGATTAGGAAAAAAATTGTCAGAATTAAACCCTCCTTGGGCACCAACATCTAATGCTGTAATCTTATTATTTTTGAGTAAATTCTCAATATGCTCTTTAAAATCATATTTTTCATTACTTTTGTAAGCCTTTTCACTCAAAAAATTGATAACTCTTCTATTTAATTTTAATGAAACTAATATTTTGTAAATAATGGGTAATAAAAGTTTTATTAAACTTCTAAAAAATTTTTGGATTTTTATTTTCATATTTAGAAAATATTTATTTTTTTGTAAATGTAGTAAGACCTATTTTCTTTCCATCAATAAGAGACGATGAACAATGAAGTCTAGTTCTATCAAAAATCAACATTGAACCCATTTCCCATTCATAGACTGTATCTATTTCTAGTCCCTCAAGATTTTCAATTTTTTCATGTTTTAAATACTTTTGATGATTTTCTTTGTTAAATGGCTTTTTTTTATACAAATTTAAATGTTCTGAAGACCTTATGTTTTGACCATATTTAAGATCGGTAACTTTTAGTTCATTTTCATCAATTGTAAAGTTAGTTGAATTTCCGTAGAATTTATTCTTAAAAATAACCGTACTACCTTTGGAAGTAAGTGGAATTAAAGTTTGTTTAAAAATTATCTCATCTAAATTAAAGCCTGCATCAACATGTAAGCCTATAGGATTATAGCTTTCTTGAAAAAGACCTAAAATATCATCATTATCTTCATCTTTAAGATTATCCATTTTGAACTCTCCAATTTCATTTTTTACTTTATTGTAAAAAAGAGATTCAAGTTCACTGCTATAATTTTTTAGCCATCTTTTTTTTATAACATTTTGTTTTTTGTTGTGAACTGTAGTTGGTAAGTCTTGATAAAGCTTTAAAAATCTTTCTAGTTCATTTTTATTAAATAAATTTTTAATTATCTTTGGTGGTCCCTCTAATTTTTTTATTTCTTCTATATTTTTATGCATATTTTATTCTCCCATATTAATTAAAGTACCCCTATTTTTGGCTCCATTATAAGATAGGTAAAAAATGAGTATTCCTATCAAAAAATAAAGAAAAGATATGAAGATAGCTTTCAATATTTGACTATAGTTTATAATATCATGAATTAAAATATTTCTCATCTCTTCAAAAATATGAACTAAGGGTAGTATTTTAGCAATAACTTGAAGCCACTCGGGTAATATTTCAATAGGATAGTAGATACATCCTAGGGGCGCTAAAAAAAACAAACTCGCCCAAGCTATGTTTTCAAATGATGGTCCGAATCTCACTAATCCTGCAGTTACCAAAAGACCTAATGTAACTCCAAAAATATAAAGTGTTATAAGTAAAAATATTAACGGAGCTCCAATTTTAAAAATAGAAACACCAAAAAGAGGAATTGCTATTAATGCTGCAGGAATTAACCCAATTAATGTTCTGAAAATTGCTGTAAATGTTAATGCAGTTATTATTTCACTAATTTTAATTGGTGCGATAAATAAGTTTGTGAAATTTCTACTCCAGATTTCCTCAAGGAACATCATATTATAACTTATGCTAGATCTAAAAAGAAAATCGTAAAGTATTGCAGCACTCAAAATTATTCCTACAGTGTTTTCAAAATATGAGGAACTTAATGTAAAAAATTTAGATATAAATCCCCACAAAAATATTTGAATTGTAGGCCAATAAATCAGATCTAAAATTCTTGGAAAAGAACCTTTAATTAAATATATATGCCTTAAACTCAAAGCAAATACTTTACCCCAATTCATTTTTGCTCCTAGCTATTTTTAAAAAGGTATCCTCTAAATTTGTTCGTCCATGTTTTTTAATTAATTCTCCGCAAGTTCCACTGTCTACTATCTCACCTTGTTTCATCATTACAACTTTATTACAAAGTCTTTCAACTTCTTTCATATTATGTGAAGCTAATAATATTGTAAGCTCATTATTTTTTTTATATCTTTCAATATATTCTCTTACAAAGTCCCCAACATCAGGATCTAGACTAGCTGTTGGCTCGTCTAAAAATAATAACTTAGGTTTATTAATTAAGGATTTGGCTAAAGATACTCTATTTTTTTGACCGGAAGAAAGTTCGCCAGTTTTTTTATTTAAAAATTTTTGCAAATTTAAATCTTCCACTAATTCACTCAATCTTTCATAGATTTTTTTTACTCCGTATAATCTCGCATAAACCTCAAGGTTTTGTTTTACAGTAAGTTTTTTTGGTAATTCGATATAAGGAGAAGCAAAGTTCATCGAAGTCAATAACTCAATTCTATTTTTTGGTTCTAACACGATGTCATTTATATATATTTTTCCACTAGTTGGAGTTATCAAACCAAGCATCATTCCTATAGAGGTAGTTTTTCCACATCCATTAGGACCAAGAAGACCCAACGTGCTATTTTTTTTTAATGTGAAGCTGATATTATTAACAGCTGTTACAGACTCAAACTTTTTGACTAGATTTTTTATTTCTAATTTCATTTAAAATTTTGATGCTCTTCTTATCCTATCATTGATTGCTATTCCAGGACCCGTGTTTGGTATTTTACATATTTGGATTTTTTTATAGCCTTTTCTTTTTATTAATCTAAATATCCTGTACAAATTTGTCGCTGCCTCTTTTAAATTTGATTTTTTGCTTAAAGAAAAAAAAGAATTTTTATGTTTGTGTTTATATCCTAAGTAAATAAACGCACTTTTCCCGTCATGTCTTTTTTGATTAATTAAAACAGGTATTCCTGGGGAATAATGTTTTTTCATCATTCCTGGGGAGATAATTTTTTTATTTTTAAAATTGTTAAGAACTTTTAATTTTAAAGTTTTTTCTAATAAAATTTTATCAATAATGCCTGGCCGTAAAATTTGTGGTGTACCAGTTAAATCAATTACAGTTGACTCTATTCCTATTTTACAAATTCCACCGTTTATAATTAATTTAAGTTTTTCTTTAAATTCTTCAAAAACATCTTTTGGGCTAACTGGACTTACACCTGAGGATTTATTTGCGCTAGGCATGGCCAAAGGAAACTTTATTTTTTTTAACAAAGTTCTCACAATCCTATGCTTTGGAAATCTGACAGCAACTGTATTTAATTTTCCACAAGCGGAAGGATGTATTTTAGATTTCATTTTTCGGTTTAAAATAAATGTAATAGGTCCTGGACAAAATTTTCTATATAAATTTACTAAATAATTATTAATTTCAATATCATTCTTTGCATCATTTAAATTATGATAATGAATTATAAGTGGATTATTTTTTGGCCTACCCTTTAATTCAAATATCTTCTCAACAGATTTTTTTAAATAAGCATTCCCTCCTAGCCCATATACTGTTTCTGTAGGCAGACCAGCAACACCCCCGTTTTTTAAACTATTAATCAATTTGTTAAGAATTTTTTCGTTGAAAGTATATATATTTGAATAGCTATTTTTCATAATGTAATTATTATTTATTAGATGAAAAATGAAAATATTCCAGCTGATATTAAAAGTAAATCACTAAAAGAGACTAGAAGGGAAATAGATGAAATTTTGAGCAAATTAGAAAATCAAAAGACCAATCTAGATGACTCAATGAGTGATTACCAAAGACTTATACAGCTTAATAAACATATTGATGAATTGTTCAAAAAAAAATTCAAGGAAATTTCAGGAAAAAAATAAATGATCAAAATAAAATTAAAAAAGAATGCAAAAAAAGTTGATAGATTCTTACTTAATTATTTAAAATCACAAAATAAATCTTTACTCATAAAGCCAATGAAATATGGAGTTATATCAGGTGGAAAAAAAATTAGATCATCTATAATTTTTGACACAGGTAAAATATATAATTTAAGCGAAAAAAAACTGATAAATATTTGCGCTGCTGTAGAGTGTATACATTCATATTCTTTAATACATGATGATTTGCCTTGTATGGATAATGACTCAATAAGAAGAGGAAAACCATCAACACATATAAAATTTGGAGAAGCATCAGCGGTATTAGCTGGTAGCTCACTTTTAACTTTAGCTTTTGAAATTATCACTTGTAAAAAATTTAATCTCGACTCAAAAATTAAAAATGAGATAGCTAGATATTTAGCAAGTTGTTCAGGACATACTGGCATTGCCGGAGGCCAAGAATTAGATCTTAGATACGAAAATAAAAAAAAATCAATAAATCAAATTATTGAAATGCAGAAGAAAAAAACTGGGAAACTATTTAACTTCTGTTTATACTCTGTTGGAGTTGTAGCAAATAAAGCTAAAAGTGAAAAATTATTTTTAAGTAAACTCGGCGAAGAAATAGGTTTGTTATTTCAGTTGGCTGATGATCTTTTAGATAAAAAGGGATCATTGAGCTTAGTTGGTAAGCCTGTAAAAAAAGATAATAAAAAGGGTAAATCAACTTTATTAAAGTTGATGGGGGAAAAAAAAGCTTATTTGTATGCTAATAATTTAAAGAGAAAAATATTGCGTAAATTGGAAAAACATGGAAAAAAAGCAAATGAATTAGTTAAAACAATTGAATTTATACTAGAAAGAAAATTTTAATGGTTAGACTTATCAAGCAAATAAACTTTCCTGCAGATTTAAGAAAATTTAAAAAAGATGATCTGAGACAAATTTCAGACGAATTAAGAGATGAGTTAATTGATGTTGTCTCCGAGACAGGAGGACATCTAGGCGCCGGCCTAGGAGTGGTTGAATTAACTGTAGCTTTACATTATGTCTTTAACACTCCTAAAGATAAATTAGTTTGGGACGTTAGTCATCAATGTTATCCTCATAAAATTATAACTGGTAGAAGGGATAGAATTAAGACCCTAAGGAAGGGCGGTGGATTATCTGGATTTACAAAACGAACTGAAAGTGAATATGATCCTTTTGGAGCAGCACATAGTTCAACATCTATTTCCTCGACTTTAGGAATGGCTGTAGCAAAAAAATTATCAAATGACAAAAATAATGTCATAGCTGTAATTGGAGACGGCGCTATGAGTGCAGGGATGGCTTATGAGGCAATGAATAATGCTGGAGTTTTAAAATCTAACTTAATAGTTGTTTTAAATGACAACGATATGTCGATTGCTAGACCGGTGGGAGCTATGAGTAACTATTTAGCCAAACTATTATCCGGAAAATTATATTTTAGTCTAAGAGAAACTATAAAAATGATAATTTCATCTTTTTCCAAAAGGTTTAGTCAGAAAGCTGGTAAAGCTGAAGATCTATTTAGAAATATTGTTACCGGAGGAACATTATTTAATGAGTTAGGATTTTATTATGTAGGTCCAATTGATGGACATGATGTAGAAAATTTAGTCCAGATTTTTGAAAATGTAAAAAATTCAAATCATCAAGGCCCTGTATTGATACATGTGAGAACGCAAAAGGGTAAAGGTTATAAGCCTGCTGAAGACTCAGGTGATAAATATCACGGCGTCTCAAAATTTAATATTTCAACAGGAGAGCAAACAAAATCTAAGTCAAACATTCCCTCTTACACTAAAGTGTTTGCTGAAACTTTAATCAAACATGCAGAGCAAGATACAAAAATCGTTGGTATTACTGGTGCAATGCCTTCAGGGACAGGATTGAACTTATTTGAAAAAAAATTTCCTGATCGAACTTTTGATGTTGGAATAGCAGAACAACATGCAGTTACTTTTGCAGCAGGATTAGCAACAGAAGGTTATAAACCCTATGCAGCGATTTACTCTACTTTTTTACAAAGAGCTTACGATCAAGTAGTACATGATGTAGCTTTACAATCATTACCAGTAAGATTTGCTATAGATCGTGCAGGATTAGTAGGTGCTGATGGACCTACACACGCTGGTTCATTTGATATTACTTATTTATCAACTTTACCTAATTTTGTGGTTATGGCTGCGAGCGATGAAGCTGAACTCGTAAAAATGATTAATACCTCAGTTAATATAAATGATCGTCCTTCAGCTTTTAGATATCCTCGTGGTAATGGCGTTGGAGTTGAACTACCTTCAACAAAGGAAGTTTTAGAAATCGGAAAAGGTAGAATTATTAGAGATGGAAAAAAAGTAGCTTTATTAAATTTTGGCACAAGACTTGAAGAATGCAAAAAAGCTTCAGATAAACTTTCAAAAAAAGGAGTAGAATGTACCATTGTGGATGCTAGATTTGCCAAACCACTAGATGAAAAATTAATAATTGAAATTGCAACCAATCATGAAGTACTAATAACAATAGAAGAGGGTTCAATCGGTGGTTTTGGATCTCACGTGTCTCAATTATTATCTGAAAGAGGTGTATTTGATACTGGTTTGAAATTCAGATCTATGATTTTACCAGATATTTTTATCGATCAAGATACCCCTGAAAAAATGTATGAAACAGCAGGTTTAGACAGTTTATCAATATCTAATAAAGTAGAAGAAACTTTAAATTCAAAAATAATATTAGCAAAAAATAAAAATAAATTTACAAACTAACCACACTGAGCTTTATGCATTAGCAAGTGATCTAAAAGCACACAGCTAATCATTGCCTCACCAATTGGTACAGCTCTAATACCAACACATGGATCGTGCCTTCCTCTTACAGATATTTTCGTATTTTTCCCTTTTTTATCAATTGTGTCTCTGCTTGTTAATATTGAAGATGTAGGTTTAACTGCAAAAGATGCAATTATGTCTTGGCCTGAAGAAATTCCACCTAAAATACCTCCAGCTTTGTTCGATTTAAATTTTATTCCTCCAGAATCTTTACCCATCTCATCTGAGTTTTCTTCTCCACTTAAAAAAGCTGCATTCATACCAGCGCCGATATTAACGCCCTTAACTGCATTAATGCTCATTAGTGCGGCAGCGATATCAGTATCTAGTTTTGAGTAAATTGGGGCGCCTAAACCCACAGGAATTCCAGAAGCTCTTAATTCAATAATTGCTCCACATGATGAACCTGCTTTTCTCACAGCTAGAAGATATTTTTCCCAAAGTTTCACAGATTTTTTATCAGGGCAGAAAAAGGGATTTTTTCTGATTTCTTTATTATCCCAATTTAATTTATCACAAGACATTAATCCTAATTGTGTAACTGCACCAATTATATTGAATTTTAACCCTAACATTTTTTTTAAAACAATTTTAGCAATTGCACCCGCAGCAACTCTACAAGCAGTTTCTCTTGCAGACTGTCTGCCACCACCTCTAAAATCTCTAATTCCATATTTCTTAAAATAAGTATAATCAGCATGCCCTGGTCTAAATTTATTTTTTATGGTTTCGTAATCTCTAGATCTTTTATCTTCATTGTGGATTATAATTGAAATAGGCGTACCAGTTGTTTTACCCTCAAATACTCCTGATAGAATTAAAGCTTTATCTGACTCTTTTCGCTGTGTAGTAAACTTTGACTGTCCAGGCCTTCTTCTATCCATATCTTTTTGAATATCCCTCTCTGATAAAGGGATATTGGGCGGGCAACCATCAATAACACAACCAATAGCTGGCCCATGAGACTCCCCCCAAGTAGTAAACCTAAAAATTTTTCCAAAAGTATTAAAAGACATAGATAATTAATGTATAAATTATTTTAAAGAAATTATGAATCAAAAAAATGGCAAAAATTCACTGGGCATCGATATTTGCTTTGAAGACCTGGACAACCCTATAGAATTGTTCAAAAAGTGGTTTTCAAAAGCAGAAGAAAGCGAAATAAATGATCCGAATGCTGTTGCTGTTGCAACTTCAAACAAAGAAAACCAACCAAATGTCAGGATGGTATTGCTCAAGGGTTTGAGCGACAAGGGATTTGTTTTTTATACTAATTTTCAAAGTAGAAAAGGCGGTGAACTGAAAGAGAATCAAAAAGCATCAATGTGTTTTCATTGGAAGAGTTTAAGGCGTCAAGTAAGAACCATCGGAAGAGTAGAGGAAGTTTCGAAAAAAGAAGCTGATGAATATTTTAATTCTCGACCATATAAAAATAGAATAGGAGCATGGGCATCTACGCAATCAAAAGTACTCGATAAAAGAGAAACTTTCTTAGATAAAATTAAAGAGTTTGAAAAAAAATATCCTGATCAAAATAATGTTCCGCGACCACCACACTGGTCTGGGTGGAGACTGCTACCAGATGAAATAGAATTTTGGTTGGATGGTGAAGGAAGAATTCATGAAAGATTAAATTACAAAAAAAAAGAGGGTAGATGGGAAAAAGAACTTCTTTATCCTTAATAGGATCTGCAAAGACTAAAGCTTGTTAAATTTTGTAAGATTTTTTTATCTTCTGTATCTGGAAAAATTGCCAAAGAGTCGTAAGAAACATTTACAAAATACTCTGCTTTTTTAAAAGTAGCTTCAACTGCTTTATATTTATAAATTAAAGCAAGTGTCTCACTAAAGTCATCTTCATTTCTTTTTTCTTTTTTCATAATTTCAGTTAAGAAACTTTTTTCTTCATCATTTCCTTTTTGAAAAATAGTAATTAATGGTAGAGTTACTTTACCTTCAAAAAAATCTTTGCCGATCTCTTTTCCAAATAACTTCTCTTTAGCAAAATAATCAAGAGCATCATCTGCGATTTGAAAAGCCAAACCTAGATTTCTTCCATAAGATTCTAAGGCTTTTTTTTCTTTGTCGTTGCCCCCAGATAAGCAAGCTCCAGTTTTAGTGGCAGCAGAAAAAAGTGAAGCAGTTTTTAAGTTAATTATTTCTATATATGTTTCTTCGAGAAGGTCAGCTTCACCTTTGTGCTGAAGCTGTAAAACTTCACCTTGCGCAATTTTTGCAGATGTTGATGATAATAATTTTAATATTTCTAAATCACCATCTTCTACCATCATCTCAAAACATCTACTAAGTAAATAGTCTCCAACTAAAATAGATGATTGATTGCCCCAAATTGAATTTGTTGTTTTGACTCCTCTTCGTAAATCGCTTTCGTCAATGACATCATCGTGTAATAAAGTTGCTGAATGAATTAGTTCAACACATGCAGCCAAATTTATATCTCTGCTGTCCTCTCTATAACCAGTTAATTTTGCGGCTTCTAACGTTAATAATGCTCTTAATCTTTTTCCACCTGAATTTAGGTGATGATTGCTCATTTTTTTTATAAGATTAACTTCACTTTTTAATTTTTGCTCAATAAGGCCTTCAACTTTTTGAAGTTTTTTACTAAGATGGTTTTTAAGTTCTAAGTAAGCAGAATTTGCTGATTTTTTTAGCGGTACTACTGATCCCATATGCAATATTTATATTTGTTTTTGAGCAATAATAAATTTTTTAATGGTAACGTGGTGACGCACCCATAATTCAACTATAAGTAGCGCATTTATTAATTAAAATTTAGATTATTACTGTTATAAGAATAAAATAATCGTCGTAAAAATATGTTTTCATTTTTTAAAAAAAAAAAAGTTGTTCCCCACGTTAGACTCACAGGGATTATTGGTTCAGCTGGTAGATTTAAGCAAGGCATGGAATTAGCTAATCAAAGAGATATTTTAAAAAAAGCCTTTTCAGTAAAAAAGATCACTCATGTGGCTATATCAATAAATTCACCTGGGGGTTCACCGGTTCAATCACATTTGATTTATAGTTATATTAGACAGCTTGCAGAAAAAAATAAAGTAAAGGTAATTATTTTTGCTGAAGATGTAGCTGCATCTGGAGGGTATTTTATAGCTTGTGCAGGAGACGAAATATTCGCTAACTCAAGTTCAATTATTGGCTCAATAGGAGTTATATCGGCTTCTTTTGGTTTTAAAGATTTAATTCAAAAAATTGGAGTAGAGAGAAGAGTTTATACAGCAGGTAAAAATAAAAGCACTTTAGATCCTTTTAAAGAAGAAAAAGAAGAGGATATTAAAAGATTAAAAAATATACAATTAGAATTGCATGAGGACTTTATTAAAGTTGTTGAAAAAAGCAGAGGTTCTAAGCTTAAAGATCCAGAAAAAAATAATATTTTTACGGGCGAATTTTGGACTGGAAAAACTTCACTTGAGCTTGGGTTAATAGATGGCATAGGAAATGCTGATCAGATTCTTAAAGAAAAATTTGGAGATAAAGTTATTATTAAAAATTTCGAAAAACCAAAAGGATTTATTGCAAGAAAACTTTCTTCGTCATTTCAAGATCCTATAGATAAACTTGCAAATTTAATTGAAGAAAAATCTATGTGGCAAAAATTTGGTTTGTAAATGCCAGTAAAAAAAAAAGTTAAAAAAAAATTAAGCTTTCTTTCTTTTCAAGATATTATTATGAATCTTCAAAAGTTTTGGGGTAAAAATGGTTGTGTAATTTTACAACCCTACGACTTAGAAGTAGGAGCGGGAACATTCCATCCTGCAACTACATTAAGATCTTTAGGCCCGAAACCATGGAAAGCTGCTTATGTTCAGCCGTCCAGAAGACCTACAGATGGGAGGTACGGTGAAAATCCAAATCGTCTACAACATTATTATCAATATCAAGTAATAATAAAACCATCTCCTAAAAACATTAAGCAAACTTTTCTAAAAAGTTTGGCTACAATAGGTATCGATGTAAAAAATCATGATATTCGTTTTGTAGAAGATGATTGGGAAAGCCCAACGCTTGGTGCTTCAGGACTAGGCTGGGAAGTTTGGTGCGATGGTATGGAGATTACACAATTTACTTATTTTCAACAAATGACAGGATTAGAATGCAAGCCTGTTCCAGTAGAGATAACTTACGGTCTTGAGAGATTATGTATGTTTGTTCAAAGTAAAAACAATGTTTTTGATCTTGATTGGAACAATGATGGTGTAAAATATAGAGAAGTTTTTTTCCAGGCTGAAAAAGAGTTCTCAGCATATAATTTTGAATTTGCAAATACTGAGACCTTGCTTAATAACTTCGAGAGCACCGAAAAAGAGTGTAAATCTTTGCTTGAAAAAAAACTTTCACTTCCTGCTTATGATCAATGCTTAAAAGCAAGTCATATATTTAATTTATTAGATGCTCGAGGAGTTATAGGGGTAGCAGAGAGGACTGGATACATAACTAGAATAAGGGAACTAGCAAAAGGTTGTGGTTCATTATGGTTAAGTTCACAAAGCTAAATTATGACAGAACTTTTATTGGAACTTTACAGCGAGGAAATTCCACCGCAATTACAAATAGCTGCTAGATCACAATTAAAACAGTCTATTGAAAGCGCATTTAAAGAAAACAGAGTAAATTATAAAGAATTATCAGTTTATTCTTCACCAACAAGACTTACTTTATTTGTAAAAGATTTAGCGGAAAAAATAAAAATTGACGCTATGGAAATTAAAGGCCCTAAAGTAGGTTCGCCTAATGAGGTTTTACGGGGTTTTCTAAAGGCTAAAAATATCAGTGAGAAAGATTTAATTGAAAAAGGAACAGAGAAAGGAAAATTTTATTTTATTAAAACACAATCTCAATCAATTTTAGTAGAAGATTTATTAACTAAAATTATTCCAAAATCATTAGCATCAATTACCTGGAAAAAATCAATGAAATGGTCAGATCATAATTTGACGTGGGGAAGACCTCTTAGATCAATTTTTTCAAGTTTTAAACATAAAAAATTATCATTTAAGTACGAGCATCTTGATGCAACAGACGAAATAATTATTGAGCAAGATTTAATTACAAAAACTAAAAAAGTAAAAGATTTTAAAGATTACCTAAGTTTTTTAAAAAGTAATAAAATAATTGTTAATCATAAGGAAAGAGAGGAGATTATTCTCAAAAAGATCAACTCGTACTCTCAGTCTAAACAATACAAAAAGAACTTAAACTCAAAGCTTTTAGAAGAAGTAGTAAACATTGTAGAAAATCCAATCTTACTTCATATAAGTTTTAATAAAAATTATCTTGAAATTCCAAAAGAAATTATAATCTCAACTCTAGAAAAAAATCAAAGGTATTTCCCAATTTTTGACAGTAGAGACCGATTAACTAATTATTTTTTTGTTGTATCAAATAAAAAAGATGAAAAAAATTTAATTATTAAAGGAAACAAAAGAGTTGTTGAAGCTAGATTGGCTGACGCTAAGTTTTTTTGGGATAAAGACAAATCAAAAAATCTTATCAAGCAAATAGCAAATCTCAAATCAGTCACTTTTTATGAAAAACTAGGTACCATCTACGATAAGACTCAAAGATTAAGAAAATTAGCAGGAATGTTATCAGATGATTTAAATATAAATAAAGAAAAAGTTCAGGTTGCAGCATCAATTTCAAAATCTGATTTATGTTCCGACTTAGTTGGGGAATATCCTGAGCTTCAAGGTATTATGGGAAAATATTTTGCTTTAGCTCAAGGTTTTGAAGAAGATGTGGCCAATTCAGTGAGTGACCATTATTTGCCGACAGGCCTTACATCAGTTTTGCCCAAAAAACCTTTTAGTTACTCTATTTCAATTGTAGATAAGGTAGATACTTTAGTTGGTTTTTTTGTTATTGATGAAAAACCTACCAGTTCAAAAGATCCTTTCGCCTTAAGACGAGCAGCGATTGGATTACTTAGAATTATTATTGAGAATAAATTAACATTTAAACTAAGAGATTTAATCAGCTACAACATAAGACTTTATCAAGAACAAGGTGTTAAAATAATAAATGAGAAAACAGAGCAACAAGTTTTAGAATTTATAAAAGAAAGAATGCGAAACGTATTGAAGTTAAAGAATATTAAAGCTGATATGATAGAGGCATCGATTAGTTCTCATGCGGGAGATGATTTTTTAGCTCTTTATGTAAAGACTATTTTAATGAATAAATACAAAAAAAAAGGTGTCGGCCTCAATGCTATCAGTTCCTATAAAAGAGCATCGAATATATTAGATAAAGCCGGAAAAGGGATCGTTGGTAGACCAGACGCAGTTTTATTTAGAAAAAATGAGGAAAAAATACTACATGAAAAAATAAATGAGATTCGGAAAGCTTTTACAGTTAAAGAAGATAATAAAGATTATGAAAGCTTGTTGATAAAGCTTTCTGACACTAAAGAATTCACGGATAATTTTTTTGACAACGTAGTAGTAAATGATGAAAATCAGGATATTAAAAATAATCGATTAGAGTTGCTAAAAATGTTTTGTAACACTTTTGACAACTTTATTGATTTTTCAAAATTAGAAGGTTTGTAATGACAAAAGTGGTGTTCAGTTTTGATGATAAATCTGCAAAAAAATTAAAGAATAAAAAAAATATTCTTGGCGGAAAGGGAGCAAATCTTGGTGAGATGGGTAGATTAGGTTTACCTGTTCCTCCAGGATTTACTATTACAACAGATGTTTGTGATCTTTTTTACAAAAATAAAAAAAAATTACCCAAAAAAGTAATACAAAATATTGACTCCGAACTACTAAATATTGAGAAGAAAACTAAAAAGAAATTTGGAGATCTTAAAAATCCATTACTAGTCTCAGTAAGATCGGGGGCTAGAATTTCAATGCCAGGCATGATGGATACGATTTTAAATTTAGGCCTAAATGATAAAACAGTTGAATCTTTAAAAAAGAAAACCTCCAATGGTAGATTTGCGAAAGATAGCTATAGAAGATTTATACAGATGTATAGCAACGTAGTTTTGGGGGTCGAAGGATATTTGTTTGAAGAGCTAATTGATAATTACAAGTTAACCAAAGGAGTCTTACTAGATACAGATTTAGACGAGAGCGATTGGGATGGCTTAATTCTTAATTTTAAAGAATTAGTAAAAAAAGAAAAAAAAATTAATTTTCCTCAAGATGTAAAAGAACAGTTATTAGGAGCGATAAATGCTGTATTTTTATCTTGGGAAAGCCAAAGAGCTAAAACTTATAGAAAATTAAATCAAATTCCAGATCATTGGGGCACAGCTGTAAATGTTCAAGCTATGGTTTTCGGAAATATGGGTGATAATTGTTCAACAGGTGTTGCTTTTACTAGAAATCCTTCAACAGGAGAGAATTCTTTTTTTGGAGAATTTTTAATAAACGCGCAGGGTGAAGATGTTGTAGCGGGCACGAGAACTCCACAATATATTACAAAAAAAGCAAAACAAGCTTCAGGTTCCAAAGATCCTTCAATGGAAGAGGCTATGCCTAAAGTTTATAAAGAACTTGCAAAAGTATTTCTTAAGTTAGAAAGGCACTATAAGGATATGCAAGACATCGAATTTACAGTTGAAAATAATAAACTTTGGATGCTTCAAACAAGATCTGGAAAAAGAACTGCTAAAGCAGCAATTAAAATTGCAGTTGATATGGTTAAAGAGAAATTAATTTCAAAAAAAGAAGCAATCAAAAGAATTGATCCAAATACTTTAGATACTTTATTACATCCTACTTTAGACGAAAAAGTTGAGAAAGAGGTAATTGCTTCGGGATTACCTGCATCACCCGGAGCTGCAAGTGGTAAAGTTGTTTTCACTGCTGATGAAGCAGAGAAATTAAACGGGATGATGCAAGATACAATATTAGTGAGGTTAGAAACTTCACCAGAAGATATACATGGAATGCATGCAGCTAAAGGAATTCTTACTGCAAGAGGAGGAATGACGAGTCACGCTGCAGTAGTAGCAAGAGGAATGGGAAGACCATGTGTTTCAGGTTCAAGTGAAATAACAATCGATTATGAGTTAAAACAATTCAAAGCTGGGGAAATAATTATTAAAGAGGGAGATATTATTACTATAGATGGCGGAAGCGGAAAAGTAATGAAAGGGTTAGTTCCTACTGTTCAACCGGAAATTTCTGGATACTTCTCTACAATAATGAAATGGGCTGATGAATTTAGAAAATTAAAAGTAAGAACAAACGCTGAAACGGAGTCAGATAGTAAAACTGCTAGAGAATTTGGTGCTGAGGGCATAGGTTTGTGCAGAACTGAGCATATGTTCTTTGATGAGGAGAGAATTCTATCCGTAAGACAAATGATTTTGTCTAAATCAAAAGATGACAGAAATAGTGCGCTAGATAAACTTCTACCTCACCAAAAAGAGGACTTTAAAAAAATATTTAAAGTTATGTCAGGTTTACCTGTAACAGTAAGATTACTAGATCCACCACTCCATGAGTTTTTACCAAAAGCTGACAAAGACATAGAGGAAGTCGCGAGATCCTTAAATTTATCAGCTAAAGAGGTTAAAGACAGAATAGCAGAACTTCATGAAGAAAATCCCATGCTTGGACATAGAGGATGTAGACTTGGTATTTCCTTCCCAGAGATTTATGAGATGCAATGTAGAGCAATATTTGAAGCTATAGTTGAACTGAAAAAACAAAAAGTAAAAGCAGCTTTTGTAGAAATAATGATACCGCTAGTTTCAACTGAGTCTGAATTAAAAATTTTAAGAGCATTAGTTAATAAAATTGCTAAAGAAATAGAAAAAGAAAAAAAATTAAAACTTGAATATATGGTAGGCACCATGATTGAATTACCAAGAGCCGCTTTACAAGCGAAGTCTATTTCAAAACACGCTGATTTTTTTAGCTTTGGAACGAATGATTTAACTCAAACAACATTTGGAATAAGCCGGGACGACTCAGGAAAATTTTTAAATGATTATATTGATAATAAAATTTTTGATATAGATCCATTTGTAAGTATAGATCAAAATGGGGTAGGCGAACTTGTAGAAATAGCGTCTTCCAGAGGAAGAAAGACAAATAAAAATATCAAGTTAGGTATTTGCGGTGAACACGGGGGCGATCCAAAGAGTATTGAATTTTGTTCTAAAACGGGACTAAACTATGTTTCCTGCTCTCCATTTAGAGTACCAGTCGCACGATTAGCAGCAGCTCAAGCAGAACTATCTAAATAATAAAGTTGAGTCAAATGATTTAGCGCTGTGGGTAATCGCTCCTACAGAAATTCTATCTATCCCTGTTTTCGATATTTGTTTGATATTTTTTAAAGTAGCATTACCAGAGTACTCTGTTTGATATTTGTTTTTACAAAGCTTAATGCATTTTTTCAATTGTGAGGAGTTCATATTATCAAAAAGTATTCTTTTAAAATTTAAACCTAAAACCTGTTTGAGTTGATTGATATTTTCTATTTCAACAGTAATAATTTTTTTTGTTTTTATAGCTTTTTTTATCAAACCGCTAAGACTTTTAGATACACTGATATGATTATCTTTTATAAGAATTTCATCACTTAAATTGTATCTATGATTATACCCTCCGCCTTTTTTAACCGCATATTTTTCAAGTGTTCTTAAATTCGGTGTTGTTTTTCTGGTGCAACAGATCTTTGTTTTTTTACTAATCTTTTTTACAAATTGATTAGTAATTGTTGCAATACCTGAGGCATGATTCAGAAAATTTAAAGCGGTTCTTTCAGCTTTTAAGATGGTTTTTGTCATAGCTTTTATTTCAGCAATCACCTTGTTCTTTTTAATTTTTTTTCCATCAGAGACTTTTTTGATGAAGACTGTTTCTCTTCCAATCAATTTAAAGGCCGCTTTGCAGAACTCTAATCCAGCAACTATTCCATCTTGTTTAGCTATTATCCTAGCCTTAATCATTTCATTTTTTGATTTTATGAGTTTAGTAGTTATGTCACCTCTAGGTCTTAGGTCTTCTTCCAAAGCCATTTTTACTACTGATTTGATATAAAATTGATTTAATTTTTGCACTGATCTAACGACCAATTTCAGTCATTCTTTGTACAGATTGTCTTGCTGCTTTAGCCATTTTTTTTTCAATGAAAATTTCATTCTTTTCATTCTCTAAACAATCAAGAATTTTCTGTAAGGTAATTTTTTTCATGTAAGGACAAAGATTGCATGGCTTAATAAATTCAACATTAGGATTATCTGCTTGAACATTATCACTCATCGAACATTCAGTAACCAACATAACCTTCTTAGGTTGATTTTTTTTAACATAATCGATCATACCACCAGTTGAACCAGCGAAATCACATGCATCTAAAACATCACTTGGACACTCGGGGTGACCTATAACTTTAATTCCAGGATTTGCTTTTCTTATATCTTGAATTTCCTTTGGTGAAAACTGCTCATGCACAATACAAGAGCCTTTCCAAGAAATTATTTTTACTTTAGTTTGTTTAGCTACATAATTTGCTAAATGCTGGTCAGGCAAGAATATTACTTTATCAGTGTTTAATGACTCTACTACTTTAACTGCATTAGCGGAGGTACAACATACGTCTGTTTCAGCTTTCACGTCTGCTGAAGTGTTTACATACGAAACAACTGGAACACCCGGATATTGTTTTTTTAACAATCTCACATCTTCACCAGTTAATGAAGCAGCTAGTGAACAACCAGCATCCATATCAGGAATTAAAACTTTTTTATCTGGACTCATTAATTTTGCTGTCTCAGCCATAAAATGAACTCCGCAAAGAACTATTATATCAGCTGAGGTTTTTGCAGCTTCAACTGCAAGGGCTAATGAATCAGCCGCAATATCAGAAACTCCATGGTATATTTCTGGCGTTTGATAATTATGAGCAAGAATTACAGCATTCTTATCTTTTTTTAATTTATTAATTTTCTCTATTAGAGGTGCATGCACTTTCCACTCTATTTCAGGAACGTGTTTCGAGATCTTTTTATAAATCTCAGAAGAGCTTCTATTAAACTGTTCTTGTGCAGACATACTTATTCTAATCTATCAACTTGAACTAATATTGTCATTCATTTATTGTCGCATTATTAAAGCGGTCGTGCTGAAATTGGTAGACAGGCACGCTTGAGGGGCGTGTGGGTTTCCCGTGAGAGTTCGAGTCTCTCCGACCGCACCAAAAAAGGTTATTTATGATTGAATATTTAAAAAAAAATAAACGAATAGTGCTTATAATTTTAGTTATAGCTTTTATTGAATTGAGTGGTTATGGGATCTTAGCTTCTCTTTCAAGATTATTAAACGCTCTTTAAAATTTTACATTTTTTGGTGTTTGCAAGAAGCTCTGTATTTTCAAATTCTTTAATGTTAGGATCAACCACTTTTATTAAACCAAACGGATAGGGTTGATCTATAAGTATCTTGCCAACTTTAACCTTATTATAAAATAGTTCTTCTCCAACATTTAATTTTTCAGAAGAGTAGATTGGCAATAATCTTCTTCTTAATTTTTCCTTTAATTTCATTCTAGCAGTATTTTCTTGACCGATATAGCATCCCTTTTTGAAATCAATTGCGTTAAGCTCTTCAAAGTTTGCCTCTAATCCAAATAATTGATCTTTTAAATTTTGAATACCTTTTATTGGAATTCCTAAAGAATGGGCTTTTGCAAAATATGTATCAGGTTTTATTATCTTTAGGTTTAACTTTTTAATTGTGAGATGCAATTTTTCTAATGTTGAGACTATTCTTGCACCTAAACTTTTATTTCGAGGATCTAGAAATAGAGGACCATCTCTAAATTCAATCGTATCTCCAGTTTTATTTTCACTTTTTTGTATATCTAAAAACTTTTCTGAGTTAATTATTCCAATTATATAATCATCAGATAGATCTGTTATTTCAATTTTTGATCTTAATTTATATTTTAATAAATAATTTATTATCTCATTTGTAAATTGATTATCACAATCTAATAAATAACCTTTCTTTGATTGTATTAAAAAAAATTCAAATAAATATTTACCTTGAGGTGTAAAAAGAGCTGAAAATATCGAGGCAGATGAACTTACTTTTTCAATATCATTAGTAATGATATTTTGAAGAAAATTTTTGACATCTTCACCTGTTATTGAGATTAATCCACGGTTCTCAAATAAAATAATTTGATCTTTTTCCATATTTGTAAATATATACTGTATAATATATTTTTTAAATCATGTCCGATAATTTTAGTCTCATTATAAAAAACGGTTCTTGCTACATAGATGGTAAGCTCACAAAAACAGATATTGGTTTACTAGATAATAAAATTAAAAAGATTGGCAAAATCGAACTTAACAGCTCAAAAGTTTATGATGCTACAGATAAAGTTGTTTTGCCAGGTATCATTGATACTCAAGTTCACTTTAGAGAGCCAGGATCAACTGATGCAGAAGATTTAGAAAGCGGAAGTAGAGCTGCGGTGTTAGGCGGAGTAACCGCTTTATTTGAAATGCCTAACACTAACCCTCCTACATCTAATTTGGTTGAGTTTGATAAAAAGTTACAAGCAGCTAAAAATAGAATGCATAGTAATTATGCTTTTTATTTTGGAGCAACACCTGACAATACTAATCAACTTGCCAAACTAAAAGATGTTGAAGGATGTTGTGGTGTTAAATTATTTGCAGGTTCATCCACAGGGAACTTATTAGTAGATAAAGAGGCCGATATCGAAAAAGTAATTTCCAGTAGTGATAGAATTGTTTCTATTCACTCTGAAGACGAAGATATTATTAAACTTAGAAAAAAATTTATTAAAAAAGGAGACGTTCATTCACACGCTGAGTGGAGAAATGCAGAAGTTGCAATGTCTTCTACTCGAAGGGTGGTTAAAATTGCTGAGCGATATAATAAAAAAATTCACGTCCTTCATGTTACGACAAGAGAAGAAGTAGATTTTTTAGCTATGCACAAAAAAAATGTTACTTTCGAAACTACACCTCAGCATTTAACTATGTATGCACCAGATTGTTACAACAAACTTGGAACTTATGCTCAAATGAATCCTCCTTTAAGGACTAAAGAACACTATGATCGTTTATGGTTAGCAATTAAGAATAATATAGTCGATGTACTGGGTTCCGACCACGCCCCACACTTAAAAGAAAATAAAGACAAAGAATATCCAAACTCTCCTTCAGGAATGCCAGGTGTTCAAACTATTTTTCCAATTATGCTGGACCATGTGAATAATGGAAAATTAACTCTTCAACAACTAATAAACTTAATGTGTGAAAATCCTTGTAAAATTTTTGGGATTAAAAATAAAGGATATTTAAAAGAGGGTTACGACGCAGATTTAACAATTGCCGATATGAATAAAGACGTTGTTATCAAAAATGAGATGATAGCCAGTAAATGTGGATGGACACCTTTTAACAACTATAAGGTAAAAGGTTTTCCTGTAGCTACAATCGTAAATGGTCATTTGGTGATGTCTGATGGCAAAGTGGTCGTGGAGTCTAAAGGTAAACCTCTAAAGTTTTAAAATTTTGTTCTCAACTAAGTCAGCTTTAATTTCATCTAAGATAGCCGGGTCATCTATTGTGGCTGGCATTTTATAAGGTTCATTATCAGCAATCTTTCTTACTGTTCCTCTTAAAACTTTTCCTGATCTTGTTTTTGGCAATCTTTTTACGACAATTGCTATTTTAAAAGCTGCTACGGGACCAACTTTTTCTCTGACCATCTTTATACATTCGTTGATTATATCTTTCTTATCTTTTGTAACTCCAGCTTTTAAAGCAAGTAAGCCAATAGGAAGTTGCCCTTTTAATTTATCAGCAATACCAATAACAGCGCATTCGGCTACATCTTTATGTTCAGCTAATACTTCTTCGATTGCCCCAGTAGATAATCTATGACCTGCTACGTTTATAATGTCATCTGTTCTAGACATAATCCAAACGTAACCGTCTTCATCAATATGTCCTGCGTCATAAGTTTGATAATAACCCGGATAAGTGGACATATAATTTTCTTTGTACCGCTTGTCGGCACCCCAGAGTGTTGGAAAAGTTCCGGGTGGCAAAGGAAGTTTAACAACTATGTCACCCATTTTACCTCGCCCAACTTCTTTACCTTCAGCATTTAAAACTTTTAAATCATATCCTGGAACTGGTTTAAATGCTGAGCCATATTTTACAGGAAATGACTCTATCCCAGTACAATCAGATGTGATTGCCCAGCTAGTCTCAGTTTGCCACCAATGATCAATGACTGGTGAATTTGAAAGTTTTTCAAACCACTTAATAGTATCAGGATCAGCTCGCTCTCCTGCAAGAAAAAGTTTATCAAATTTACTTAAATCATATTTTTTAAAAAACTCTCCATTTGGATCTTCTTTTTTTATAGCTCTGATAGCTGTAGGTGCCGTAAAAAGAGATTTAACTTTATGTTCTGAAATTATTCTCCAAAAAACCCCTGCATCTGGAGTTCCAACTGGTTTGCCTTCAAATAAAACTGTAGTACATCCATAAAATAATGGAGCGTATACAATGTATGAATGACCAACAATCCAGCCAATATCACTCGCTGACCACCATACATCGTCTGGTTCAATGTTATAAATATTTTTCATAGTCCATTTTAATGCAACGATGTGTCCTCCAATATCTCTTACTATGCCTTTTGGCAAACCAGTTGTTCCAGATGTATAAAGAATGTAAGCATAATCGTTAGCGTTCATTTGCTCACATTCAGCTGGTTTTATATCTTTATGTGCTTCTTCCCAGGTAATATCTATTTTAGGATTTAATTCTGCTTTATCTTTCTCTCTTTGAAAAATGATACACTTATCAGGTTTATGATTTGCAAGTTCTAAAGCTTTATTAACCAAAGGTTTATAATGAACTGTTCTTCCAGGCTCGTAACCACATGATGCTGTAACAATAATCTTTGCTTTTGAGTCGTCTATTCTGCTGGCCAATTCGTTTGCAGCAAATCCGCCAAACACCACAGAGTGGACTGCACCAATTCTACC
>CACJSY010000006.1 GCA_902596205.1 uncultured Pelagibacteraceae bacterium
CTTTTTTAAAGTTTGAAGCATGAAGCCATCACCGCCGATTACAATGACAACATTTCTCATTCTTAAGTTTTGTTTCTTTAAAATTTTCAGTAATTTTTTTTTAATAAATAATGATTTTGAATTCTTATCAGATATAATTAAGGTTTTATTCATTATTTAAGTGGTGCCCTCGGCCAGACTCGAACTGGCACTCCCAAAAGGGCAAGGATTTTAAGTCCTTTGTGTCTACCAATTTCACCACGAGGGCATTAATGAATTTCATGAGTATTTATGCTTACATTTATAATTGAACAAGATTGATAAGTAAATTTTTTTTATTTTATCTCTTAAACGGGCTCAGATTTTAAAAGGTTGATAAAAAAATCTCTTAGTTCTTGCATTTCTTTTGATGGATTTTTGTTATATTGATTTATTTCCCGAAGCAATTCATCAGGGTCTGCTCGACAAATATTTTTTGGATTAATATATTGGGATGCACTTAAAAGCCAAAATCTTTTTGCCTCGTTTAAATTTTGATCCAGATCAGCTAATCCACCATAATAAAATAGTCCCATGTTATAACTTGCAATAGAGCATCCTAAATCTGAAGCTTTTTTGTTCCACCCTACTGCCTCTTCATAATCTACTGGCGCACCATGAGTTCCCTCAAAATAAACCCATCCAACAGTAGTCATTGCATTGACTTGATTTTGAGCTGCCGCTTTACTCAAATAATAAATGGCTTTGTCGGTATCTTGTTCAATATTGTAATCAGGAAATCCATCTAAATACATATGTCCTAGATCATTTTGAGATATTGCATCTCCCTGATCAGCTTTTTTTTTTAAAGTTGTATGAAAATCATCTGAATATAAATTTGAAAAATTAAAAGCACAAAAAATTAATAAAATATATTTAAACTTTTTCAATTTTACTTTCCTTTTATTTTTTTCTTCTTTTTATTTTTTTTTTTGGTAAAGAGCTACAGCAAGCTAGTATTATAATAAGTATTACTGGAGAAATTAAAATACTTGGTAAAATCCAATTCCAAGGATTTCTATTTTTTGACAATGCAAGTCTATACATACCGTAATAAATTGCTCCGACGACTAGGATAATAATAATCCATTCCATGATGTTTTCCCCTTTTAGTTATTTATAATAAAATCCATAAATTCGTGAGTATTAACAGATACTTTTAAATTTGCTTTCATTAAACTCTCTTTTGTAAAATCATAACAATTAATATTTATTGACTCAAGACTAGGATAAGGTTTTAGATAATTTTGTATGCCGTAAATTATTGATTTTCCTGTCTTATCCATTGAACTAGGAAACTTAGTTATATCACTATCATTAATTTTAAATTCCTTTTTAACATAAGACTGAATTTCTTTTTTCAATGAATTACACTCATCTAAATTTTTATAATAATAAATTCCTGCAATACCCACTATTTTAAAATTTTTATCACCCGTTTTAACACTTACATTTAATTTATCGTATTGATTAAGATCACGAATTTTTTCAAATCTATATGTTCTAAATTTATCAGTTTTGTAATCAAATCCTGCTTGTATAGAATTAATTTCTTCTTTAGTTGCGTAATCTAAAAGACTTTGACCAATACTAACTCCCTCGATTTCAAAGTCTTTCAAATCATTAGCTATTAATTGGTTAACAGAAGCTAGTAATAACACTATTATTAAAAAAAATCTTTTCATACTTAAAAAAGAATGGCTGACATAACTATTAAGGCCACTAAAATAACAGCCGATAAATAGGAATATAGAACTTCAATATTTTCAACTCTAGCTTTGTCTATTGACTCTGTAATTTTTTTTAATTGTTCTCTTCTATGGTAATAAACAATAGAAATCATAAAAATAATAGATAAAAGTGGAAATATGCTAGCGGCTCCATAGTAATTGTAAGCGCCATGAAAAACTATTGGTAAAGATAAAGATAAAATTAACATTATCCTTCTTTTGAAAATACTTCTTTCTTCAAATAAATTTTGACTTAATAACCACCCCATTAAAACTCCAAAACCCATATGCATAACAAGAGGATAATATCTTGTTTTAACCATTTGCATTGTCCATGCATTTTCTAGATTAGAGCTAGATAAATAACCGACATTTTCTATTGCTGCATAACCAAGACCTATAGCAGCACCATAAACTATTGCATCCATTGGTTCGTTTAAAGCTGATAGCCTGACACAAAAGAAAATAAGTAACGCAAATTTTAATCCCTCTTCTAAGAAAGCAGCTCGAAAAAAACTTTGAAATGCATTTTCTGCTACAGGAAAAGTAGCTCCTTCTACTTTATAACCACCATCAATATATTCATTGTAAGCGTTTATATCTAAACCTAACAAAGGACCTAAATGATCCTCAGCAAGCATTATGAATAGATGTAAAGGTAAAACTATCGATGCTCCCAGTAAAAAAGATGAAAATAAAAATTTACCTGGTTCAGGAAACCTATCTGATTTCCAAACAGCTAACCCCAGCAGGATGGGAGGCAAAACTGTTGAAATATAAAGAAATGAAGGGTCTGTAAACATTATTGGATATCAAGTTGTTTTATTATCTCATAATCCTGAACTCCAATATAATTAAACAAATCTTCCCAAAGTTTTACGAGTGAACTCGATAGACCATCTCTAGTTTCATAATCATGATTAATATATAAAATTGTTACTTTTAAATTTTGTAAGGTTTGTTTATTTGGTTTTCTGTCATCTATATAATTCTTTACTTTTTTATTTTTAATTAAATTTGCAAATGATTTACATTTATTTGGTTTTACAATTTCTAAATTAGTTTTACAGTGATTATAAAATGAAAATCTTTTAGAATATTGCATTAAATCAGATACAATAATTAATTCTCTTTCAGGATAATCTTGTGTAAAATCAGTTTTATTTTCTCTTAAAACATGAAAAAAATATTCAAATATTAAGCTTTGTTTTCCCTCAACATTATTTGGTTTAATAAATTTATTTTCAAAATTTGCATTTAATACTTTCCAAGCATCGAAAACTTCTTTGATTTGTTTACCACCCTCACAACCACTATTTGTTTCTTCCCCAATAAAATTTGATTTATCTCCTGTTTTAGCTCTACATTTTGAATAACTAATGACTTGCGATTGGGGTGGAGTATCATCGATCTTCATATAAGATATTTTATGATATGGCGGTGTAGTTTTAACTAATGTATCGCCAAATATTCTTCCCTTAATCCAGTCAACCTGTGCAAGCTTTAATGGAGAGGTAAAGTCTACTAAAAAGAATTTGTGACCTAATTTAGAGTTTAGAGGACAAAATTGATTTGAGCTTTTAGGATTTAAAATTATCGGGTTTTTATTATCTTGCCAACATTCAGGGTAACCTGGTGGAAAATTTTTTGCATTTATTAGACTTGTGCTACTAATAAATAAGATAAATGTAATTGAAAAAACTTTTAATCTATTCAACACTATATTGTTCCCTTAAAGATTCAATTTTTTTATTAACACTTTCATTTAAAGAGTTTATCTGATTTATATATTCATCAGCTTCTTTTTGAATTTTATTTTGATAATCTTCAATTTTTTTTTCTATTTGTTCTTTATTTAAATATAAAACAACAAAATCTCTATAAACATTTTCTGGGTTTAATTTTTCAGGTCGCATATCATAATAGCGAGTTTTAACCTTGCCACTACTGTCCTTCCAATATTTAGGCTCTGACTGAGTTCTAAACATACCATTTATAGATCTATACTCACCTATTATGTGATCTAAATCTTCATTAAGTTTAGATGCAAAACGTCTGTAGCCCTCAAATGTATTCTCTAATGAAGTAATGTTTGGAACCCAATTTTTTCTTAAAATACCAGATATAATTGAGTCTCTTTTCTCTCCAGTTTTTTTAATTTCGTTTTTAAAAACCAAATTTACTTCGGTTGCCAAATGTTCTCTTATTCTATTAATTTCTTTCTTATCATCATTTTTACCTTTACCAACCTCTCCATATCCTGGATATCGATCACCAAAAAAGTAACCATCTATTAATGACGCGATGGCAAATCCTAATCCTATAAAAACTAAAGTAAAAGATATAAATGATAAATCAACTGTCCAAGGAAATAATGCGTTACCAGATCCTGTTGATGTGTCAGCAGTTCCCAGTATTAAATCTTTTATATTTTCCCCTGTTTTTTCATGTATTGATCTATATGCGCCTAAAGCCCAGTTTAAGTAAGAAATGAAGATTGCATAAAATAAGATAGAAATCTTTGAAATAATTCTTCTTAAGCTATTAACATGGTGAAAATTTTTTAAAGCGAAGAAACCAAAAGCAAAGGAAACAAAAACGTTCAAACCAGCAACACCTCCTGCAACTGCAATACCTTCTTTTTTTCCCCCACCCATTGCTGGCGCTAAATAATTACCATTAAATCTTAATTCAATTACAAATAAGATAGCTATAACAGCTAAACCTATTATTATATTTAAAGTTGTTAAAGATTTCGGCTCACGATCTAATTTGTTTTCTAACTTAAAATTTCTTACCTCATTATTGTGAGTTATAAATGAACTTTTTAAATTAGATAATCTGCCCTCAGCTGCTGTTAAAGTTTGTTGAATTCTATTTTTGAAGTTGTCTATGTAAAAATGTTGTTGACCTAATTTGGCTGTACTATCTATAATTTTATTTTTAATACTATTTAAATAAGCAACACTATTTTCTATTTCTTCATTTCTTATTTCATCAGTAGAAACAATTGCTTCATTTTCACAATTTGAAAAAGTCTCAGAATCAGTTCTTGGCAAATTATTTTTACCATCAGTTGTAGCTTGATCTTTAAGCTTGATTTTATCTTCTATTGTTTTGACTTTTGTACTTTTAAATTCGTAGCTCATTCTATTTTTTTTAAAATACCTTTTTATTGAATTTATTAATTTTTTTAATTTCATTATAGTTTTATTCCTATTTCAACCTTTAATTTTTCACTATTATTAGCCTTTTGAAACATACAGTGGCAGTAGAAAACGATATATCTCATTAGTAAAAAGATTGAGCTCATGTGATAATTAAATCCCCATCGTTATTTTTAATAATATTATCTATTTTTCTTCTTATGTTTGAATTTGTTCTGTCTTGAATATAAGTTCCACTTAATTTTAGCATGGGTGAACCATTTTTTAAATATCTAAAGCTATCTGGCGAATTTAAAGCAATATTTACTAAAGATATTGTGTAAAACATAATTCCAAATTTTCCTAAAGAAATTACAAATCTAATAGTTGAATTAATAAATGATTTCATTTTTGATCTTTTTCTCCCCTTTTTTAAAGGGGAGAAATTGATTACTAGTCACCATCCTTTCCTGCACTCATTAATGTAGCTCCGATAAATCCAAAGATCATTGGGGAAAATCTTGATGCTGCACCCATGAAGCTTGTTAGATTTACTCCAGCCCATGACAGTGCAAAGTCTGCAATTGCAAAAGCAACTAATAAAAACCCTAGTATTTGCAATACTGAAGTACTATTCGTATCTTCTTGTATTTTTACTTTTCTCATTTGTGTCTCCTTTGTTTTTGTTTTCATGATTGAAATATAATTGTTATTTAAAAAAATTCTTGTCCAGGTTTAGATTGAAAATTGGACAAAAATTTTTTTGTCCAAAGTGGAGAGATTATTTGGACAAGACGTTTTTTTATAAATCTTTATATTTAAGTTATGAAAAAGATAATAATATTTGTTTTATCAATAATCTTTATTGTTTCATGCGAACAACCCAATCCTCCTGTAAAAAAATCAAAAACAGGTATTTGTCACAAAGCTGGTTCACGATATTACGATCAAACAAAATATTTCAAGAAATTCTCAACAATCAAAGATTGTATTAAAAGTGGAGGTAGATTGCCAAAAAGAAGGTAAATAAATAATAGAATTTTTTTTAATTTAATCTAAAATATTCCTATGATCAAAAATTGTAAAAAACTTACCATGCTGCTTTTTACAAGTATTTTTCTATTCTCATCAGTTGAGGCTAATTGGATAACAAAAAAAAGCGACAAATCTAAAGAAATTATTAAAGAGGAGAAAAAACAAAAAACTCAATGGATTAAACTTAAAAAAAAAGAAATTAAAAAAAATAAAGAAGAGTTTAAAAAGGAAGAAAAAAAAATCTCAAATGAAGTTAAAACTTGGATAACAAAAAAAACAAAAAATAAATTTATAAAAAATATTGATGAGCTACCAGATGGTGCAATATATTTTACTGGTTATAGTGAAGGTGGTAATTACTTGTTTTATGGTTACGTAAAACCTGATCAATACTCAGAAAAGATTGATGGATTTTACAAGACTAGTAAAGGTGTAGGCTTCTTCAATGATGGGAAAACAACTTGCCAGATTGGTTCAACAGTTTTAATTGTAGACTCTGGAGAATTGACATCAAGAGTATCAGGAAATTGTTCAAATGGAATAGAATTTGTAGGAAAAACATCTCAAACAAAAAACAAAGGTTGGGGTCAAGCCAAAACGAGTGATGGTGAACAAAAGTTAAATTTTGAATTCAATGCTAACAAAAACGAAATTGCAAAACTGTACAAAGCCAATATCGTAGAAGAAAAAACTATTGCGAGAACCTTGCCAAGGAAAAATATTAAAAAAATAAATTTAAAACCAAATGGTAAATATTACGCATTATTAATAGGTAATTCAAATTATGACGATAATGGTTGGGATGATTTAGTCTCACCTGTCAACGATATTAACGCGATTAAATCAGTCCTAGATAAAAGTTATAAATTTGAAAAAATTATGATGGTTAGGGATGGAACTAAGAAAGAGATTTTTAAAGCTTTTCAAGATCTATCAAAGCTTACTACAACTAACGATTATGTTTTAGTTTACTACTCTGGTCACGGAATGGTTAAAGCAGAACAAGCTTATTGGATACCAAAAGATGGTAGTTTAGAATGGGGTAATGGCGACTGGATTAATATAAATGAGTTAAATATATTTCTTACTGAGATTAAGGCCCATCATTTAGCACTGATGGTTGACTCGTGTTATGTAGGTGGAAAATTTAAAGGGATAAATATACTTGATTTGGAAAATAATGAAGATCGCAAAATTTTAAATACGAAACTACAAGATTACTTAGACTTGCGATCAAGAAGTGTTTTGTCTTCTGGAAGTCTAGGTCAAGTAAGTGATACTGCTCCAAACTCAAAAAATTCTATTTTTGCTCTTTCATTTATAAATATGTTAAATATTTTTGAAAAAGAATCTAATCCTTTGAATATGAGATCAATAGCATTTAATTTAGAAAATGCATTTGCTGGAAATTATAATCAAAAACCTTATTACTACCATCCCGATACCTGGAAGCATCTTGGAGGTGATTTTATATTTATACCAAAAAAAAATCTTAAATGAGTAAAAAATTTTTAGTTTTACTTATTACAATTTTACATATTTCTGTAGCTAACGCAGATATATCAAATAAATTTATTTTAGAGTCAAAAGTTAGAGGAAAAGAGTCTATTAGTATTGCGGTTACTCCTCTGACTGATAAAAAAAAAGTTAATGAATTAAAAGTAAATGTAGATGATAATAAAAATTACTTAAATATTGTAAGACCAAAACTAATAAGCAGTAATAGAAATAGGTCTTCTAGAACTAAATTTAAAGGACCGGCTGAAGAAATATTTAAAGATTATGCAAAAAGTGTAGTTTTTATCGGTAACTATAAAAAAAATGGTTCAGGTTCTGGATTTGTAATTAATCACAATGGAAAAAAAATAGTAACTAATTGGCATGTTGTTGAAGGCTCTAAGAAAGTAAGAGTGTGGTTAAAGCCTGAAAATTTGGTTGAAGAAAGATATATGATAGATAATTTAGACTCTTTTGAAGCTAAAGTAATAAAGATAGATAAAGAAAAAGACTTAGCTTTGTTAGAAATCAATGGTCTACCGAATGATATTAAACCTGTACAATTTGGTGATTATAACAACGTAAATGTTGGTGAGACAGCTTTTGCAATTGGCCATCCAGGAGACTTGATCTGGAGCTTTAATAATGGAATGGTGAGTCAATTAAGACAGGATTATAAGTGGAAATATAAAAATTCTCATCACTTTGCTGATGTGATACAAATTCAGGTTCCTATAAATCCAGGTAACTCGGGTGGCCCTTTATTTAATAAAAGCAAAAAATTAATCGGAGTTAATACATTTACTGCTGATGGTGAAAATTTAAATTTTGCAATATCAGTAAATAATATGATTGAGTTTTTAAATAAACCGGAAAAAAAAATAGAAGGAAATAAATTTATTCAAAAGAAAAAAAAGAGTCCTACCTGGATCACTAGAAAAGATAAGAAAGTAAAAAAAAATAATATAGAAAAAAAGTATCCTAACGCCCAAAAAGGAGATATTAATAAAAATGGATCCACCGATGTATGGTTTTTAGATGAAAATAAAAACGGAAAAATAGATACAGCTGTTATAGATGCTAATGAAGATGGTATAATTGAAACAGTGGCATTTGATGAAAATGAAAATGAAAACTTTGAAATATTTTTTTTCGATGATGACTTAGATGGTAATGCTGACAGAGCTAGAATTGATGAAAATGATGATGGTTCAGCTGACACTATGGCTTACGATTACGATCAAGATGGTAAATGGGATAAATATGAAAAAATATCTTAAAATAATTACAGTTACTTGCCTTTACTATCAATTGTAAGTTTGATTTTAAGGATTTTGTTTTCTAGATCCGTTATTGCTTCAAAAATATCTTTTTTTTCTAAATCTGAAATGTCTTCACCCTTTTCACCTTTAGGATCCTTAGCTTCTTTAACTAATTCTGTAAGTTTGCCATGCAAAATTGTAGACTTAACTAACATTTCATTAATATCCTTATTTTCAAAGTTATCAGCTTTATCTAATAACTGAGCAATCATATATTCATAAGCAGTTAGCAAAGGAGGTGCTTTACCTTTTTGTATACAAGCTTGGTCAAGTTTAAATGAATCGTTGTGATCTATCTGTTGAGCTAAATCAGGATTGCTGCATTTTCTTACATAAGAAGAGGTTTTGCCTATTGCTTTGTTAATTTCTTCATCAGATAATATTTTTAAAACCTCCATTAAACCACTCTCTATAGAGGCATTTTTTCTTATTTTTGCCATTTTAAATATTATGATTATAATAAATCAAACTCAACTTATTGTTTATGAATTTTATAAAATATAAAGTTTTTTTATTCTTTTTTTTAAGCCTTGTATCATCTCATCTTTTTCAAGCTAAGGCCGAATTAGATGCAGTAGAAAAAGAGTTTAACGATAAAATATATGAAAACTATACAGAAATTATCGGACAATACCCTTTTCAAGAAAGAAGGAATGATATTGGAATATTTTATGATTTTGCTTGGGATAAAAATAACAAAAAAATTATCATAAAAAGAGATAATCAAAATTTACCTATTATAAGATTTTCTTTATTTAACAAAGATATTCAACCAGGTGTTTCTATTAAAAAATATAATGATATAGATTTATCTCAAACTTCAGATGAAGAAATAAGAAAACTTCATAAACAAAATATTGAAGCAAAACTTACTTTTAAAGATAACCAAATAATCTCTCTTAAACCCAATATTTATAATTATAATGATATTAAGCTATCTAATTTTTATTTAGAATTTATAAATAACATTGATACTAACAAAGGGTTACTAGAAATAACATTTATCGCAAACTTTACTAATAAAAGACCTGAACTTAATTCATTAGCTAAAGGATTGTTGGGGGAGGACAGTACATATTGTACCCCAGATATAGGTTATTATCCTATAGAAGAAGTATATATTAATGAATACAAATACGATGTCGATATAAGGGAAGGTATTAAAAATCCAGTCCCTGATAAGTGTTATCCCGTATATTTTACTTATGATAACAATGAAGTAAAAACTATTAGAACTGAAAGTGGTATAGGACAATTCAGACAAGTCTTTAATTTTAAAAATTTTCCTTTCGATAAACAGAAATTAAAAGTTTCAATGAAAACTAATGTACACAGCAGTCAAAACATTTCAGAGATTCAGCCAAAAACAGGTTATGCTGCAGTAACTTTTTTAACTCCTGAAAAAGGCGCATTTCTAAATTTAGAAGAATACATAAATAATATCTCAAAAAATTATTTAAAAGAATGGACTGTTACTAATGCTTATATAGAAAGTGAAGAATTAATCTTAGATAACTATTACAGTCCCTATTCAAATAAAATATATCCTTTCCATGAAAATTCTATCAACGTAGTTTTAGATATCGAGAGAAACTCTGCTCATTATGTTTATAAAATTATTATCCCTGTTTTTCTAATATTAAGTGTCGCGTGGTTTGTTTTATGGATTCCTACTCACCATCTAGAATCGAGATTAACAACTTCTATAGTTGCTCTATTAGCTTTGATTGCATATAACTTTGTTTTTTCAGATGATATTCCTAAACTGGATTATTTAACTGCATTGGATAAATATATTTTATTATCCTATATTTTCTGCTGTATACCCACTTTTATGAGTATTGGATTCAGTAGGTTTATAGTCAGAAATCAAAGAATGGTTACAATTATTAATAAAAGACTAAGATCTTGGTTGGGGCTGATTTATTTATTAGCCTCTATACAAATATTTAGTTTTTAATAAAAACAGCTAAATTTTTTTCGTTAGTAAAAGTATATTATACTATTTCCCTGTCTTCCAGTCTACTTCCAGTTAAAGTATAAGTATCCAATGAAAAAAATTTTAATTTACAATTCCGGTGGCGGTTTAGGAGACTCTATTCAAATTATACCTTTATTACTTAGTCTAAAAAATCATTATAGAAGATCAAATATATTCTATTTAGGAGCTCACCCTAACCACTTTGAGGGTAAACTCAAAGAATATAATATTAAGATTCAAACTCTAGAGTTAAATTTAAAATATTTTGGTTTTAGATGGTGGCATTTGTTATTAGCTAAAAAAAACTTTATTAAAACTAATCAAGTTAAATTTGATTTAATCATTGATTTGCAATCAAAAATTAGAAATTCCTTAATTTTAAAAAGAATTCCACATAATCATTTTTATTCAACAACTTTCAATAATCTATTTTCCACTAAAAAAGTAAAATACGAATCAAAAGATCATCTCGAAAATTTGAGTATATTTTTAGGAGAAAAAATTAAAAATATAAATTTTAGTTGTAATAAACTTCCTAAAAATTTACTCAGTGAAGCAAAAAAATTATTACCAAAAACAAATTATATCGGGTTTTCAATAACTCAGGGGAATGAATATAGAAAAAAAAGTTGGTCAATTTATAAATTTATTTCGCTCGCAAACAAATCTCTAATTAAAAAAAAAATCCCTGTTTTTTTTATTGAAAAAAATCAAGAACACATAATTGAAAAAATTAGAAATCAGGTTCCTGGTGCTTTATTTCCGGAGTCAACATCTGAATTATCCTGCCCTGCTTTAGTCACTGCATTATCATCTAGATTAGATCAAGCAGTATCGATAGATAATGGTGTAATGCACATGATGGGGCTTGCAAATATTCCAATGATTGTTTTATTTGGTCCAACTAGTTCTGAAAAGTTTGCTCCAAAAAATAATTTCATAAAAATATTAGATAGTAAAAAAATTCATGATACTTCAGACATAGAGTCCATCACTGTAGATGAAGTTTATGATTTAATTTAAATTTTTAGAATTTGGATTTTTTTAAATTTTACTAAACTGATTAATTCTTTGTTTACTATATTTAATTTCGATATAGAGTTAGATCTAGTTACAATGGCTACTCCAATTTTGCCAAGCCTGAAAAAAGGGTAACTTCCAATATCAACAAATTTTTTATATTTTTTCTGTATGAGACCTAATTGTTTAGATATATTACTTTCAACAGTATAAAGATTTAATGTCTTGCTATGGACTTTTAAACCTTTGACTAAATATCTTTTAGTATTTTCAATCATTGAATTCAAAATGGACGGCACACCGGGTAGAGATAGAACATTTTTAATAATAAATCCTGGGGCAGCACTGGAAGGATTATAAATTAATTTAGCCCCTCTTGGTAATTTAGCCATTTTTTTTCTACCATCATTAAATTTTTTTTTACCGTAATATTTTTCTAAAATTGCGTAAGCCTCTTTATGATACTCGTACTTTACCTTAAAAGCTTTAGAAATTGATTGAGCCGTTATATCATCATGAGTTGGACCTATGCCTCCTGTGGTAAAAACATAATTAAACTTTTTAGATAAAATTAAAATATTTTCTATAATTTTTTTTTCATCGTCTGGGATAATTCTAACTTCATTAACTGAAATCCCACATTTTGCATTTAACCATTGAGAAATAAATGAAATATTCTTATCTTGGGTTCGACCAGAGAGAATTTCATTGCCAATAATTAAAATTGCAGCATTTACTTTTTTAGTTATTTTCTTCATAGAAGTAATTAATATATGAATTTTGATAACAAATTAATACCAGGACTATTAATTAAAAGATATAAGCGTTTTTTTGCTGATGTGAGAGTCAATAATCAAGTTTTAACTGTTCATTGTCCAAATACAGGTTCTATGCATGGGTTATTGGATGAAGGTAACAAGGTATGGATAAGTAAATCTAATAATCCTAAAAGAAAATTAAAATATACTCTAGAAATTATTGAAGTTAAAAAAACAAAAGTTGGAATAAATACTCATTCAACAAATAAAATTGTTCATGATGCTCTTCAAAATAATTTGATTAAAGAGTTTAATAATAATATTGATATTAAGCCTGAAACAAAGTTTGGGGCTAATACAAGGTTTGATTTTCTAGTTTCAAGTAAAAAATACCAGTCATTCATTGAGGTCAAAAACGTAACTCTTTCAAGAAAAAGAAACCTTGCTGAATTTCCTGATGCAGAAACTTTAAGAGGGCTCAAACACATAGGGGAGCTTATAAAAGCTAGTAAAAAAAAATTTAAGGTTTATATCCTTTTTGTAATTCAAAGAAATGATTGTAATGCTTTTACAATAGCTAAAGATATAGATCCAAATTATGCTAATGCTTTAAGTAAAGCTGTTAAAAACAATTTAAAAATACTTTGCTACGATTGTAAATTTTCATCAAAAGGAATAAAACTAAATAAACAAATAAAATTGATTTTTAATGAGTAAGAATTTTAAAGAAGCTTTTGAAAAAACAAAAATAGCTGGATCTATTGCTGCTGGTGCTTTAGATGAAGTAAGCAAAATTGTAAAACCTGGAATTTCTACTAATGAAATAGATAAAACTTGTTATGAGTACATTAATGACCACAAAGCTTACTCGGCTCCATTATACTATAGAGGTTTTCCAAAATCATGTTGCACATCAGTTAATCATGTTGTCTGTCATGGAATACCCTCTGAAAAAATCCTAAGAGATGGTGATATTATGAATGTTGATGTTACTGCTTTAAAAGAAGGTTGGCATGGCGATACAAGTAGAATGTTCAAAATTGGTGAAGTTTCAGTTAAAGCTGAAAAATTAATACAAACAACTTATGAAGCAATGATGAAAGCAATTGAAATTGTAAAAGATGGAGTTTTATTAGGAGACATTGGTTCAGCTATTCAAAGTCACGTAGAGTCAAATGGATTTTCAGTTGTTCAAGATTTTTGTGGACATGGAATTGGACAATCATTTCATCAAGAACCGAATGTCCTTCACTATGGAAAGAAAGGAACAGGTGAAAAGATAAAATCTGGTATGATTTTTACTATTGAACCAATGATTAACCTCGGTAGATTTGAGACTAAAACATTAAAAGATGGTTGGACTGCAGTCACTAAAGATAAGACATTATCAGCACAATTTGAACATACAATAGGTGTAACTAATAAAGGATATGAAATTTTTACTTTATCAAGTGATCAACTAGATTAGATATTAATGATTGAAAGATATTCTAGAAAAGAAATTAAAAGTATTTGGGAAGATTACAATAGATACTCTATTTGGCTTAAAATTGAATTAGCAGCAGCTGAGGCAATGGAAAAACTTAGAATAATTCCTAGAGGTGTTGTGAAAAAAGTTAAATTAAAGGCAAAAATAAATCCAAAAAGAATTCTACAAATTGAAAATAAGGTCAAACATGACATAATTGCTTTTCTGACATCAATTACTGAACGTGCTGGTAAAGAGGCTAAATATTTGCATAAAGGAATGACGTCTTCAGATGTGTTGGATACGTGTTTTAATCTACAATTAAAACAGTCTGGTGAAATTCTGATAAAAGATATAAATCAATTACTTCAATCAATAAAAAAACAAGCTATAAAACACAAGCACACTTTATGTATTGGACGAAGTCATGGTATCCACGCTGAACCAATTACATTTGGTTTGAAAATGTTAACTTTTTATCAAGAATTTCTCAGAAACAAAAAACGTTTGGAAAACTCGATAAAGGAAATTTCAACTTGTGCAATTTCTGGAGCTGTCGGAACATTTGCAAATATAGATCCTAAAGTGGAAAGATACGTTGCAAAAAAACTTAAATTAAATGTTGAACCAATTTCGACACAAATAATACCGAGAGATAGGCATGCGCAATATTTTTCAACATTAGGTATTATTGCAAGTTCAATTGAAAGATTTGCAATTGAAATCAGACATCTTCAAAGAACAGAAGTTTTAGAAGTTGAAGAATTTTTTGGTAAGAAACAAAAAGGTTCCTCTGCTATGCCGCACAAAAAAAATCCAATATTAAGTGAAAATTTAACTGGTTTAGCAAGATTAATTAGATCAAGTGTTATTCCAGCATTAGAAAATGTTGCTTTATGGCATGAGAGAGATATTTCTCACTCCGCGGTGGAGAGAAACATTGGACCTGACACAACCATCGCTTTAGACTTCGCCCTTCATAGATTGAGTAACGTTGTGAAAGACTTGAATATTTATCCAAAAAATATGAAAAAAAATTTAAACTTAACTAATGGTATTTTTTTTTCACAAAGAGTCCTTTTAGAATTAACTACTGTAGGTTTTACTCGGGAAGAATCTTATAAAATTGTTCAAACAAATGCGATGCAAGCATGGAAAGAAAATACTTCATTTTATGACAAAATTATCTCTGATAAAAAAATTACAAATAAAATACCTGTTAATAAACTTAAAAAACTATTTAATTTTAGTTACCATACAAAAAAAATTAATATAATTTTCAGTAGAAGTCTGAAAAAATAATCACATGAATAAAGGTAAAAAATTATACGAAGGAAAGGCTAAAATTCTTTACGAAACAAAAGATAAGAATATTATTATCCAACATTTTAAAGACGACGCTACTGCTTTTAATAACTTAAAAAAAGCTAGTGTTGAGGGCAAAGGTGTTCTTAATAATAGAATTTCAGAATATATTTTAACAAATTTAAGCCAATGTGGAATCAAAACCCATTTTATAAAACGATTGAATATGAGAGAACAATTAATAAAAAAGGCCGAAATTTTTCCTATTGAATTCATAGTAAGAAATATCGCAACTGGCTCACTAACAAAAAGACTTGGAATACCGGAAGGAACGGTTCTTGAAAAACCATTGCTCGAATATTGTTTTAAAAAAGATGAACTTAATGACCCTTTAATTTCAAAGGAGCATATATTTTCATTTGATTGGGCTACAGAAAAAGAAATTCAAATTATAGATAGAATGACGCTTAGAATTAATGACTTGTTAATTGGAATGTTTAGAGGAATTGGTATTAAGCTTGTCGATTTCAAAATTGAATACGGTAAAACCTGGAATAAAGACAGAAGAGAAAGCGAAATAATTTTAGCAGATGAAATTAGCCCTGATACTTGTCGTTTATGGGATTCAAAAACAGAAAAAAAATTAGATAAGGATAGATTTAGAAAAGATTTGGGTAATATCATTCAAGGATATCAAGAAGTGGCAAGACGATTGGGCATAATGCCGGAGGAAACAAATATAAGTGAAGTAAATTTTGGAAAAACAATCCCTTTAAAATTCAAAAAAAAATAAATTGAAATTTTCAGTAACAGTAACTCTTAAAAAAGATGTATTAGATCCCCAAGGAAAAGTTGTAGAGAATACTCTAGTAAATATGGGTATGAACAACTTAAAAAGTATAAGACAGGGTAAACATTTTGAAATAGAGGTTGATGAGAATGATCAGAAGAATGCTGAAAAAAAAGTCGATGAAATGTGTAAAAAACTTTTAGTAAATCTTATTATAGAAGACTACAAAATAAATAAAATTTAATGAAATCTTCTGTTATTGTTTTTCCTGGTTCTAATTGTGACAGAGATATTGCTGTTGCATTAGAAAAAATGCAATTCAAAAATCAAATGGTTTGGCATAAAGATACAAAATTACCCAAGTCAGATTTAATAGTTGTTCCTGGTGGTTTCTCTTATGGAGATTATTTGAGATCTGGAGCAATTGCTGGAAAATCTTTAATCATAGATGAGGTTATTAAAGCTGCTAATTCTGGTTGTTTGGTTTTAGGTATTTGTAATGGATTTCAAATTTTAACTGAAACTGGTTTGCTTAAAGGCACTTTATTAAGAAATAAAAATTTAAAATTTATAAATAAAGATGTTCAAATAAAAGTGTTAAACAATGAAACAAAATTTACAAATAAATATAAAAAAGATCAAATTTTAAAAATTAATATAGCACATAATGAGGGTAATTTTTTCACAGATACAAAGCATCTTGATGAGTTAAAAAAAGAGAATTTAATTGCTTTTAAATATTGTGATGAAAATGGAAATGGAAATCAAGAGGCGAACCCAAATGGATCATTAGAAAATATCGCTGGGATTCTAAATGACAAAAAAAATATTTTAGGAATGATGCCCCATCCTGAAAGAATGGTGGATGATATAATTTCAAATAAAGATGGTATAAATCTTTTTTCAAGTTTACTAAACTAAGATGAAAATTACTGACCAGATAGTTGACAAACACGGACTAAAACCAGAAGAATATCAAAGCATTAAAAAATTATTAAAAAGAGAACCTAACTTACTAGAACTTGGAATTTTTTCAGCAATGTGGAATGAACATTGCTCTTATAAATCATCAAGAATTCATTTAAAAAAATTACCAACTAAAGGAAAGCAAGTAATTCAAGGACCTGGGGAAAATGCAGGTGTAATTGACATCGGGGATGATGATGCAATTGTTTTTAAAATTGAAAGTCACAATCATCCCTCTTACATAGAACCGTACCAAGGTGCTGCAACTGGAGTGGGTGGTATATTAAGGGATGTTTTTACAATGGGCGCAAGACCTATAGCTCTATTAAATTCTATACATTTCGGAGATCCAAAACATCCAAAAACTAAAAGTTTGTTAAATGGTGTGGTCTCCGGAATAGGAGGATATGGAAACTGTATAGGAATACCGACCGTAGCTGGGGAAACAAAATTTAACGAGACTTATAATGAAAATATTTTAGTTAATGCAATGGCTGTAGGTCATGCAAAAAAAAACAAAATTTTTTACTCAAAAGCAAAAGGGTTAAATAAATCTGTAGTTTATGTTGGATCAAAGACAGGTCGGGATGGAATACACGGAGCTTCAATGGCATCAGCTGAATTTGATGAGAATTCTGAAGAAAAAAAACCAACGGTACAAGTAGGTGATCCTTTTACAGAAAAACTTTTAATGGAAGCTTGTTTAGAACTAATGAAAGACAACTCAATAATTTCTATTCAAGACATGGGTGCTGCTGGACTTACGTCTTCAAGTGTGGAAATGGCATCAAAAGGATCTCTTGGTCTTGAGCTCGAACTTGATAAAGTTCCATGCCGGGAAGATAATATGACGCCATATGAGATGATGTTATCTGAAAGTCAAGAAAGAATGTTGATAATACTTGAAGACGGCAAAGAAAAGAAAGCTAAAAAAATATTTGATAAATGGGATTTAGATTTTGTGGTAATTGGTAAAACTACAAACACTAATAAACTTTCTTTAAAGTTTAATAATAAAGTTGTAGGAGAAATTCCAATTGAGGCTTTAGCATCTAAAGCACCAATTTACAGTAGAAAATGGATTAAAAAGAAACCTCGTAAAAATACAATTGAATTAAAAAATCTTAAAAAAATTAAAATCGAAGATGCTTTAATAAAAATTTTATCAAGTCCTAATCATTCCAATAAAACCTGGATAACAAATCAGTATGATCAAATGGTAATGTGCGATACAGTGCAAAGATCTGGATCTGACGCTGCAATAATTAGAATACATAATAAGGATAAAGCAATCGCCGTATCAGTGGACTCTTCTGCTAATTATTGTAAATCTTACCCTCTAACTGGCGGCAAACAAATAGTTTGCGAAAATTGGAGAAATTTAATTACTGTGGGCGCAAAACCTCTAGCTATAACTAATTGTTTAAACTTTGGTAATCCAGAAAATCAAGAGGTTATGGGAGAATTTGCAGAATGTTTGGAAGGTATTAAACAGGCATGTGAATTTTTAAATTACCCTGTAGTTTCTGGCAATGTTTCATTTTACAATGGAACGAATAAAAAAAATATTTATCCAACTCCTGTAATAGGTGGTGTTGGGTTAATAAAAAAATTATCTAAACCTTTAAATCATTCATTTAAGGAGGCTAACAGTAGTTTATTACTTATAGGTAAAACTTTTGGCCACTTAGAGCAAAGTTGTTTTCTAAAAGAAAATTACTCAATTGATGAAGGTATGCCTCCAGAAATTAATCTCTTAAATGAAAAAAATAATGGAGAAAATCTTCTTAAGTTAATTGATAAAAATTTAATTTTATCTTCACATGATGTTTCAAGTGGTGGTTTAATTACTGCTTTATCAGAAATGTCTATTGCATCAGGATATGGAGCTAAAATATTTAAACCAAAGAAATTAACAAATTTAATCAAGTACCTTTTTGGTGAGGATCAGGCGAGATATATAATTGAAATAAAAAAAAATAATTCAACAAAAGTGGAAAAAATACTGAAAGATAACGATATTTATTATGAAAATATAGGATATACGCAAAGAAATTTTTTTGAAATTGAAAGTGAATTAAAAATAAATGTAAAAGATTTATTTAAAATAAATAATGAATGGTATAATACTTACTAATGCCTTTGCCTATAGAAGAGATCAAAAAATTAATAAAAGATTCAATACCTGATGCTTCAATTGAAATTGAGGACCTTATGGGTGATAATAATCATTATTCAGCTACAATAACATCGTCTAAATTTAATAATTTAAGTAAAATAGATCAACATAAACTTGTATACAAATCTTTAAAAGGTAAAATGGGTAATGAACTTCATGCTTTATCAATAACTACAAAAGGAAAATAATGGAAATAAATAAAAAAATAGAGAGCTTAATTAATGATAATGATGTTTGTTTATTTATGAAAGGCACTCCAGACTCTCCGCAATGCGGATTTTCGATGGCTGTATCAAACGTTTTAAAACATTTAAAAGTAAATTTTAAAGGTGTGAACGTCCTGGAGGATGAAAATTTGAGACAGGGAATAAAAGAATTTAGTGATTGGCCTACCATCCCCCAACTTTATGTAAAAAAAGAGTTTGTAGGTGGTTGTGATATCGTGAAAGAAATGTTTGAAAAAGGAGAATTAAAAAAATTATTCGAAGAAAAAAAATTAATTTGATTATCGAGAGTAATACTCAATTACTAAGTTTGGTTCCATAATAACTGGGAAAGGAACTTCCGCAAATTTAGGCACTCTTATTAATTTAACAATTTTATTTTTATCGTCTAGCTGTATATATTCAGGAACATCCCTCTCTTTACTTTGCAAGGATCCATCTATGATGGTTAATTTTTTTGATTTTTCCCTTACTTCAATTGAGTCAGTGCTTTTTACAACATAGCTTGAAATGTTGACTCTCTTTTTATTGACTTTTATATGGCCATGATTAATCATTTGTCTAGCTGCAAATACAGTAGGTGCAAATTTTGCTCTATAAACTACCGTATCAAGTCTGCTTTCAAGTAAGGCAATTAAATTTTCTGTTGTATCGCCTCTTTTAGAAAGTGCCTTCCTATAAATATTTCTAAATTGTCTTTCATTAATGTTGCCATAGTAAGCTTTAAGTTTTTGTTTTGCCTGCAATTGAATACCATAATCAGTAGGTTTACCTTTTTTGTTTTGTCCGTGTTGCCCTGGAGGGTAAGCCCGAGAATTAAAAGGGCTTTTAGGTCTTCCCCAAATATTCGCTCTAAGTCTTCTATCTACTTTATGTTTAGATTTGAGTCTTTTAGTCATATTTAATAATTGTGTGTTTATAAGGTTTCAGATCCATTTGTCAATTACGGTTTATATTTATTTTTACTCAAAGAACTTATAATACTGGCTAAAATCCTCAATTCTTTGTCATTTGGTTCAAGTCTATAAATAAGATTATTAATATTTAGTAACATTGACTGTTTTTTTTCAATTGGTAAAAAAAAATCTTTCTTTTCCAAAAGTTTTATCAAATGTTTCACTAATGAAGTTATATTTAATTTCGATGATATCTTAATTTTTTTTCCAGATTTATTAAATATCTTTTTATTATTAAATTTAAATATTTCATAACAGATTAATGTAACTGAATGAGAAAGATTTAATGATTTAAAATTTTTGGCAGTTGGAATTTGCAAAATATAATTAGAAAGCGATAAATCAATATTTGAAAGGCCAGATGCTTCTGGTCCGAACATTAAGCCTACTTTAGAATTTTTTCTTTTTTTTAAAATATTGAAAAAATCATTAATTGTTATGTGATTTTTATTAATATCTCGTCTTCTTGCGCTTAGTGAAAAAACTAAGTCAAATTCACTCACTGCTTTTTCAGTGGAATTAAAAACTTTTGTTTTATTAATAATATCATAAGCCCCAACTGCTGTAACTTTAGTTTTATGATTCGGAAATGAGAATTTTGGAGATACAATATTTAAATTTTGAAATCCAAAATTTTTCATAGATCTCGCGCATGCACCTATATTTTCACCTAACTGAGGTTTGATTAAAATAAAACCAAATTTATTTTTCATTTAAGTTAGCGGGTGCTTTTTCTTTATATAACTTATAATCTAAGCTATCTATTAATGCCTTAAAGGAAGCTTCAATTATATTTGGTGATACACCTACCGTAAACCAGCTCACTCCTGATTTATCTGTACTTTCAATCAAAACTCTTGTGGTTGCTTCTGTCCCTGTGTTAAGAATTCTAACTTTATAATCAAGAAGTTTTAAATCAGAAAAAAAATTATAATATTTTGTCACTTTTTTAAAATTTGATCTAATAGCATTATCTAATGCATTTACTGGTCCATTACCCTCCCCGTGACATTCAATTTCTTTACCGTCAATTAGAAAAACTACGCTTGCTTTAGTTTGTATTTTTTTGAATTTTGATACATTCACGTCATAACTCTTAACTTTTAAATATTCCGGCACTTTACCTAGAAGTCGGTTTGCTAGTAGTTCGAATGAAGCGTCAGCTCCATCATAAGAGTAACCACTAAACTCCCTGTCTTTTACTTCATCTAAAATTTTTTGAACCTTTGGATCTTTTGAGTCAATTTTGACTCCATATTTTTCAAGTCTGGATAATATATTCGATCGACCAGCTTGATTTGAAACTATTATGTTTCTATGATTGCCTATTAACTTAGGATCTATGTGTTCATAGGTTTTTGGATCTTTCTTCACTGCTGAAACGTGTAAACCCCCTTTGTGGGAAAAAGCTGAAGCACCAACATAAGCCATATTTTTATTTGGTTTTCTATTTAGTATTTCATCTAACAGTCTTGAACATTCTGTTAAAGATGAGAGTTTATCTCTTTTTATATTTATTTCATATTTATCGTAAAAAGACTTTTTAAGACATAAGTTGGGTATAATTGACATTAGGTTTGCGTTTCCACATCTCTCTCCAAGTCCATTGATAGTCCCTTGAATTTGTCTTACCCCACATTCAACTGCCGCCAGAGAATTTGCTACAGCATTTTCCGTGTCGTTATGTGCGTGGATACCAAGATTTTTGCCTGGGATTTCTTTTGAAACTTTTGACACAATTTCTCGAATTTCATTTGGTAATGTGCCACCATTAGTATCACATAAAACAACCCATCTAGCCCCATTGTCATAGGCTTCTTTCAAACAATTAATTGCGTATTCAGGGTTAGCCTTGTACCCATCAAAAAAATGTTCAGCATCAAATAAAAATTCTTTGTTATTTTTTACAAAATGTTTGGTGGTCTCTCTAATGTTTTCCAAATTTTCCTCATTTTTAATTCCCAATGCAACTTTCACATGGAAATCCCAAGATTTACCTACCACACAAACAGCTGGAGTATTTGCATTGATTAGGGAGGCTAAACCAGGATCATTATCTGCACTTCTTCCATTTTTTTTTGTCATACCAAATGCAGTAAATAAAGTTTTACTCATTTTTGGAGGATTTGAAAAAAATTTTGTGTCTACAGGATTAGCGCCTGGCCAACCTCCTTCAACGTAATCTACGCCTATATCTGATAAAACTTTAGCTATTTTATTTTTATCCTCAATTGAGAAATCTACACCTTCAGTTTGGGCTCCGTCTCTTAAAGTAGTGTCAAATATAAATATTTTTTCTTTAGTCATTTAAATTTCCAGATTGTTTTTTGCTTTTGATCCTCAATTAAAATTCCTTTAGAAAGTAATTCATCTCTTATTTTATCTGCTAATGCAAAATCTCCTTTACTTTTTGCATTTTTTCTTTGCTCTATTTTTTTTTCAATATAACTTTCAGATATATTAATTTTTTTCTTTTTTGTACTTTCCCACTCTTTTTTCGTTAAACCAAATAATCCAATAAGTCTACAAGCTTGATTAAATTTCAATTTTTTTTGGTCGTCTCCTTTGCTAGCAGCATTATATAATTCATGTATTTTAGCTATCAACCCTGGTGTATTGAGATCATCTAATAAAATCTCATCGACATCATCTTTAGTTATTTCATTTTGATCTGAATAAAGATTGTACCATTTATTTAATACTCTTTCCTGATTTTTTAAAAGTTCCTCATTCCAATCGAGTGGTTGACTATAGTGTGCGCTTAGAAGAGCTAATCTAACTACCTCTCCCGAATATTTAGTGACTGCCTCAGAAATAGTAATTATGTTTCCTAAAGACTTCGACATTTTTTCTTTATTAATTGTTACAAAACCGTTATGCACCCAATAATTTGCAAAACTTTTAGTTTTATTATTTGAACAAGATTGAGCTATTTCATTTTCGTGATGGGGAAAAATTAAATCAAGCCCTCCTCCATGTATATCAAAATTTTTTCCTAAATACTTTTCACTCATTACTGAGCATTCTAAATGCCAGCCAGGTCTACCTCTTCCCCAAGGAGAGTCCCAACCTGGATCATTATCTTTTGAGGGTTTCCATAAAACAAAATCCATAGGATTCTTTTTAAAATCAGATATTTCAATTCTACTTCCTGCTTTTAATTCGTCTAAATTTTTATTAGATAATTTTCCATATTCTTTAAAAGAATTTACCTCAAAATATACATGGCCCTTTTTTTCGTATGCAAAGCCTTTTGAAATTAAAGATGATGACATTTCTATCATTTCTTGAATATGGTCAGTAGCCTTCGGTTCTTCTGTTGGTTTTAAACAGTTTAAACTTTTACAATTATCGTGAAATATTTTTGTAACTTCATTAGTAATAACTTCTATATCTTTTTTATTTTTTTTTGATGCTTCAATTATTTTATCATCTACATCAGTAATATTTCTTATATATTTTACGTTTTTACCATAAAGTGCTTTTAAAACTCGGAACAAAACATCAAATACTACAAGACTACGTGCGTTACCAACATGAGGTTTGTCATAAACGGTTGGGCCACAAGCGTACAAAGAAACCTTATCAGGATTTATTGGTTTAAAAACTTCCTTTTTTCTTGATAATGAATTAGTTAATTGAAGATCACTCATTAAATTTGCAAACTGGTATTGGATTCATTTTGTGTAAGTTTTTTTCCCTAATTTTTAAATATTTTTGGTAATTTGGATCATTTTTATTTTCCATAGCTTTTTCAAGATCTTCGTAACTCATTCCAAGCTGTTGAACATCGTTTCTTCCATCGTCCCATAATCCGTCAGTTGGCGGGGTATTGATTATTTCATTTGAAACACCAAGATGTCTTCCGAGTTCCCAAACTTGTGTTTTATTACAATCAGCTAAAGGAGAAATATCAACTCCTCCATCACCGTATTTAGTATAAAAACCAACACCAAAATCTTCAACCTTATTACCTGTTCCAACAACAATTCCATCATTAGCTGCTGCAACTTGGTACAAAGTTGCCATTCTCAATCTTGCTCTTGAATTTGCATATCCATGTTCATTATCAAATTTATTTAAAACTTGAGAAAACGAGTTAAAAATTTTATCCATTTCCAACAAATGGTGTTCTACATTTTTGTACTTTTGTTTTAACCATTTAGCATGCAAGAGACTTAAGTCATGTTGAGACTTAATTTGTTTTATTGGCATTGTTAACACAATCGTTTTTCGACCAGTATTTGCACATAAAGTACTCACTACGGAAGAATCTATTCCACCTGAAATTCCAACAACTAGTGCTTTAGGTTTGTAAGAAGTTGTCTCACAATAGCCGTCGATCCAATCAGTGATAAATTTAGCTCTTTTTTTTACATCCATAATTAATACCTTACCTCTCTTTTAAGGTTAGGTCTTAATAATTACAATAATTATTAAGACGCGGCTTGAATAATTTTGTTTGAAATTTTTGAGTTTTTCTTGATTTCTTCAGAAATTAAGAAAGCTAACTCTAATGCTTGGTCAGCATTTAATCTAGGGTCACAATGAGTTCTATATCTATTTGCAAGATCATTTTCTGAGATTTTTTGAGCTCCCCCCGTACACTCTGTCACATCTTGACCAGTCATTTCAACATGTAATCCACCAGCATAGCTTCCCTCTGCTTGACTAACAGCAAAGAAATTTTTTACCTCTTTTAAAACACTCTCAAAAGTTCTTGTTTTAAAACCTGTGGCTGCTTTGATGGTATTTCCGTGCATAGGGTCACAAGACCAAACTACTTTTAAGCCTTCTTTTTTTACAGCTTTAATTAATTTTGGCAAATATTTATCAACATTGTCTGCACCAAATCTTGATATTAAAGTAAGTCTACCTGGCTCATTTTCAGGATTCAATATATTACAAAGATTTACAAGTTCATCGGGTTTTAAAGTTGGACCACATTTTAATCCTATAGGATTTTTTATTCCTCTACAGAACTCGACATGAGCGCCGTCAGGTTGTCTTGTTCTATCACCAATCCATACAAAGTGTGCTGAGGTATCATGATATTCACCTGTTGTTGAGTCTATTCTAGTCATTGACTCTTCAAAAGGTAGAAGTAACGCTTCATGAGATGTGTAAAAATTAACTGATCTTAACCTTCGATTATTATCTGAATTAATTCCACAAGCCTCCATAAAAGCTAAGGCATCACTAATTTTATCTTCAATTTCTTTGTACTTACCTTTAGTTTTGTCTTTAATAAAACCTAAGTTCCATAGATGAACTTGTCTCAAGTCTGCAAATCCTCCTTGAGAAAATGCTCTAAGTAAATTTAATGTAGATGCCGATTGAGAGTATGCTCTAAATAATCTTTTTGCATCTGGTATTCTAGCTTTTTCTGTAAACTCCATACCATTTATATTGTCACCTAAATAACTAGGTAACTCTTTTCCATCTTTTTTTTCAATAGCAGAACTTCTAGGTTTTGAAAATTGACCAGCTATTCTACCGACTTTTACAACTGGCATAGATGCAGATGCGGTTAAAACAAGAGACATTTGCAATAGCACTTTAAAAGTATCTCTTATATTATCTGGATGGAATTCCGCAAAACTTTCAGCGCAGTCGCCACCTTGCAATAGAAATGCTTTTCCTTCAGCTACCTCTGCTAAAGATTTTTTAAGCGATCTTGTTTCACCCGCAAAAACTAAAGGTGGGTACTTTTTGATTTTACTCAAAACTAAATCTAATTCTTCCTTATCCTGATAAACAGGTAAGTGTTTAGCAGGTAATTTAGTCCAACTATTTAAGCTCCATTTTTTCATATTCAACTCACGGTATATATATATTGCTATTATAAATTTTCCAAGCCACAATATACAATTACTTTAATATTTAATGAAAATTATTAAGAAAAGAAATGAAATCGCGCTTATAAATGAATTTATTAAAATTCTCAAAATAGAGGCTATTAAAAAAAAGAAGGCTAAAAAGAGACTAAGTTTCGTTTTAACCGGAGGTCCTAGTCCAAAAAGATTATACAAAAAGATGGTTACATCAAGAATTGATTGGTCAAATATTGATTTGTTCTGGGGTGATGAAAGATTTGTTTCAAAAAAATCAATTAATTCAAATTATAAACTTGTGAATGATTGTTTATTAAAAAAGATTAAAATCAATAAAAAAAATATATTTCCATTTAAAACAAGCAATATAGAAATAAACAAAGCAGCTGTATATTATAAAAAAAAAATTCAGAAATATTTTAAAAAAGGACAAATACACTTTGATATTTTTTTACTAGGGATGGGAAATGACGGTCATATTGCTTCAATATTTCCCAATTCAAAAGAGCTTAGAGAAAATTTTATTACAAAACCAATAAATAGAAAGGATTTTAAAAGACTTACATTAAGTTTAAATTTAATCAACGAATCCAAAAAAATTTTTTTGTGGTTAAATAGTAAGACGAAATCTTCAATTTTTAAAAAATTTAATAAAGCAGATAAAAACATTCCAGTTAATAAGTTAAAAAGAAAAAAACTATATTGCTTTTCTATTAATTAAATCTTTCTACTTTCTTATTCAAAGAAATCAATTTTAATTCTATTTTCAATTTTGGATGCTTATTTTTTAATATTTTTTTAATTTTTTCAAAAGAAACTTTATGGATTTTTGTTTCTATATCCCTCCTAAATTTTTTTTTACCACTAATAATTTTAGCGGCTCCACAGTCTCGATGATTTATAACAATTAATTTTTTTATTTTATGAAGCTTAATAGATATATCAATATTATCCCAAAAAGTTTTATGCCATTTTTTAAATTTCAAAGATGTGACACCAATTGCTGATCCGGCAATAGTGAACAAACTATACTTTCCTTTTAGATTCTTTTTTTTTAAATAATTGTAAACAATTGATTGAAACCTCGGGTCTATACAAGACAAGACCATAGCTTTATATTTTGATGACATTTTATTCAACTGTTACTGATTTTGCCAAATTTCTTGGTTTGTCAATATCACAATTTTTAAGCAATGCCACGTGATAGGCAAGTAATTGTAATGGTATTGTGAGTAATAATGGAGATAAAAGATTATTTAAAAAAGGTACTCTTAAACCAAATCTAATATTATCATTGGCTATAATTTTCTTATTATCTGTAATAAAAAAAATTTTACCACCTCTTGCTATGACTTCTTGCATATTAGAAAGTGTTTTTTCGAAATATTTGTCTTTAGGAGCAATTATAATAACAGGAAGCCCTTCCTCAATAAGTGCTAATGGACCGTGCTTCATTTCTCCAGCTGGATAACCTTCAGCATGTAGATAAGATAGTTCTTTTAATTTTAGTGCTCCCTCTAGCGCAATAGGATAAGATGATCCTCTTCCTAAAAACATTGAGCCTTTAGCTTTTAAAAATTCTTTAGCCATAACTTGAATATTATTTTCAGTTTTTAAACTTTCTTGAAGGCTCTCAGGAATTTTTTTGAGATTTTTTATATTTTTTTCATATATTTTTTCATCTATATCGTTTCTTATTTTTGCAAGTTTTAAACTTAGTATAAAAAGGACTAACAACTGTCCTATAAAAGCTTTTGTTGATGCAACTCCTATTTCAGGGCCTGCATGAATTGGTAAAACCCAGTCAGAATTTCTAGCAATAGTGCTTTCAACCACGTTTATTATTGAGCAAGTTTTTACTTTATTTTTTTTACAAATATCTAGAGCTGCCGCTGTATCTGCAGTTTCGCCAGATTGAGATACAAATATGTAAAGATTATTTTTATTAAACTTAAGCCTCCTATATCTAAACTCAGAAGCAATATCTATTTCGATATCTATAGACGTAAGTTCCTCCAACCAATATTTAGCTACTAGACAAGAATGATATGCAGTACCACAACCTACTAGGATAATCTTATTTATTTTTTTTGGGTCAAGTGGAAAATCATAAATATTTATATCTGTTTTCAAGCTATCTATGTATTCATTAATACAATTTTTTGCAGTTTTCGATTGTTCAAAAATTTCCTTCGACATAAAGTTTTTGTATTCACCTTTATCCGCTATGTTCTCATTTTCTGATAAAATATGAGTTTTTTTATTAATCTTTCTCTGATTTGCGTCGTAAAAATTTACGTTATCTTTGCTTAATACGCATACTTCACCATCATCTAAATAGGAGATTTTATTAGTCATTGATTTTAATGCATAAGAGTCGGAACCTAAATAGTTTTCGCCATTAGAGTACCCTACTGCTAAAGGGCTTCCTCTACGCGCACCTATAATAATGTCTGAAAAATTTTTAAATAGAATACCAAGAGCAAAACTACCATGAAGCTTATTTAATGTTTTGAAAACTGACTCTAGAGGTTTACTGTCTTTTAATGCCTCGGTAATTAAAAGAGTTATAACCTCTGTATCAGTTTGAGACTTAAATTTTAATCCCTTTGCTTCTAACTCTTTTTTTATCTCATCTGAATTTTCAATAATACCATTATGAACAACTGAAACTTGTTCAGAAGAATGAGGGTGAGCATTGATAACATTTGGAACACCATGAGTGGCCCATCTAACATGACCAATTCCTATATTGCCATTTGAAGGTGTTTTAAATAAAATTTTTTCTAACTCTTCTACTCTACCAGAACATTTTTTCTCATTTATAAAATTATTTGTTAATGTTGCTAGGCCTGCTGAGTCATAACCCCTATATTCCAATTTTTTTAGAGAATTAATTATATTTATTGAGACTGGTTTGTTGCTAGCTATACCAATAATTCCACACATTATTTTTTTTTCCTTTTTTTATAGTCTTTCACTTCTATTTGAGGAGATCTTGATATAGCTAAAGATTTTTTTTTAACATCTTTTGTAATTACTGATCCAGCTCCTACAATACTATCCTTATCTATTTTTATTGGAGCAACTAAAGATGAATTGGATCCAATAAAAACATTTTCTGATATTCTTGTCTTAAATTTTTTGACTCCATCATAATTACAAGTAATAGTTCCTGCTCCAATGTTTGAATTTTTTCCAACCGAAGCATCACCTACATAAGATAAATGGTTAACTTTTGAATTTTGACTGATAGTTGATTTCTTTGTTTCCACAAAATTTCCAATTTTAGAATTATTTTTTAAAATTGTTCCATTTCTTAATCTAGCGTACGGCCCAACGGTAACACTCTTCTCAATTTTTGTTCCCTCAATATGACTAAATGATTTTATATATGAATTATCTCCAATTTTAACATTTGGACCAATCACTACATAAGGCTCGACAGTTACATTTTTTCCAAAAGTTGTATCTTTTGATAGAAAAATTGTCTCTGGTGCAATCAAATTTACACCCTTTGCTAATGCTTTGTTTCTCAAAATTTCTTGAGAAAGACGATAGGTATCTGCCTTATCTAATTTGTTATTTCTTTTCATTAAAAAATTCTTTACATTAATAATGTAACTGAAATAAGTCACAAAATATTTCTTTTTAATACTTTTAAAATGACTCAAATTTATACAATTCTTTTTGATTTAGATGGAACAATAGTTAATACCGCTCCAGATTTAATGGCAGCACATAATCACGTTATGAAAAAATTTGGACACTCCGAGAAGAAATTATCAGACATCAAATCGCTCGCCGGTAAAGGGGCATGGGTAATGATGCAAAGATCATTCAAGGAAGAAATAAAAGATGAAAAAATAAAAAAGGAGATGACTAAGGAATTTTTAGATTTTTACGCAAAAAATATTGATCAAAAAAGTAAGCCTTTGAGGGGAACTATGGAATTTTTAAATTGGGCAAAAAATAAAAATATATCGATGGGTGTTTGTACAAATAAGCAAGAGAGATTAGCCGTAGATCTATTAAAAAAATTAGATATGTACAAATTTTTTGAATATGTAGCTGGTTGTGATACTTTTTCATTTAATAAACCAGATCCAAGACATTTAACGGGTGTTGTTGAAATAATAGGCGGTGATTTAAAAAAAACAATAATGGTAGGTGACAGTGAAGTAGACGCTAACTCTGCTCATAATGCAAATTTGCCCTTTGTTTTAGTAAAAGACGGTTACACAGAAAAATCTGAAAAAGAAATTAAACATGATGAATTAATAAGTGACTTTATTGGTTTTGAAAAAATAATAGAAAAATATTTATGATAACTTTTGCTCTATTTTCAGCATTATCTGCTTTTTATTTTACTATGTTTTTTACACCAGGTCCTAATAATGCAATGCTTACTGCGTCAGGAATGAAATTCGGTTTTATTAGGACTCTACCTCATTTAATTGGAATTCCTTTAGGTCATATTTTGCAAATAGGTTTAACTTGTTTTGGTTTAGCAAATTTATTTTTACTTTATCCTCAAGTTCAATTTTATATGAAAATTTTATGTTTCTTTTATTTAGTTTATTTAGGGTGGAAAATGATTGGTTCATTTAGCATGGTTCAAAAAGAGACGGGTAGACCTCTAAGATTTTATGAAGCATCTTTATTTCAATTTATAAATCCAAAAGCTTGGTCAATTGCTGTCACGGTTGCTTCAGGTTTTTTTCCTACTGATGAAAATATTTTTATTGGAGTTGCATTTGTAACAATTACTGCTGCAGTAATATGTTTTCCAACGATTAGTTTGTGGGCATTGTTTGGAAGCGGTTTGAGAAAATTTGTAACAGATATAAAAATAAAAAAAATTATTGAATATTTACTAGCTGTTTTATTAGTTTTAACTGGACTATTTATACTATTTAAATAATCTTTGATTTTTAGATCTTGCTCTAATATAAATTCTCACGGATGCATTTTACTAAAAAAACAGTTTCAGAAAAACGATCAAATTTAATTAAAAATTTAAAATCAAAAAAACTATTAAGATTTCCCGGAGCATATAATCCTCTATGTGCTAAGCTAATTGCCGAAATAGGTTTTGATGGTGTTTATGTTTCAGGTGGAGTTATGTCAAACGATCTAGGTTTACCTGATATTGGTTTAACAACTTTAGATCAGGTAAGCTATAGAAGTAATCAAATAGCAAGAGTAACTGATCTCCCAACAATAGTTGATATAGATACAGGATTTGGAAACTGTAAAAAAACAATTGAGACTTTTGAGAGAAAAGGTTTGGCTGGATGTCATTTAGAAGATCAAATAGCTGAAAAAAGATGTGGTCATTTAGATAATAAAGAGCTTATTTCAAAAGAAGAAATGGTAAAAAAAATTCAAGAGTCAACAAAAGCGAGGAAAGATAAAAATTTTTTAATTATTGCAAGAACGGATGCAAATTCTGTTGAAGGGTTAGATAAAACATTAGATCGTATTAAAGCTTATGAGGACGCCGGAGCTGATATGATTTTTCCTGAAGCTATGAAAGATGAAAGTGAATTTGAAAAGGTTAGAAAAACAGCTAAGGGATACTTATTAGCTAATATGACAGAATTCGGTAAATCAAAATTGTTGAACAGATCTCAACTAGAAAATTTAGGTTATAATTTAGTTATTTATCCTGTGACAACTCAAAGATTGGCAATGCAAAACGTTGAATTAGGTCTTAAATCAATATTCAAAGATGGGCACCAAAATAACGTCATGGACAAAATGCAGACTAGAAAAAGGTTGTACGAGTTAGTAGAATATGAGAAATACAATACTCCTGACAAGAAAATTACAGATTTTTCTACTGATGGGCATGAATAATGAGTGAAGAAATAAAAAAAGGATTGCTAGGTATCGTTGTTGATGAAACTACAATTTCACATGTAGTACCTGAACTCAGTGCCTTAACTTACAGAGGTTATACAGTACAAGAGCTTTGTGATAAATGTGATTTCGAAGAAGTTGCATATCTAGTGTTAAATGGAGAACTGCCTAACAAAAGTCAGCTGAAAAAATTCATTAAACTTGAGAGATCAGAAAGAAAACTTTCTAAACAAATATTAAATGATATTAAAAAAATGCCTCGAAACGCTCATCCTATGGACGTAATTAGAACTTGCGTAAGTTTAATGGCATTAGAAGATAAAGACACAAAAGACAATTCTCCTAAAGCAAATATGAGAAAGGCAATGCGGATTTTTGCCAAAACCCCTACAGCTGTTGCTGCTTATTTCAGAACACGGAAAGGAAAATCAATTATAGCTCCAAGTAAAAAATTATCTTTTTCAGAAAATTTCTTTAAGATGATGTTTAATAAAGTCCCCGATAAAGAAATTGTAAGAGCTTTCGATATATCCCTAATATTATACGCTGAACATAGTTTTAATGTTTCAACTTTCACAGCAAGGACAATTACATCTAGTTTATCTGATTTACATGGTGCAATAACTGGGGCGATTGCATCTTTAAAAGGTCCATTACATGGTGGAGCTAATGAAGCAGTAATGCATATGATGAAAGAGATTGGAAAACCTGAAAAGGCAAAAGCTTGGATAGAAAATGCACTAAATAAGAAAAAAGTTGTTATGGGTTTTGGTCATAGAGTTTACCGAACGGGAGACTCAAGAGTTCCAACAATGAAACACTACATGTTTAAAGTTGCAAAGCTTTTGAAAAAAGAAAAATATACAAGGATGTACGAGATTTTAGAAAAGGTAATGTTAAATAGAAAAAACATTCACCCTAATGTAGATTTTCCATGTGGTCCAACTTATTACATGATGGGAATTGATATAGATTTCTATACACCAATTTTTGTGATGTCACGTATTACCGGTTGGTCAGCGCATATAATGGAACAACATGCTTCAAATAAGCTTATTAGACCTTTGTCTAAGTACAGGGGTGCTGAAGTTAGAGAAGTAATGCTGCTTAACCAAAGATAAATGACTTTAACTAATTTACTTTTATTTTTAATCTTAGTTACACTCGCTACATATACTTTTATGCCTTGGAAAGGTATTGATAAAGGTTCTTTAGTAAAAGTAGTATCTCAATGGTTTATGTGGTTTTCTATTTTTGCAATCATAGTTTTTATATCTACTTTTTTTGGAATTGAAGTTTCTGGATAATAATTTTTTTCAACAAACAAGAATTTTAGACGGAGGAATGGGCCAGGAACTCCTTAACCGTGGAGTTAAACCTTACGGAACTCTATGGGGTGCCTCAGCATTATATAATCGAAAATATCATAAAACAGTTGTCAAAACACATTTGGATTTTATAAAAGCCGGAGCAGAAATTATAGTAACTAATAGCTTCGGTAGCAGAAAAAGAAGATTGATCGAAAATGGTTTAGTAAAAGAATATAAAAATCTAAACATTTTAGCAGGAAAACTAGCAAAAAAAGCCGTAAGTATTTCCAAGAAAAAAGTTTTGATTGCTGGAAGTCTGCCACCTCAAAATTTTACTTATTTTGCTGATCTTGGAAAAGATCTTAAGTTTATAAAAGAAAGTTTTAGGTCCCAGGCAAAATATCTCAATCCATATGTGGATTTTTTTTATTTAGATGTAATGAGTAGCTGGAAAGAGTGTTCATTAGGTTTGAGTGCAATTAAAGAATACAAGAAAAAAATTTTAGTCGGTATCCACATTAGGAGCAAAGGATTGTTGCCCTCGGGCGAAAAATTTATAACTGTTGCAAAAAAAGTTCAAAAACATAAACCCATTGGAATTATGGCCTCTTGTGTTTCATTTGAGGATTTAAACGAGGTGATGAAAGATGCAAAAAAGCTTAAAGTCCCATTTGGGTTTAAAATTAATGCTTTTGAACATATTCCGCCAGGTTGGAAACCTGACTCAAATAATCCAAAAGTTCAACTTGGAAAAAGGAAAGATCTTACTCCTAAAAAGTTTTTTGAAATTTGTAAAAAATTAAATTACAAGGGAGCAAAAATTATTGGAGGATGTTGTGAAATTACTCCAAAACATATCGAAAAATTAAAGTCTTTAGTGTGATTTAATAATTTTTTGTGTAATTCTGTCTAAAATAATTGCCAGAATTACTATTCCTGTTCCACCGATAACCGCAGAACCAACATCAAGTCTTCCTAAAGCGATATATACAGTTAAACCTAGCCCCCCAGCACCTATAAGAGCTGCAATAACTACCATCGATAATGCAAGCATCAGTGTTTGATTAACTCCAGCCATTATAGTTTTTAAAGACAAAGGAATCTCAATTTTAATTAATATTAAAAATTTTGTAAGTCCTAGACTTGATCCTGCTTCTTTAAAACCTTTACCGACTTGCCTAATACCCAAATTTGTTAATCGAATAATTGGTGGTAAGGCAAATATTATTGTAGCGACTACTCCAGGGGTCAAACCAACTCCAAAAAGCATAACTACAGGTATTAAATAAACGAAACTTGGTATTGTTTGCATTATATCAAGTATTGGGCGTAAAATAATTTCAAAAGTGTTGCTTCTTGAAGCAATGATGCCAAGAGGAATTCCAATTAACATACAAAATAAAACAGCAGTAAAAATCATTGCTAATGTGGTCATACTTTCTGACCAAAGATCAACAAGATCAATAAAAAGTAAACTTAAAAAAGAAAATATAGCAAATTTAATTCCATTAGTCCTGTAAGCGAAAATTATAAATATTAAAAGTATGATTGGAAAAGGAATAAAATTAAATAGAGAGTCTAAACTATTTAAAACAGTGTCTATTGGGGCTGAAATTTTTTTAAAGAGTGGCCTTTGTTCAAACAGCCACTCTTTAATATTTCCCTCTATCCATTCACCAATTGGAATGTATATTTCGTAATCTGAAGGGGCTAATTTTAAACTCATTAAAATTAACCTGAACCTTTACTTGATCCAACTATCAAATGTACTTTGATTAGCTTTTATCCATTCAGCTGCGTGTTTCTTAATAGCCTTTTCGCTTTTCTCTCCCTTGTTCATTTTCAAGTTCTGAGCAGCAATATCCCCAAGAGGAATTGATGCTTTTTTAAGCATCTTTTCTACTTTTGGATTTGCTTTAAGAAAATCTACGTTCGCTGCTGGTCTAATATCATCAGCGCCAAAACCTAAATTTACTTTAGACTTTGTTGCATTAGCGATCTTAGTTGGTTTTGTTTTGCTGTATGGAACTTCAATCCAAACTACATCTTTACCAAGTTTTAAAGCACCAACAGTCCAGTTAGGTGTCCAAGTATAAAATAGTATTGATTTTCCATTTTTGTATTTAGACACTGCATCTGCCATTGAAGCCGAATAGTCAGCTTTTACTGGATTGATAAATTCACCTAATCCAAGTTCATCAAAATGTTTTGTGATTTGTTTTTCACAACCCCAACCTGGAGGGCAAGCAACCATGTCTGCTTTTCCATCTCCATTAGAGTCAAACTCTTTTGCATGTTTTTTGATATCCATTACGCTTTTGATACCAAATTTATCTGCTGATTTTTTATCGATTAAGTAACCTTGGGCTCCTCCACCCTTCATCACATAACCAACTGGTTTTACTTTACCTTTGGATTCTGAAATGTAACCATCATGAGTACCGAACCAGCCGTTTACCCATAAATCAACATCGCCTGATGTTGCCGCAACGTAAAACACTTGAGGTTTCATCACAGTTGGGCCTGAAACTTTATAACCCATTTTCTCAAGAGCCGCCTTATAGATCTCAGCCTGAAAATAACCTGTATCCCAGTCTGCTTTACCCATCTTGATCTCATTGGCAAATACAACACTACTAATAGTTAGAGCTGCAATTATTGATACTAAATGTTTTAAATATCTCATATTCCCTCCTAAATTTAAAAAATTTTAACATGTATAGAATTTTAATGTAACCGTAATACAACTAAAAAGTGAGATATGTCTTATATGCGCACTCTCGTGCGCATATTTTCTTATTTGCTAAACTTTTCTTAATTTATCCAACTATTGAAAGTTTTTTGATTTGATTTGATCCATTCTTCAGCATGTTTTTTTATTGCTTTCTCACTTTTTTCACCCTTATTCATTTTTAAATTTTGGGCAGCAATATCTGCTAAAGGTATAGATGCTTTTTTTAAAAACTTTTCTACTTTTGGATTAGCTTTTAAAAAATCAACGTTTGCGGCTGGTCTAATGTCGTTTACACCAAATCCCATATTAAGTTTAGATTTAGTTGCATTAGGCACACTTACTGCTTTTGTTTCACTAAAAGGCGCTTCAATCCAAACTACATCTTCACCTAATTTTAAAGTACCGACTGTCCAATTAGGTGTCCAAGTATAAAATAAAACAGATTTACCATTTTTATATCTTGAAATTATATCTGCCATTGCAGCTGAATAATCAGCTTTTATTGGATTAATAAATTCACCTAGACCAAGTTCTTCAAAGTGTCTTGATATAATTTTTTCGCAACCCCATCCTGGATGACAGGCAACCATATCTGCTTTACCATCCCCATTAGAGTCAAATTCTTTAGCATGATTTTTAATATCCATGACGGACTTGATGTTAAATTTGTCTGCTGTTTTTTTATCAATTAAGTAACCTTGAAGACCACCACTTTTTGCAACATAGCCTACAGGTTTAACCTTACCCATAGCCTCTTTGACATACGAGTCATGGTTTCCAAACCATCCATTTACCCAAAGATCCATATCTCCTGCTGCTGCCGCAACATAAAACACCTGTGGCTTCATAACAGTTGGGCCAGTAACTTTATAACCCATTTTCTCTAGTGCTTTTTTATAAACTTCTGCTTGAAAATAACCTGTATCCCAATCAGCTTTACCCATTTTTATTTCTTTTGCATCAATCGACAAATTTAATGAAGAAATAAAAACTATAGTAATTAATGTTTTTAGAAATTTCATAATTATCCTTTTGTTATTATTATTTTAAAATATAAAAAATTTTAATGAAAAGAGAGTATTGTCGCAGAAATGTTTTTGGTGTGATCTAATCTTTTTTACACTTTTTACAAATGCCAAAAAATTCTAGATTAAATCTTTTAAATTTCATTCCTTTTTTATGATTAAAACCTGATAAATATTTTGAAAGTTTTGTATCACTGATTTCATCAACCATTTCACAACTTTCACAGATAGAAAATGCAGTTGCTTTTGAAATTTCACAATTTGAATTTCTACACGCAACAAAAGCATTTTTACTTTCAATTTTATGAATCTTACCTGTCTCAACTAATTTATCTAAAGCTCGATAAACTTGAGGTGGAGCTTTAATTCCTTTCTTTTGGACACTAAAAAGTATTGTATATGCTTTTAAGGGTTCCGAAGATTTATTAATTAAATCAAAAATAATTTGCTGATTTTTTGAGAGACTGTTTTCTTTATACATTTTGCCCATTCTACTTGTTTCTCATTAATTTTTCAATTTAATCGATTGTTTAATATTTAATAATGAAAGTATAAATAAAAATAAGGAAGCTGCTATTATTGATGGACCTGAGGATGTATTAAATTCTAATGAGGTAAATAAACCTAAAATAACTGACAGTAAACCGCCAAGTATAGAATAGATAACCATACTCTGTGGACTTGTAGAAATATTTCTAGCCATTGCAGCTGGTATAATTAACATCCCCGTAATTAACAATAATCCGACCATTTTAATTGAAATAGCAATAATTCCAGCCATTAATACAGTGAAAATAGCTTTAGCTCTATCAGGATTTAAACCTTCAGCTTCTGCTAATTCATAATTTACTGTTGATGCAAATAAAGGTTTCCAAATTAATTTAAGAATAAGAAGAATTAATGGACCTCCTATCCATATAATTAATAAATCATCTAATGTAACAGCTAGAATGTCTCCAAACAATAGTCCCATCAGATCGAACCTGATGAATGTTAAAAAACCTATAACAACTAGCCCAACTGCTAAAGATGAATGAGCTAAGAGTCCTAATAAAGCATCTCCTGGTAGATTAGTTCTTTTTTGAAGCTGAATTAAAATTAATGCAATTAAAGATGAAATTATAAATACTGAAAAAGCAATATTAAATTCCAAAGTATAAGCTAAGGTTACTCCAAGTAATGCTGAGTGTGCAAGAGTATCACCAAAATATGATAATCTTCTCCAAATAACAAAACAACCAAGAGGCCCTGTTACAATCGCAATGCCAATTCCAGCTATTAAAGCTCTTATAAAAAAATCATCTAACATTTAATTTTTTTTTATTTCTCCTTCACTTGTATGAATATGATCATGTCTATGTTCATACCTTGATAATATTTGAGAAGCTTGCTCACCAAACAAAGCTTTATATTCATTGTTTCTTGCAACATCCATTGGAGATCCTGAACAGCAGACGTGACCGTTTAAGCAGACAACATGGTCTGTAGCGCTCATTACTGTATGTAGGTCGTGAGAAATTAATAAAATTCCACAATTCAATTCATCAGTGATTTTTTTTATGAGTTTATATAAAGCAATTTCACCAGTAAAATCTACTCCTTGTACTGGTTCATCAAGCACCAATAAATCTGGTTTTTTTGAAATGGCTCTTGCAATCAATACTCTTTGAAATTCACCACCTGATAAATCACCCAAATTTTTATTTTTAAGTTGTATAACGCCAGTTAATGATAGAGCTTCATTAATATCTTCATCTTTTAAATTTTCAGTTAAAACCATAAAATCCTTCACCCTAAGTGGCAATGTCCAATCAATTGAAATTTTTTGAGGAACGTATCCAACTTTATTTGTATATTTTTCAACTTCTCCATCAATTTTTTTATAAATTCCTAATGCAATTTTAGCAGTTGTAGTTTTTCCAGAACCATTTGGCCCAATAAGAGTAACTATTTTTCCCTTTTCAATTTGTAGTGACACTCCTTTAACTAGCCATTTTTTCTTTAAACGGAAACCAGCTTGATTTAATTTTACTAAAATATTTTGATTTGATGTCATTTTTTTCCTTGACTTAAAAATGTTATATTATTACATAGTGTTATATTATAACAAATTTTAAATATTATCATTATGAAAAACATTAAAAAATTACCATTTATTATATCAATAATATCTTTATTAACTATTTTTTCACCAGCAAATGCTGATATTAAAGTAGTCGCTTCAATTAAACCTATACATTCATTAGCAAGTTATTTGATGGATGGAGTGGGTAAACCAGATTTGATAGTAGACGGATATGCTTCACCTCATGGGTTTGCTATGAAGCCTTCACACGCAAAAATGTTACAAAATGCTGACCTAATATTTTGGGTTGGTGAAGATTTAGAAAATTTTTTAAAAAAACCTTTAAAATCAATAGCAAAAAAAGCTGAGAAAATAGAATTAATGGAAATTAAGGGATTAACAAAATTAGAATTTAGAGAAAGAAATATATTTGAAGAACACGGACACGATGAGCATAAAGAACATGGTCATAAAGAAGATAAACATGACGATCATAAGCACGACGAGCATAAAGAACATGGTCATAAAGAAGATAAACATGACGATCATCACGGGCATGCTCACGGCGAAAACGATCCGCATATTTGGCTTGATCCAATGAATGCAAAAGTAATTTTAAGTGAAATGGCAGAGCATCTAATTGAAAACGATCAAGAAAATGCATCAAAATACAAAGCTAATTTAAAAAAAGCACAGAAAGATTTAGATAAGCTTACAAAAAAAGTAAAATCTCAGTTAAATAAAGATTTTAAATCTATTGTTTTTCATGACGCCTACCAATACTTCGAAAAAAGATTTGATGTTAATGTTTTAGGAGCTTTTACAGTAAATACCGATGTATTACCTGGTGCAGAACAATTAGCTGAAATTAGAGAGGTAATTGAACATGAAAAAGTAAGCTGTGTATTTTCTGAACCTCAATTTAATCCTGACATAATCAAAGCAGTAGCGAAAGATACTAATATTAAGACTGGAGTTATAGATCCTTTAGGAGCAACTCTAAATCCAGGAAAAACTTTATATTTTGATTTAATCAGTAATATGTCAAAATCTTTTAAAGGTTGCTAAGAATATTTAAAAAAAAACTTAATTAAAAATAATTTTAACATTAACTAAAATATTTGTTATCTTCATTAATTGCTTCTTTAAGTCTTTTTAAATAATCGGGAATAGCACTTTTAACTCTGCTCCAGGTTGGTATGAACGGAGTGTCCATAGGACTCTTTAAGAAAGAGTCTCCGGCCTTTATTATATTTAAAGCAAATAACTCAACTGTTTTTTCCTCAGTATGAGAATCAAATTTAAAACCATTCATTTCAGCATCACTTCTATAAATATCGATTAAATCTAATGCATATCGATAATAAGTAGCTTTTAATGATCTAAAATATTCAGGGCTAAATGTATTTCCTTGTGTTGCAAGTTTTCTTATTAATGTTTTGATTATATCTAAAGACATCCTTGATAATCCTCTGTTTTCATTATTTGCTGATAAGTCCTGATGTTTGTGATCATATTTATCTGCTAAATCAACCTGGCAAATATTTTGAGGAGAAAAATTTCTTTGCATTTCTGATAGAATACCTACCTCAATACCCCAGTCAGATGATATTCTCAGTTCTGGTAAAACGTTTCTTCTAAAGGAAAACTCTCCTGCAAGGGGATATTTAAATGATTTCATAAAATCTAAATAATCACTTCTCCCAATAGTTTTTTCTAAAGCATTCAATAAAGGAGATACTAGTAATCTTGCAACTCTACCATTCATTTTTCCTTTAGATATTCTTGGATAATATCCCTTGCAAAACTCAAAATTAAAAAAAGGATTTACAACAGGATAGAATAACTTTGCTAACATTCTCCTGTCATAAGTTTTAATATCACAATCGTGAAGAGCAACAGATCTAGCTTCATCTCGTGCTATACACATGCCAAGACAATACCAAACATTTCTTCCCTTTCCCATTTCACTCGGTGCTAAATCTTTTTTTTTAAGTTCTTCATGTAATTTTTTTAATCTAGGTCCATCATTCCATAAAATTGTAAAAGGTGTATTTAATTTTTTAAAAAATTTCCAAGCTTTAACAGCCTCTGTTTTTGAGGCCTTGTCTAAACCAACAATAATATGACTCAGATATTTTGTTTCACTAATCTGTTTTACAATATTAGGTAAAGCGTCTCCTTTTAACTCGGAATATAAACTTGGTAAAATTAATTCCATTTTTCTTTCTTTAGAAAATTTTACTAATTCTTTTTCTATATCAGCTGTAGTTTTAGTTCCAAAATCGTGGAGATTTGAAATTATTCCATTTTGAGAAAAATCACCCATAACAAAATCTATTCCTTTAATTTAATTTTTTCTAGTGCCAATTTGACTATCTCTACCCAACCTTCTGGTGCTGCTTGTTTTGATATTATTAAATTTTTTATTTGTAAGTTTTTTTTTAAAAACTTATCATTTTTTACTAAACAAGGAATATCTGAATTTTGAAGCATCTCTAAATCATTATGATTGTCACCCACTGCTATAATTTTTGGTTTACATTTAAATTTAGTTTCAAACATTTGAATTATTTTTTTCAAGGCGTCGGCTTTATTAATTCTATCACCTAAATTTAAAACTCTTCCTCCTTCCATATAATCTAAACCAATTTTTAATAATAAATTTTTTAAACTTAATTTTTCTTCATTATTTCCCTCAAATATTATGGGTATTGTACATGATCTCTTAAAAACTTGTTTGAGTTTATTTTCAGGTAAACCAAAAATTTGAGTTTGTTCCGATACTGTAAGACTAGAAATAACTTTACATTTTGATTTTAAATCTTGATGTATATTTTTATCAAAAATATTTTGAATTTCATGAGTATTTCTAGCTAGCATAATTTTATCTGGGAATTCGTGGTTTAATAAATTAAGGTTATGAATAATTGAACCATTTTCACTAACAAATGGAAATTGAAAATCAGCTTCATTATTAAACTCAATTATTTCGTCTTCAGTTTTACTTGAATTAGGTATGATTATAATATTTTTATTTTTAAGCTCTTTAAGAAAAGGTTTGATGCTGTCAAACTTAAAAGTATCTCTATTTAAAAGTGTTCCATCAAGATCAGTAAATATTAAAATGGACGAATTTGAGAACATTTTAACATTTTAGCACAAAAATGGTGAGATTATACTTCAATAACCATAGTATCTTTAGAGCCACCACCTTGAGAGCTGTTTACAATAGTGCTTCCTTTTTTAAGAGCCACTCTAGTTAGTCCACCTGTTGTCACCCAAGATTTTTTACCGGTTAATACAAATGGTCTGAGATCCAAATGTCTTGGTTCAATTCCCTCTTCAGAGATTGTTGGGTTAGTAGATAAAATTTCTAATGGTTGAGCAATATAATCGCAAGGTTTAGCTTTAATTTTATCTATCATATTTTCTCTTTCTTCCTTTGAGGCTTTGGGGCCAATTAATATTCCGTTACCACCTGATCCATTAGTAGGTTTTACAACTAATTTAGAAATATTTTCAATGACATGGTCTTTATGAATTTTTTTTCTACATAAGAATGTTTGAACTTGTTTAAGTTTTGGTTCCTCGTCTAAATAAAATTTTATCATTTTATCAACGTAAGAGTAAATTGCTTTATCATCAGCAATCCCTGTTCCAGGTGCGTTTATAATACCAACATTTCCTTTACGCCAACATTTAAATAAACCAGGTACTCCCAATAAAGAATATTTATAAAAAACTTTTGGATCTAAGAAGTTATCATCAATTCTTCTATATATACAATCAACTTTCATTGGACCTGTTACAGTCTTCATGTAAACAAAATCTTTTTCAACGAATAGATCTTTTCCTTCAACAAGTGCGATACCCATTTGTTCAGCTAAAAATCTATGTTCAAAATAAGCTGAGTTGTATCTTCCTGGGGTTAATACACACATGTGTGGGTTTCTTGTTTTTCGAGGGACACATTCTAGCATGCAGTGATATAATTTATTTGGATATTGATGAACTGAAGAAACTTTATATTTTGTAAATAATTCAGGAAAAACATCTCTCATCACCATTCGATTTTCAAGCATATAAGAAACTCCTGAAGGAACTCTCAAGTTGTCTTCTAAAACCATGAACTCACCATTGATATTTCTTATTAAATCAATTCCTGAAATGTTGGACCAAGCTTTATATTTTGGTGAGAAGCCATAACACTCCCTTAAATAAAACGGTGAATTAAAAACTAATTCTTCAGGAATAATATTATCTTTAAAAATTTTTTCTATCGTTATAAACATCGTCTATAAAAAGGTTAAGAGCTTTTACCCTCTGAAGCAATCCTTTTGAAACCTTAGTCCAATCTTTCTTAAGAATAATTCTGGGAATAATGTCTAAAGGCCATTTCTTTTCTTGGAGTTTTTTCCCAGACGAATAAACTCGGAAATTTATTCCCCTAGCATTTATTGTACTTGCGCAGTTCTTTTCAATTTCATTTAATTTCTTGATGCCATGTCTTTCTAAGATGTGAGAAATAATTACAGCTTGCCTACGTAGCTTATGATCAGAGTTTAGATACTCATCATAAGTTTTTTTAGAGTCGTATTTTTTCCACAAATTAACCATTCAATAATTCTTAATAGTTTATTGGCTTTATCAAATGCACAAATTCGATAATAGCTATGATAATTAAGAATTGAATATTTATTGTTTTTTAAATAATAATTCACCATGACATATTGTATTGGTATTAAGACTAATGAGGGTGTTGTCTTAGCTTCTGACTCTAGAACAAATGCTGGTTTAGATAATGTGAATATATATTCCAAAATGCTTACTTATGATGTGGGTGATAGAACAGTGGTAATAGTTACTTCGGGAAATTTAGCAACTTCACAAGCAGTTTTTAAGTCTATTGAGAAGGATATAAAAGAAAATTCTGATTTAAATCTTAATACATGTAAAGATTTTGAGCAAATAGCTTCATATGTTGGGAAACTTACGATTAAACATTCATCTCCGGACGGGGTAAACACGGACAGCCTTGTTTTAGGAGCTACTTTTATTATTGGAGGACAAATAAAAGGTCAGGATTTAGAATTGTACCTCGTTTATCCTCAGGGAAATTACATAAGGCCTGCAGACAGTAAGCCTTATTTAGTAATTGGCGAAGTTAAGTACGGTAAACCAATACTCGATAGAGTGATAACTCCAAATGTATCTATAGGTGATGCATCGAGATGCGCATTAATCTCTATGGACTCCACCTTAAAAAGTGATTTAACTGTTGGTCCTCCAATAGATATCGCTGTTTATAAAAAAGATCAAAAAAAATTATCTTATCTCAAATGTCTGAATACATCTGATGAAGATTACAAAAGAATTTGCAATCAGTGGTCTGATAAAGTTTTGCAACTTTTTGACACTTTTCCTAAATTTGACTGGGAATAATTTTCTTAGGTAATTATTTCTGCAAACCTATTTTCTATTAAATTTAATGTAAGATTATTTTTTTTAGTGAAATCGTTAATTGCTTTTTCTACTTCTGAAATATAACTTTCCTTACCATAATCATCGCATAGAATTACTTTCTTTTGATCTTTCATACTCTCATATAAAATTGAGAGATCATTAATTACAGTTTCGTAACTATGTCCCCCATCAAGGAAAACGAAATCGATTTTTTGTAAATCTATTTCTTTTAAAACTTTATTTGTATCACCTGCGATTAACTTTATGTTCTGACTGTATTGCTGCAGGAGTTTTCGAACACTTTCAATTGAATTTAAATTTTCTTTTAGAATATAATTATAATAAATATTTTTTAACGGATTAGAAAATTTCTGATCTTTTAAAAAGTTAGGTTTAATCTCATCTCTTTTATCACTCTGATTACTTCCAAATAAATCTATCCCTGTGTACGTAAAATTATTTCCGTTAGATTTATATAAAAAATCGCAGGTATTTTTTGCAGTCACTCCACAAAAAACACCAATCTCTAAAACATTTTTCGGATTGTAATTTGAAAGCCTTTCAAGAAAAACATCTCCCCATTTTCCTTTTAAGCCAGATTTTCTCCAATAACTTTTGTATTTTAATTGCAAATACTAAGCAAATACCTCGCCCCATGTTCCTTTTGTAGAAGCTTTAGAATATTCTGTAGCTCTGCCTTCAAAAAAGTTCATGTGCTCTACTCCGTTAAGCATAGTATCCAACCACGTTAATGGATTTTTCTTAACATCGTAAATAGGATTTAGACCTAATTGCTCTAATCTTCTATTTCCAATAAATCTAATGTATTGTTTGACTTCTTCCGCTGTCAAACCTTGCATTGGGCCCATTTGAAAAGCTAGATCAATGAAAGCATCTTCGTGATGGACAATAGTCTTGCATGCTTCATAGATTTCATTTTTTAATTTATCATTCCAGATTTGTGGCTCTTCTTTAACGAAATCTCTGAAAAGTCTAATCATAGAATTACAGTGCAATGTTTCATCTCTTACTGACCAAGTTACTATTTGACCCATACCTTTCATTTTATTAAATCTTGGGAAGTTTAATAAAATTGCGAAACTTGCAAATAATTGTAATCCCTCTGTGAAAGCTGAGAACACTGCCATTGTCATTGCTATATTATGTTTTGATTTTACATCAAAGCCTTGCATGTAGTCGTATTTATCTTTCATTTCTTTGTACTGCAAGAACGCTGAGTACTCTGTCTCTGGCATTCCGATAGTATCTAATAGATGAGAGTAAGCAGCAATATGAACTGTTTCCATTGCAGCGAATGCGGTCATCATCATTAGTACTTCTGTAGGTTTAAATACAGTTGTGTAGTGTCTTAAATAACAATTATTCACTTCAACATCTGCTTGGGTAAAAAATCTAAATATGTGTGTTAAAAGATTTTTTTCCTCAACAGATAAATTTTTCTGCCAATCTCTTACGTCATCGCCAAGTGGCACTTCCTCCGGCAACCAATGGATTCTTTGTTGAGTTAACCAAGCGTCATAACACCATGGATATCTGAATGGTTTATATACTGGATTTTCTACTAATAAGCCCATTTTATTATTAGGCTGAATAATTGTTGGTTTAGTTTTTTCTGCTACTGACATGATAAACACTCCTCATAGTTGTTGCTCTCATTATTTGATTCTTGTTTTCCAGAGTAAACATTTTTTGTCACATCTGTTGAAGATCCATTGTTTACATTTTCAGCCCTCTGGATTGATTTGGATCTACAGTAATAAAGGCTTTTTAAACCTTTTTTCCATGCTTGAAAATGAATGTCGTGAAGTTGTTTCTTATGTATATCTGCAGGAACAAAGATATTTACTGACTGTGCTTGTGATATGTGTGGAGTTCTGTCTGCACCAAGTTCAACGATCCATCTTTGATCAATTTCAAAGGCAGTTTTAAAAGTATCTTTTTCGTTTGCTGTTAAAAAATTTAAATGTGACACGGATCCTTGATTGGTTGTTATTGTTGACCATACCTCATCTGTATCTTTATTATATTTTTGAAGTATCTTTTTTAAATATTTATTTCTTACATTGAAAGAACCTGATAGAGTTTTATGAGTGTAGCTGTTAGCAGCAATTGGTTCAATTCCAGGAGAAGACCCCCCACAAATAATTGAAATAGAAGCTGTTGGAGCAATTGCAGTTTTATTTGAAAATCTCTCTTTCATTCCATATTCTGCAGCATCGGGACATGAACCTCTCTCTTCGGCTAAAGTTTTTGAGGCTTCATCAACTTTTTCTTGGATGTTTTGAAATATTTTTTTATTCCAAACTTTACTCATAACAGATCCAAATGGAATATTTTTCTGTTGGAAATAGGAGTGTAATCCCATAACTCCTAGGCCAACACTTCTCTCTCTCATTGCTGAATATTTTGCATGAGCGAATTCATCTGGAGCTCTATTTATAAAATCTGTCATCACATTATCTAAAAATCTCATAACATCCTCAACAAATTGTGTATCGTCTTTCCATTGATCATAGGTGTCTAAATTTAAAGATGATAAACAACAAACTGCTGTTCTTTGATTTCCCTCATTATCTATTCCAGTTGGTAAAGTGATTTCACTACATAGATTTGAAGTTTTAACTTTTAAACCCGCAAGTTTGTGATGCTGTGGAATCTGTCTATTGACTGTATCAATGTAAACGATGTAAGGCTCTCCTGTTTCAATTCTCGCTGTCAATAATCTGATCCACAAATTTCTTGCTGGTATGGTTTGTTGAACAGATCCATCGTAAGGACTTCTTAATGCCCATTGACCACCTGTCTCCACTGCTCTCATGAATTCATCTGTAACTAAAACTCCATGGTGAAGGTTTAAAGATCTTCTATTTACGTCCCCGCCAGTCGGTCTTCTCATTTCAATAAATTCTTCAATTTCGGGATGATCAATTTGTAGATAACATGCAGCTGAACCTCTCCTTAAAGATCCTTGACTAATTGCTAATGTCAAAGAGTCCATAACTTTAATAAAAGGAATAATTCCAGAAGTTTTTCCAACTTTTCCAATTTTTTCTCCAATTGATCTCAAGTTACCCCAATAACTTCCTATTCCACCACCTCTTGCTGCAAGCCAAACATTTTCTTCCCAAAGGTTAGTAATTCCCTCTAAGCTGTCGCTAGCTTCATTTAAAAAACAAGAAATAGGTAATCCCCTTTCAGTTCCACCATTAGATAAAACTGGTGTTGCTGGCATAAACCAAAGGTTGCTTATGTAGTTGTAAATTCTTTGAGCATGTAAATTATCGTCAGCATAGACACTGGCAACTCTTGCAAAGAGATCTTGAAAACTCTCACTTTGACCTAAGTATCTGTCTTTAAGTGTAGCTTTTCCAAAGTCCGTTAAATTCTGATCCCTTGACCTATCAATTTTAATTGTAATTCCCTTATCATTCTGAAACAACTCTGTCTCACCGGATAAAGAAAATAAATCGGGTTTTTTAGGTCCGTTATTTCTAAGTTCGTTTTGGTTTTTCTGGCCTATTGAGCCGACAGCTTTCTCTATTGCCAATGATACGTTTTTATTCATATTTTCCTTGTTTTTATCGATTTGTTAACAAAACAACTACATGTTGTGTTACAGTTATGTTAATATACTATATAACATCTAAATCAATAGAACATTATAAGAACATCTGTTTAATTTTTCAAGTGGAAAGTTTTGTTAATAAACATTTTATAAAAAATGCCTATATTCTCTAGTATTTATAGCTAATGAAAATCAATCCAAATGGTTTTAGAGAGTACGACGCGAGATGGATCTTTGAAAAAGACATTGATATTGAGGGAATCACTACTTTAGGTAGAGGGTTAGGATCTCAAATTATTAATCATACTAAAAAAAATAATCCTAGAGTTATTGTTGGTCATGACTATAGATCTTACAGTGAAAAAATTAAAAAAGCTTTGACTGATGGACTGGTATCAACAGGGTGTTACGTTGAAGATGTTGGTTTATCTCTTTCGCCAATGGTTTATTTTGCCCAATTTAATTTAAATTCAGACGCAATTGCCATGGTTACAGCTAGTCATAATGAAAATGGTTGGACAGGTGTTAAAATGGGTATCAAAAAAGGGTTAACACATGCTCCAGAGGAAATGTCTGAACTAAAAGACATAACTCTCAATAACAAATTCAAAACTGGTAAAGGAAATGTCAAAAAAATTAATGAATTTAAAAATGTTTATATTCAAGATTTAATTAAAAAAAATAAATTAAATAAAAAAATTAAGACTGTTGTTGCTTGTGGAAATGGTACAGCTGGTGTTTTTGCACCAGATATTTTGAAAGGTCTAGGCTGTGAGGTGATAGAATTAGATTGTAAATTAGACTGGTCATTTCCAAAATATAACCCAAATCCAGAAGATCTAAAGATGTTACACGCAATAGCAAAAGCTGTGAGAGAAAATAATGCTGATGTTGGTTTTGGTTTTGATGGCGACGGTGATAGATGCGGAGTAATAGATGATAAAGGTAATGAAATATTTTCAGATAAGATAGGATTACTGATAGCAAGAAACTTAGCGTCAAAACATAAGAATTCAAAATTTATTGTAGACGTAAAATCAACAGGTCTTTATACAAAGGATAAAGTTCTTTTAGACAATAACTGTAAGACAATTTATTGGAAGACAGGACACTCACATATTAAAAGAAAAGTAAATCAAGAAAAAGCTTTAGCAGGATTTGAAAAAAGTGGTCATTTCTTTTTTAATCATCCTTTAGGGTATGGATACGATGATGGAATAAACTCTGCAATACAAGTTTGTCATTTGTTAATAAATCAAAACAAGAAGATGAGTGAAATCATTAACGAGCTACCCAAAACTTATCAATCTCCAACTATGGCTCCATTCTGTAAGGATGAAGAGAAGTATAAAGTGGTAGATGAAATGGTAAAGAAAGTAGAAGATTTAAAAAAACAGAATATTAAAATAGACAATCAATCAATCACAGAAGTTTTAACAGTTAATGGAGTAAGATTTTCTTTAACAGATGGATCTTGGGGTTTAATTAGAGCATCATCGAATAAACCCTCTCTTGTAGTAGTCACTGAAAGTCCTACATCAGATGAAAGAAAAAAAATCATCTTCGATTTTATAGACAATTTACTCAAAGAAACTGGAAAAATTGGCGAATACGATCAAAAAATTTAAAGATTAAAGTATTCGTATAAAAATTTTGTTCCAATGATAATTAAAAAAAAACCAAAATATTTAGTCATCTTTTTTTTATCAATTTTATGACTGGCTTTAGCTCCAAGTCTTGCCATAAATGCGGTTATTGGAAAGAATATTAAAAATGCAGGGATATTAAGAAATCCAATACTTAGAGGTAAATTAGCATTCAAATAATTACCTGAGAGGAGGAAACCTATTGTGCCAAATAGGGCTATAATAAATCCTATTGCTGCAGCACTTCCTATGGCTTTATTAATTGGATATCCGAAAAACTTTAATATTGGAACATTCATTACTGCTCCACCAATTCCCATAGGAGCTGAGACAAAGCCAGTAATTATTCCAGAGATAATTTTAGCAGGTAAGCCCATTTTTATTGAAAGATCAGACTCTTTTTCTTTAAGAAATAGTAAATAGAAAGCAAGAATATAAACAACGATAGTAAAAAATAAAATTAAAGGTTTAGTTTTTAAACCAGTAGCTAGAATAGTCCCAAGTATAACCCCTATAATTACAAATGCTCCATAACCTTTCACTACATTAAAATCGACTGCATTATGTTGATGGTGAGTCAAAACTGAAACAATTGATGTTGGAATGATTATTCCAAATGAAGTCCCCACTGCTAAATGCATTAAATATGCTTGTTCAACTCCAGCTGCTCCAAAAATATAAAATAAAATTGGAACTGTGATTAATCCTCCTCCAATGCCGAATAAACCAGCTGCAAAACCTGCAGGAATTGCCGTGATAACCATTATTAAGATCAAATAAATTGTTTCGGATTGTAAAAGAGTATCCAAATTTATCTTTCTAAAGAAACAGGATTTGTTTTTCTGACCTGGTCCATTATATGATTTACTTTTTGAAGATCTGCATCTCTAATGCACATATTTTTAGAAAGATATTGTTTCCATGTTTTAGAACCGTTTTGTCCGTGAAATAATCCAACAGTGTGTCTCATTATATGATTTAATTGCGCACCTTTTGAGGTTTCTTCTTGAATGTATGGAATTAATTTTTCCATAACATCACTTCTTGTAGGAACATTTTTATTATTAAAAATATCTCTTTCAATTTCAGCTAAAAAATATGGTGAATGATAAATGGCTCTCCCAATCATAGCGCCATCTACTTTTAATAAATGGTGTTTAATATCTTCTGTAGTTTTAATTCCACCATTAATAATTATTTCATCATTTTTAAAATGTTCTTTTAATTGATAAACAAATTCATATTTAAGAGGTGGAATATTTAAATTTTCTTTTGGGCTTAATTTTTTAAGTAAAGCTTTTCTTGCATGGATAATAAATTTTTTTGATCCTGCATCTTTAGTTGTTTGAATAAAAGATTTTAAAAATTCAAAATTTTCAACTTCGTTGTAACCAATTCTTGTTTTAATTGTCACTGGTAGCTTTGTAGCTTTAGACATCGCTTCAATGCATTTTGCTACAAGATCTGGTTCTTGCATTAAACAAGCACCAAATTTATTTTTTTGAACTTTTTTACTAGGGCAACCAAGATTTAAGTTAATTTCTTTATAACCATAATCTTCAGAAATTTTACATGCTTCTGCAAGCTCATTAGGATTTGAGCCTCCTATTTGAAGCGTTACAGGATTAGAAATTTTTTTGAAAGATAATAATTTATCTCTATCTCCTCTTATGATTGCATTTGCTACAATCATTTCTGAATATAAATGAATATTTTTACTAATAAGACTTAAAAAATATATTTCATGCTTATCAGTGCAATCCATCATCGGTGCAACTGAAACAGTTTTTTTCATGATTTACTCTGATTTGTTTTCTTCTTCTACGGGAGCCTCTTCGCTTAATTCAAGAGGAGCTTCCTCTGTATCTAAATTTTCTTCTTTGATTTCAGGCTGCTCTGCTTTTAATTCTGACAACGCTTCGTCTGCTAAACTTGGTTTTTTAGCCTCAGGAATTCTTCGTATTCTTTTTGAAGGAAGAATAGCTACGCCGCTTTTTGAAACTTGTCCTTTATACAAGTTCTCAAAATCATCATTTATTTCCTCTTCCGTCTCTTCTTGTTGCTCTACTTCGTCAGGCTCTTTTCTAAGTCTTTTGATCGCACTCTCTTCAATCTCTTTTACATTAATTTTTCCATCGCCTATCTCTCTCAATGAGATAATTGTTCTCTTATCATTGTCTTCTTCAACTAACATAGGAGATCCTGCGTTTAATTGAACGGTTCTCTCTTTAGCTAAAAGAACGAGATCATATTGATTGTCTACTTTTTCTAAACAGTCTTCTACGGTAATTCTTGCCATGGTGATCGTTGTTTATTCAATTAGATAAAATAAATCAAGCTTAATTTGACAATCTAATAGGTTCTACTGATTTCCTTATTAATATTAATAAAACTAATGAAATAACAATGTAAGAACCTCCAACAAAAGCTATGTTTTCAATAGAAAATCCATTGTCTATTAAGAGGCCAAATACTGCTGTACCAAATGCAGTAGAAAAAACCATAAATGCAGTTGTCAAAGCTTTAATACTTCCAATATATTTCACACCATATATTTCAGCCCAAGTAGAAGAACCTAAAATATTTGCTAAACCGTTAGAAACTCCTATTAAGCCAAGAAAAATATATGCAAATATTTCTTGTTCAAAATAAAATAAAGTAATCATGGCAAATAATAGTGGGAGGTTCATATACATTATTAGTTTACGCCCCGTAAACTTGTCTACTAAGAAACCTGATACAAATAATGTAGCTATAGAAGTTATTGAGTAAACCATAAATGCTTTAGGTATTGTATAAACTTCCCATGTTTTTGAGTCAGAGATAAAAGATTGATAAACAAAAACTCCTGTTGCAATCCATGGCATTGCAAGCATATTTAAAGAAACAATATAAAATCTATAATCTTTTAACACATCTCTTCTTCTCCAACTTTTTATTTTAAGTTTAGTCTTGATATTAGTATCTGCTTCTCTTGAATCTAGCTTTATTGATTTAATAGTATTTAAAATCACGAAAGGTAAAAATAAAATAATTAATACTGCTATTCCCTGCCAAACAGTTCTCCAAGAATAAATAAGAAAAAAATACGTTATAAGAACCGGTAAAATAAATTCTGCTGTAGACAAACCAAACCAAATTGTACTTAAAGCTTTCCCTCTAGATCGCTCAAAAAATCTTGAAATTGTTGTGGTTGAAGTATGACTCATTAAACCTTGGCCAGAAAATCTCATTAAAAAAATTCCAACAGCTAAAAAGTAAATACTATTTACAAATGAAAAAAATAATGAAGAAGTAAACAATAATATAACTACAAAAAATGAATAATTTAAAATTCGATAATCATCTATTTTTTTTCCAACCCAAATAAGAAGTAGACTTGAAAAAATAGTTGCACTTGCATAGATGCTGCCGAATTGACCGTGGGTAATACCAAGTTCATTTCTTATCGGTGCGTTAAACAATCCCAAAAAAAAGCTCTGTCCAAAACTAGAAAAAAATGTAAATATAAATCCAAATATAATTACTTTTTTATTTAACGTGAGGTTAATCATTAATGAGTTGTAAAGTTTCTTTCATAGGTCTTGGTGTAATGGGGTACCCCATGGCTGGTTATATATCAAAAGCTGGTCACAATGTAACCGTTTATAATCGTACGAAAGCTAAAGCCGAAAAGTGGGTAAAAGAATATAAAGGTAATGTTGCAGATACTCCCATGGATGCAGCGAAAGACTGTGACTTTATTTTTACATGTGTTGGAAATGACAATGATTTAAGAGAAGTTACTTTAGGTGACAAAGGATTATTTAAAACAGCAAAAAAAGGTTCGATCTATATTGATAATACGACTGCCTCAGCAAACATTGCTCGAGAGTTATATAAAGAGGCAAAAGCAAAAGGTTTTGATTTCTTAGATGCTCCTATATCGGGTGGACAAGCTGGAGCCGAGGGTGGAATTTTAACAGTAATGGTTGGAGGAGATGAAGCTCCATTTAAAAAAGCTGAGCCAGTTATTGATTGTTATAGTAAAAAAATAAAATTACTCGGTCCATCTGGAAGTGGTCAATTAACTAAGATGGTTAATCAAATTTGCATTGCAGGTCTTGTTCAAGGATTATCAGAGGCAATAAATTTTGGAATGAATGCAGGATTAAATATGCATGATGTAATTGAAGTTATTTCAAAAGGTGCAGCTCAGTCTTGGCAAATGGAAAATAGACATAAAACAATGATTGAAGATAAGTTTGATTATGGTTTTGCTGTTGATTGGATGAGAAAAGATTTAAAAATAGCAATGGATGAAGCTAAAAAAAATAATTCACCCCTACCTATCACAAAAATAATTGATGAATATTATGCTGAAGTACAAAAAATGGGCGGTCAAAGATGGGATACTTCAAGCTTAATAAAAAGATTTAGAAAATAAATTGTGCCAGAAACAGTAAGTTATTACGAAAATCCAATAGAGATAGAAAAAAAAATATGGGACCTTCTAATTAAGGCAGTTAAAGATAGATCATCAGAGTTTAGAACACCAGTATTTATCTGTGGTAACGATAAAGATCTTGATGGTAGAGTTGTTGTTTTAAGAAAAGCAGATCAGCAACATAACTTTATTCAATATCATAGTGACATTAGATCTTCTAAAATTAATAAAATAAAAAAAAATCCCCACTGTTCGATTTTGTTTTACGGTAAAGAAGAAAAAATACAACTTAGAGTAAAAGCCGAATGTGAAGTAAATTACAATAATGATATTGCAAAAGAGTCTTGGGAAAAAACTGGTCATATCAGTCGAAAATGTTATCTAGTAAATAATGGTCCGGGAACCGAGTCAGAGAAACCAACATCTGGTTTGGATAATAAATTTGATAATTTTGATTTTACTAAAGAAGAAAGTGAAGCTGGTTATAAAAACTTTTGTGTAATTAAATGTAAAATTAAGAGTATTGAGTGGCTTTACTTAGCGGCTAAAGGTCATAGAAGAGCTTTAATTGATTTGAATAGATCTAAAAAATTTACTTGGTTAATTCCTTAAATTACTGAGTATAACCTATTAAAGACTTCGCGTCTTTCTTGTCGACAATAATTGATTTTACATCAGACCAAAATTGGTTTGCGCCGTATTCCTCATAGCCTTGGAGAGTTCCTTTATCTATGCAGTTTTCTCCAAACCATTTTTTTTGATCTTTTTTATAACCTTGTTTTTCTCCGTTCCATTCTTTTGATCCGTCTCTCCTTTTAATAATCTGGTGGAGATTAGATTTATAATTTAATGAACATGTTGGAAGCGCATGTGCGCTCTCAGTATCGTATCTTGAAGGTGGATACATTCTACTTTCAAAATGATGTCCGCCAGAATAAGTTAAAAGATATAAATTAGGATTGTTGGAAGAATCTTTTAAATTTTTACAGACCCACGAAGGTGTTGACTCATCTTGTTGCCCATTAATTGCAAACATTTTAATTTTATCACTATAGTTAACTTCTGATATATCAGGACAAGCGGCATTAATCATAAATCCCATGGTAATTAGCTTCATAGAGGGATATTTATCTCTAAAATCTTGCCAGCCTGCTTTAAATATAGCTAATGACCCTGTTGAGGATCCAATTAAAATTACTTCTTTAGTTTTTCCGTATTGTTTTGTTACTTCATCTATAGTTGCTATAGCATCATAAAGGATCATTGAACTTGTATAAGATCCAGTAAATTTTTTTTGATACCTTGGCTCAGCGCCATATACTATAGCAGTTGCATATCCATGTTTACTTACCTGTTTTTCGTAATATATCTCGTCATCCATGTTAGGGGTGCTTGAGGGAACTACAATTATTAATCCATTTGAAATTGAGTCAAGATTTCTTAATTCTACTCTTACTTTTTGATCCTTACCTTTATTATTTAATAAAGTTAAATCGTCGATTGTATTTTTTGAATTTATAGTTATTTCAGTTACTTTCCTATCGTCTTTTGAAACAACTTTTTTTGGCACATCTCCAATTCTTTTAAAATAAATAACGCAAGGAACATAGTCACTATCTCCTTTATATTTTCTTTTCATTTTTAAATTCCCGTATTGTTTGTCTCCATAGTACTGTGATTTACCACCTACTTTTCTTTTAAATTGATAAACAGAATATTTTTTTTCATCATCATTTAAGTTACCTGTAATGATGCTTTTATTGCCTCGTCTTTCACCCTTAATATAAATTTTACCTTTTTCATCAACTTTTGATTTTTTTTCATCTAGCACCCACCTTCCAGCTCCGCCTCTATTATTTGTAACCATCCCATCTTTAATTATAAATTGACTACCGTCGTAAGCATTGCTGTTTTTACTACCTCTACAATAATCGCTAAAAGTATATGTTCCATCATACTTGGGCGAAGGTTTTCCAACCTTTGCAAAAGTATTTGAAGTGAGTAAAATTAGAATTAGAAAACTATTTCTTATATTTTTTGAAATTTTCGACATAGTCTCTAGCATTTTCTTTAATGTGTTCTATTTCTTCGTCTGTAACTTGTCTGACTACTTTACCGGGACTACCAAGAACCAATGATCTTTCAGGTATAACTTTATTTTCTGTTACAAGTGCATTAGCACCAATGATGCAGTTTTTTCCAATTTTAGTTTTATTTAATATTGTTGAACCTATTCCTATTAAACAATCATCTGCAATTTCACAGCCATGAAGCATAACCATATGTCCAATGGTAACTCCTTTTCCAACTATAGTTGGACAACCTGGATCGGTATGAATAACGCTCCCGTCCTGAACGTTTGAATTTTCTCCAATGATAATTGGTTCGAGATCTCCTCTTAAAGTTGTGTTAAACCAAATATTGGAATTTTTTTTAAGCTCTACTCGTCCAATGATCACAGCGTTTGATGCTACCCAACTACCAGGGTCTATTTTAGGAGTATGTCCTTCAAAATCATAAATCATAATATTGCTGTAATATAATATTAATTAATTTATAATACATTATGGCCTTAACTAAAACCCCAGTTTGTGATTTTGGAAAAAAAGCTGAGGATTTCAAACTTAAATCAATTGATAATAAAATAATATCCTTGAATGATATTAAAGGAGATAAAGCTACTTTAATTATGTTTATCTGTAATCATTGTCCATATGTCAAAGCTATCATCAAAGATCTTTCAAAAGAATGTGAAGAGTTAAGGAAAGATGGTGTTAATTCAATTGCAATTATGTCAAATGATACCAAAAATTACCCTGAGGACTCATTTGATAATATGATTAAATTTGCAAAAGCTCACAACTTTGGAAAAATGAATTATTTATTTGATGAAACACAGGAAATAGCGAGAAAATATGGCGCTGTATGTACTCCTGATTTTTTTGGTTATAACCAAAATTTAGAACTTCAATATAGAGGTCGATTTAAAGAATTAAAAGATTTAAAGCCAGTCAACAATGAGGAGAGTGATTTAAAAATTGCAATGAAAATAGTCTCCAAAACTCAAAAAGGTCCAGATAAACAGACACCGAGTATGGGTTGTAATATAAAGTGGTTTAATTAATGTTTTTAATTGTAACTAGAAATTTCCCACCAGATTTAGGTGGAATGCAAAATCTAATGGAGGGTCTTTCAAACGCATTATTAAATCACGGACCAGTTAAGGTTTTTGCAGATTATTCCGATAATTCTGAAGTTTATGATCAAAATTCTAAATTAAGTATTCAAAGAGTTGCAGGTTTAAAAATTTTTAGAAAGTATAGAAAAGCAAATTTAATTAAAGAATTTATGGAACAGAATGAATTGCGAGCTTCCTTTTTTGATCATTGGAAAAGTATTGAGAATATAGAAAATGAAATGTTAAAAAAAAATAAATCATTTTGTTTGATACATTCAAAAGAAATTAATCATCCTGTAGGGTCCTCTTTACATAAAAGAGTTTTGAATGCGCTAGCTAAAGCAGATCATGTTATAGCTAATTCAAGATTTACCAAAGAATTGGCAATGAAACTAGGTGTGAAAAATGTAACAGTAATAAATCCAGGATGTAACTATCCTATTTTAGTAAATGATGAAGCAAAAAGTTTTGCAAATGAAATTTACGGGCAATCAAATCCTAAACTAATAACAGTATCAAGATTAGATGGTAGAAAAAGCCATCAAAATATTTTAATGACTATCAAAAATTTGTTACCTAAATTCCCAAAATTAAAATATGTTTCAATTGGTGATGGTGATGAAAGAAAAAATCTAGAAAAACTCAAAAGAGAACTTAAATTAGATAACAATGTAAAATTACTTTTTAGCTCTACTGAACAAGAAAAAGTTGCTCTCCTTGAACAATCTGATGTATTTGTGATGCCATCTGTCGTGTACAAAAAATCTGTAGAAGGATTTGGAATTACTTATATTGAGGCAGCTTCTTACGGAACGCCTTCCATTGGTGGTATTTATGGTGGTGAAGGAGATGCAATTAAAAGTGGTCAAACAGGATACTTATGTAATGGAAATGATTTAAATGCTTTATATGATACGCTTTCAAAAATTTTAGTTAATGATCATTATAAAGAGTTAGGAACTAATGCTTTGAATTTCTCGAAAAATTTCAGTTGGAATATAATTGTAAAAAAATATATTGAACTAATTTAACCTTGCTTTCACCTCATTCAACACTGTATCAACATTTAAATCTTCAAGATTTTTTACGCTCAAAGCCTTAAAGTTAAAGCTCTCGATGCTGACTTTCTTCGCAGTGGTATGACTGCCAAATAAAACTAAACCTTTTTTATCTAAGTGTGAAGCTATATGAGCTGGTCCTGTATCATTGGTTATTATAAATTTTGCATTATTAATTAGGGATACAAGAGTTTTAATATCAATTGGCTCATTTTTTTCTAAAACGATTTTGCCTTTCAATTCACTTGCTTGATCAATTTCCTTAGGCCCTGGGGCTAAAAGTATTGGAAACTTATTTTTATATTCTTGTTTAAGTTTAATTATCAGCTCTTTAAAGTAAGGCCATCTTTTTTTTTGATGTTTGATTGAGCAAAACGGAAATAGTAAAATATATTCGTCATTAGTATATTGTTTAAGTAATCTAGAAATATCTTGTGTTGCCCAGCTTAAATCTATATTTTTAGTAAATTCAGGTTCAATTCCACTTTTTTTAAGTTGTATTTCCATTCTATCGAGAACAGGTTCGTTGTCAAAATCTCTTTTTTTTTGACCCGGCTCCAAGCTTGACGAGGTGTCAGACCACTCAACATTTTTAATTATAAATCTTTTGTAAAATTTTGTTCTACTAGAGTTTTGTAAATCAAATACTTTAGAAATATCATATCTAGACAACTTTTTTTTTAAATTGCTTAAGTAAAATAAGTTCCATCTAGGCAATCTTTTATCTATTATTACTCCATCTAAATATGGGCATTCAGACATAAATATCGAATAAGGTTGAGCGGTAAGTAAAAAGACTTTTCGATTTTTGTAAAAGTTCTTAATGTCTTTAATAGCTCCATTTGCCTGAATTAAATCACCCAATGAACCGTGTTTAATAATTAATATATTTGACATTATAAATTCTGGTTATATTTAAAGAGTGATATAATAAAATTTAAATATGAGCAATAAATTAGATAAAATTTTGGCAGAGATATCTGCTGGAGAACTTATCGATAAAATTACAATTTTAGAAATAAAAAAATCTAAAATAACGAATAAAGAAAAGTTAATTCATATTGATAAAGAGCTGTCCTCTTTAAATGCAACACGAAAAAAATACATACCTGACGGGTCAGCTATTCTGAAACATGAAAACGAATTAAAAGAAATTAATACAAAACTCTGGGATATCGAGGATGGTAAAAGATCTGCAGAAAAAAATAATGATTTTGGAGATAAGTTTATACAGCTTGCAAGAAGTGTTTACAAATTTAACGATAAAAGAGCTAAAATAAAATTAGCAATCAATAATAGTTTAGGCTCGAATATTAAAGAGGTGAAATCTTACGAATAATTAATCTGATTTTAAACTTGGTATAACTTTTCTTAATTTTTTTGGTAAGTTTTGATTAATAGAAACAGTAATCACTCCCTCTGATTTTTTCAATTCTTTCAAAATCTTCCCATCTGGTGAAACTATCATGGAATGCCCATAAGTTTTTCTTCCATTGTAATGAGTTCCTCCCTGAGCTGGTGCAAGAATGTAGCAAAAATTTTCTATAGCTCTTGCTTTTATTAAAGTATGCCAATGTTTTTTTCCAGTTGTTTCGGTAAATGCTGATGGGATGGAAATAAATAATGATCCAGATTTTGAAAGTTTTCTATATAAATTAGGAAATCTTAAATCATAACAAATTGATAAACCAAGTCTCCCCCAAGGAAGATTAAATGATTTTAACTTATTTCCAGCACTAAAAGTTTTTGACTCAAAATACTTTTCTCTTTTACTTAAAACAACATCATACATATGAATTTTGTCATAGAAGGTTCTAATCTTTCCATTATTATCTATTAAAACTGAGCGATTAACCAATTTAGTTTTTGATATTTTAATAATTACAGATCCAATTAAAATCCACTTCTTATATTTTTTCGCTATTATTTTTATTCCTTTAATATAATTATCTTCATTCATTGATTTACAAACTTTCAGTAATTGTTTTTTATTAAGTGAAAATAAAGAGGAGACTTCGGGTGTTAAGATAAAATCTGTTTTTTGTTTTATTGCTTTATGGATTAATTTTTCTGTTTTTTTAAGGTTTTGGGAAATACTATTATTAGACCTAAGTTGGATACAAGAAACTCGGAACATTACTTCATTATAGATGAAGCAAAATTCCAATTACAGTCAAAACTCGGAACATAAGCACCTGATAATTTTACGTTTCCAAAACTTTTTGATAAAACTTTACACCAATTATCTACTTGTTTAGGTTTTTTATCGTAACTACCGACTTGAGCAGTTATCACTCCGCCTTTTTTAAGAATTCTTTTTAACCCTCTCATATTTTTTTTTGCCAAATCAATGCAATATTGATCATCGTTTAAATCTACAAATATTTTATCATACTTGGAGTCTTCAATTTCTTTAATACTATGAAAAGCATCCCCCCAATAAGTTTTTATTTTGTTACTTTTTTTTACTTTGGTGCAAACTTTTGGTAAATGTCTATAACAAACGTCTACTATCTCAGGGTCAAGTTCAAACCAATCTATATAATTCGAATTATTTTCCAAACAAGCTCTTGCTACACCTCCATCCCCTCCTCCGATAATCGCAACATTATTGTTTTTCTTACTTAAATCATAACTTGATTTAAAAAAATTTGAGCTGTAAATTTTTTCATCTTTTTCTGCTACTTGAATCTCATGATCTATAAATAGTGCATGTCCAAATTCTTCGAGATCCATTACTTCAACAAACTGACCAACTTTAGAAGTAAATTTTTCTAGAACATCTTTCACTACATAGAATTTTTTTTGACCCGGCGTACTATAAATATCGTCGTATAAACCTACACTACTTCTATCAAAAGCGTTGGTAACTACTCTTTTATGATCTATTTCCTTTCTTAAAATTTTAAGGGCAACTTTTGGATTAACCTTCCCGCATGTAAAAAAATCAAAACTAATTACTTCTCTTTCTGGAAATGTATGAAAGCTAAAGTGACTTTCAGATAATAATGCAACTAATGTGAAACCTTGAGGTTCAAATTTATGGGAAGCAACGTTAAGAATTTCTACTTTTGCAGCCTTAGCAATTTTATAAATTACTTTTTCGTAAAACTCTGGTGAATAATCTTTTTTAACACCTAAAAAATCGATGGTTATGTGCTCACCAACTTTTATCATTAAAAACTATCCTTTTTTATAATTTTTAAATTTTCCCAAGACTATTTTCATTTCTTTTTTCGAAAGAATCTTAGGTATTCCAATTCTTATGGCATTTATATATTGATGGCAAATATTTTCGATTTCTTGAGCAAGCTCAAAAGTTTTTTCTAAATTTTCTCCAAAAGCAACCTGGCCGTGATTGGCAATCAGACATGCTGTTCTATTTTTCAAAGCTTTAATAATATTTCTTGAAAGATTTTTCGTTCCAAAAGTTGCATATTTACTGCATTTAATGTCTTCTCCACCAGCTACTGCAACCATGTAGTGAAATGCTGGAATACTTTTTTGATGAGTAGAAACAGCTGTAGCACAAGTAGAGTGAGCATGAACTATTGCTTTAGCCTCCTTTTTATTCACATAAATATCTTGATGGAATCTCCATTCAGATGAGGGTTTACCTTTTTTTTTATCATAAATACCTTTGAGCGAGACAAAGACGATGTCTTTTGTTTTTAAAGAAGAATATTTTCTCCCCGATGGAGTAATGTAAAAACCATCCACTCCTTTTTCTTTAGCTCTTGCAGAGATATTTCCAGATCTCAAGGCAGACAAATTGGTTATATTTAATTTTTTTGAATATTTTATTACTTCAGCTTTTAATTTACTCACTTAAATAAACCTTTCAGCCCTTTTTCTGATGCTTCACAAACACCTTTCTCGGTGATTAAACCAGTTACTAGCTTAGCCGGTGTTACATCAAATGCTAAATTTAGTGATTTACTTTTTTTTGGGTAAATCCTTACTTTTTTAATCTCGTTATTTTCATCAACACCTTCGACATGGGACAATTCTTCGGAATTTCGCTCTTCTATGGGAATTTGTTTATGATCTTTTATACTCCAGTCTATAGTTGAACTAGGTAAAGCAACATAAAAAGGAACATTATTATCTTTTGCAGATAACGCTTTTAAATATGTTCCAATTTTATTACACACATCACCATTGGATAAAGTTCTGTCTGTTCCAACAATGCACATATCTACTTGTCCTCTTTGCATTAAAATTCCACCTGCATTATCGGTTATTACAGTATTTGAAATTCCCTCTTCATTTAATTCATAAGATGTTAAGTTAGCACCTTGATTTCTGGGTCTAGTTTCATCAACCCAGACATGAACTTTGATCCCTTTTTGATGTGCGTGATAAATTGGTGAGGTAGCAGTTCCCCAATCTATTGTAGCTAACCATCCTGCATTACAGTGTGTTAAAATATTTACTGTATCTTTTTTTTTATTAGAAATGTCTTCGATAATTTTAAGACCATTCAAGCCTATATTTTTACAAAATTTTTCATCCTCTTCTGTAATTGCCTTTGCTTCGTCTAAAGCTATTTTCAAGATATCTTTATCGTTTACTCCAGATAATTTTTTCATCATTCTGTCCACTGCCCACTTAAGATTAATTGCAGTGGGTCTTGATGCAATTAATTCTTCGCTAGATTTTTTTAGAAAGGATAAATCATTTTTTTCTATTATTGATAAAACTAAACCGTAAGCAGCTGTTGCTCC
>CACJSY010000007.1 GCA_902596205.1 uncultured Pelagibacteraceae bacterium
AGACAAAAGCTTTTATGGGTAAACCTGTGCCGGTAGTTATAACAGTTTACAAAGATAAAAAATTCGATTTTATAATAAAATCACCACCGGCTTCTCATTTTATTAGAGAAGCAGCAAAACTTAAAAGTGGATCTAGTGAACCAGGAAGAGTAGTAGCTGGATCAATAACCATGAAACAAGCCGAAGCTATTGCTAAAGAAAAAATGAAAGATTTAAATGCTTTTGATTTAAAAGAAGCTACGAAAATTATTTGTGGATCTGCAAGATCAATGGGAATAGAGGTAAAAGAGTAACTATGAAGAAGAGATCAAAAAGATATAGAGAAATATTAAAGTCAACTTTAAAGAATAAAAAAGCAAATATCAAAGAAGCAATTGATTTAGTTAAAAAAAATTCAAATTTAAAATTTGATGAATCTATTGATGTCTCTTTAAAATTGAATCTAAAACAATCAAAAGGTGGTGATTTAAGTTTAAGAACTGTTGTAAATCTTCCGAATGGTTCAGGCAAAAAAAATAAGTTAGCTGTACTGTGTGAGGCTGATAAAATAGATGAAGCAAAAAAAGCAGGAGCAGATATAGTTGGTTCTGATGATCTTTTAGAAAAAATTGCTTCTGGAAAGTTCAATTTTACAAAACTTGTATGCACCCCTGCGATGATGGGAAAAATTGGAAAGCATGGTAAAGTATTAGGGCCAAAAGGTTTAATGCCAAATCCCAAATTAGGAACAGTATCTACAGATATTACTAAAGCAGTTAAAGATATCAAAACTGGATTGGTAGAAATCAGGAATGATAAAGATGGAAATCTATCCTCAACAATTGGAAGAAAAAGTTTTTCTAGTGAAAAACTTTTAGAAAATTATAATCACTTTATAGAAAGTGTGAAAAAAGAAAAACCTGACACTATAAAAGGTGAATTTATTAAAGGAATTTTTATAACTTCCACAATGGGAATTTCTTTTAAAATAGGAGCTAAATAAAAGTTATGATGTCAAAAGAAGCGAAAAGAAATTATGTTGAAGAAATGAAAAAAAATTTCACAGACAACGAGTCTGTTATGATCGCTCAGTATCAAGGATTAAATGTAAACGAACTTGACTCTTTGAGAAAAGAATTGAGAGACAAAGGGATTTTATTCAAAATAACAAAAAATCGTATAACAAAAATAGCCATCAAGGAAACTCCGAAAAAAGATTTAGAGAAATATTTTATTGGACCAACTGCTGCAGCGATATCGTCTGATCCTATCTCAACTGCAAAAATTTTAACAAAATTTTCCAAATCAAATGACAAATTAAAAATTATAGCGGGATTCATGGATGGCAAGGTTTTAAATGAAAAAGAGGTGTCAGTAATTGCCACACTCCCTTCATTGGAAGAAGCAAGGGCTAAAATAGTGGGAATTTTAGCCACTCCAGCTCAAAAATTAGTGAGTATTTTACTTGCACCAGGCTCAAAAATTGCTAATTTAGCGCGCGCAAAGAGTTTAAAAAATTAAATCACAGGACTAAAAATGGCAGACTTAAATAAAATTATAGATGAACTTTCAACTTTAACAGTCGTTGAGGCTGCAGAGTTATCAAAACAACTTGAGGAAAAATGGGGAGTAACAGCAGCTGCTCCAGTAGCAGTAGCACCTGCAGGTGGTGCAGCGGCACCAGCTGGCGAGGAAAAATCAGAGTTTTCAATTTTCTTAGCCTCTGCAGGCGATAAAAAAATTAACGTAATAAAAGAAGTAAGAGCAATAACTGGTTTGGGTTTAAAAGAAGCTAAAGATCTGGTTGAAGCAGCACCAAAAGAGGTAAAAAGTGGAGTTGCTAAAAAAGATGCAGAAGAATTTAAGAAAAAACTTGAAGCAGCTGGAGCAAAAGTAGAATTAAAGTAAACAAAATTTTAGACTAAATTTTATTGCAGAGTAAAATTTGCAATAAAATTTTTTATATTTGATGCAATTATCTTTTACGCAAAAGAAACATATAAGAAAAAACTTTGGAAAATTAGTCGAAGGATTATCCATACCTAACCTAATCGAAGTTCAAAAAAATTCTTATAACGAATTTCTTGAGTCAAAATCTTTAAATCAACAATTAAGCGAACTATCGAAAGGTATTGATAAAGTATTCAAAAGTATTTTTCCAATTGAGGACGGAAATGATAAGTCAACTTTAGAATATATTTCCTATAAACTTGAAAAACCAAAATTTGATGTAATTGAATGTAAACAAAGAAGTTTATCTTATTCAGCAGCTCTTAAGGCAAATTTAAGATTAGTAGTGTATGATATAGATACAGAGAACAATACAAAACAAATCTTATCTGCTAAAGAACAGGAAGTATTTATAGGTGATCTTCCTTTGATGACACCAAGTGCAACTTTTATCACAAATGGTGTTGAAAGAGTTGTAGTAAATCAAATGCATAGAAGTCCTGGTGTTTTTTTTGATCATGATAAAGGAAAAACTCATGCTAGCGGAAAACTTTTATTTAATTGCAGGATTATTCCAGGGCGAGGATCTTGGTTAGATTTTGAGTTCGATACGAAAGATATTTTATATTTTAGAATTGATCGAAAGAAAAAACTGCCTATTACAACTTTTTTATTTGCTTTAGGTTTTTCAAAAGATAAGATAATTCAAACTTTTTACTCCACAAATAAATATTTATATAACAAAGATTCAAAAACTTGGGTAACAGATTTTGACTTAGAAAATTACAAAAGACCTTTAAAATTATCTTATGATTTGATTGATGCGAATAACAAGAAAAAGATTTTAGGAAAGGGTGAGAAGCTCAATATAGTTATTGCGAAAAAATTAAAAGAAAAAGGTTTAAAATCTATATCTATTCCTAATGATCAAATTGTTGGAAAATATTTAGCTAAAGATGTAAAAAATAATAATGGGGAAATTATAGCAGGGGCGGGTTTTGACATTACCGAGGAGCAGATAGAAAAAATTATTGCTGAAGAAAAAAATGAATTAACAATCGTTAATATAGATCCAATTAACAAAGGACCATATATTTTAGAAAGTTTAAAAATAGATAAAAATACTAATAAAAACGATGCGCTTAATGACATTTATAAAGTTTTAAGACCAGGTGAGGCACCATCAGTTGAGATAGCCGAAGAAATATTTAATAACTTATACTTCAAGAAAGAAAGGTATGATCTATCTGAGGTAGGAAGAGTAAAACTTAATTCTAAACTTGATTTAAACACTAGTCCTAAAAAAACTATTCTAGAAACTACTGATATTTTAGCAATCATTAAATTTATGTTAGACCTAAGAGACGGCAAAGGTGATGTAGATGATATAGATCATTTAGGAAACAGAAGGGTTCGTTCTGTGGGCGAGCTTGTTGAAAACCAGTTCAGAATTGGCCTTTTAAGAATGGAAAGAACAGTGAAAGAAAAAATGTCTACATTTTTGGAAATTGAGTCTGCAATGCCTCAGGATTTAATTAATGCAAAGCCTATAACAACTTCTTTAAAAGATTTTTTTGCGACGTCTCAGTTATCACAATTTATGGATCAAACTAATCCATTATCAGAAATTACGCACAAACGAAGAGTCTCTGCTTTAGGCCCAGGTGGTTTAACAAGAGAAAGAGCTGGTTTTGAAGTAAGGGATGTTCATCCAACTCACTATGGACGAATATGTCCAATTGAAACTCCAGAGGGTCCTAATATCGGTTTAATCAACAGTTTGGCTACTTATTGTAGAGTAAATAGATTTGGATACATTGAGAGCCCCTATAAAAAAGTTATTAATGGGAAAGTTACCTCTGAGATTAAATATTTATCAGCTATTGAAGAGGAAAAATATACTATTGCACAGGCTAACTCAGTTATAAATAAAGATGGGTCATTCGTTGAAGAATTGGTTGCGTGCAGAAAAAATTTAAATTTTGAATTATCTTCTAGAGAAAATATTGATTACATAGATGTATCACCAAAACAATTAGTATCAGTCGCAGCCGCTTTAATACCATTCCTAGAAAATGATGATGCTAACAGAGCGCTGATGGGATCGAATATGATGAGACAAGCAGTGCCATTATTGAAACCAGACTCTCCATTAGTAGGAACAGGCATCGAGGCCGATGTCGCATTAGACTCTGGTGTAACTATTGTTGCTAAAAGAAGTGGAATAGTTGATAAAATCGATGGTAAAAGAATAGTAGTTAAAGCGACTGACGTTACTGATTTATCTCAGTCTGCAGTTGATATTTACAACCTATCTAAATTTCAAAGATCAAATCAAAATACATGCATAAATCAAAAGCCCTTAGTAAAAGTAGGAGATAAAATTAAAAAAGGTGACATTATAGCAGATGGCCCAGCAACCAAACTTGGTGAATTAGCCTTAGGTAAAAATGTTACTGTCGCATTTATGCCTTGGCAAGGTTACAATTTTGAAGACTCTATTTTAATATCAGAAAGATGTGTAACAGACGATGTATTTACTTCAGTCCACATCGAAGAATACGAGTCTATGGCAAGAGATACAAAATTAGGTGCTGAGGAAATAACCAGAGACATTCCCAATGTGAGTGAGGAAAGTTTAAGAAACCTAGATGAGTCTGGAATAGTATACGTTGGAGCCGAAGTGAAACCTGGTGATATTTTAGTTGGTAAAGTTACACCAAAAAGTGAAACGTCATCTAGTCCAGAGGAAAAACTGTTGAGATCTATTTTTGGTGAGAAAGCTACTGACGTAAGAGACTCATCTCTTAAGCTGCCATCCGGAAGCACAGGAGTCGTAATTGATGTGAGAGTATTCAACAGACATGGAATTGAAAAAGATGAAAGATCAATAGCAATCGAAAGAGCTGAAATTGAGTCAGTCCAAGAAGATAAAAAAGTAGAGGAGGAAATTCTTAATCGAAATATAAAACAAAGAGCAATTGATTTACTTAATGGTGAAAGTATAAACAAACAATTTAAAGATCTAAAACCAGGTACTACTCTTAATCAAAATGACTTTACAAAATTATCGTTAAATGATCTTTGGAAAATTCCATTAAAAAGACAAGAATTAAACACTGATCTAGAAAAATTAAAAAATCAATTCGAAGATGCCTATGAGGATATTAAATTAAGATTTGAAGATAAAGTAACAAAGATACAGCAAGGTGATGATTTATTACCAACTGTTATGAAAGTAGTTAAAGTGTTCGTTGCTGTTAAAAGAAGACTAATGCCAGGAGATAAAATGGCTGGCAGACACGGTAATAAGGGAGTAGTGAGCAAAATAGTTCCAGTCGAAGACATGCCATATATGGAAAACGGTAAACCCGTAGATATTGTATTAAATCCGCTAGGTGTTCCTAGCCGTATGAATGTTGGTCAAATATTAGAGACTCATTTGGGTTGGTCTTGCTCTGAACTTGGAGATCAAATTAAAGAGCATTTAAAAAGTTTTGATAAAGAAATTAATGAGGTAAAAGATAAGTTAAAAGAAATCTACGGAAAATCATATTTTGATGAAACAATTTCTAAGTTATCCAATGAAGAAGTTGCTGAATTAGTTAAAAATTTATCTAATGGTGTACCAATCGCTACACCAGTATTTGACGGTGCTAGCACTGAAGATATAACAAAAATGTTGGATCTAGCAAAATTACCAAGCTCTGGCCAAACACATCTATGGAACGGTCAAACTGGAGAAAGATTTGATAGGCCCGTTACTGTTGGGATAATTTACATGTTAAAGCTAAATCATCTTGTTGAAGATAAAATTCATGCAAGATCAACTGGACCTTATAGTTTAGTTACACAACAACCTCTAGGAGGAAAAGCTCAGCTCGGTGGTCAAAGATTTGGAGAAATGGAAGTTTGGGCTTTAGAGGCATATGGAGCTTCTTATACTTTACAAGAAATTTTAACTGTAAAATCTGATGATGTCGCTGGAAGAACAAAAGTTTACGAAACAATTGTAAAAGGAAATAATAATTTTGAGTCAGGTGTACCGGAGTCTTTCAATGTATTAGTGAAAGAAATTAGAGCACTTGGTTTAAATATTGAGTTAAATTAATTATGGAAAAAAATTTAACAAAAAACTTTGATAATCAAAATATTACACAAGAAAATAATTTTAATAATATTAAAATTACTCTCGCTAGTCCTGAAAAAATAAAATCTTGGTCTTATGGAGAAATAAAAAAACCAGAAACTATCAACTACCGTACCTTTAGGCCAGAAAAAGATGGTCTATTTTGTTCAAGAATATTTGGCCCCGTGAAAGATTACGAATGTCTTTGCGGGAAATATAAAAGAATGAAATTTAGAGGAATAATATGTGAAAAATGTGGAGTTGAAGTAACTAAATCAAATGTAAGAAGAGAAAGAATGGGTCACATTGATCTTGCCTGTCCAGTTGCTCACATCTGGTTTTTAAAATCATTACCTAGCAGAATTTCTTTAGCAATAGACATGAAACTAAAAGAAGTTGAGAAAGTATTATACTTTGAAAGTTTTATTGTTGTGGAGCCTGGATTAACTACTTTAAAAAAAGGCCAATTAATATCTGAAGAAGCATTGTTAAAAGCGCAAGAAGAGTTTGGAGAGGATGCTTTCACAGCTGGTATTGGCGCTGAAGCAGTTAGAGAGATTTTAGTTAATTTAGATCTTAAGAAAGAACAACAAAAACTTAGGGAGTCGTTAAAAGAGATTAAATCTAAAGTTACAGAAGAAAGAACAATTAAAAGACTAAAACTTATAGAGTCATTTATTAATTCCGGTAATAAACCTGAATGGATGATCTTAACTTCAGTACCAGTTATTCCACCAGAATTGAGACCACTAGTCCCTCTTGATGGAGGTAGATTTGCTACATCTGATTTAAATGATTTGTATAGAAGAGTGATAAATAGAAATAACAGATTAAAAAGACTTTTAGACCTTAAAGCACCAGATATCATCGTGCGAAACGAAAAAAGAATGCTTCAAGAATCAGTTGATGCACTATTTGACAATGGTAGACGGGGAAGAGTTATAACAGGAACAGGTAAGCGCCCTTTAAAATCTTTGGCTGAAATGTTGAAGGGTAAACAAGGAAGATTTAGACAAAATCTATTAGGAAAAAGAGTTGATTATTCAGGAAGGTCAGTAATTGTGGTAGGGCCAGAACTTAAGCTTCATCAATGCGGATTGCCAAAAAAAATGGCTCTTGAATTATTTAAACCTTTTTTATACGCGAGATTAGATAAATTAGGTTTAGCTACAACTATTAAACAAGCAAAAAGACTTGTAGAGAAAGAAAAAAGTGAAGTTTGGGACTCACTTGAACACATTATTAGAGAACATCCAATTCTTTTAAATCGAGCTCCAACTTTACACAGGTTGGGTGTGCAAGCTTTTGAGGCAAAGCTAATCGAAGGAAATGCAATTGAATTACACCCGTTAGTTTGTGCAGCTTTTAATGCTGATTTTGATGGAGACCAAATGGCAGTGCATATTCCTTTAAGTTTAGAGGCTCAATTAGAGGCAAGAGTTTTAATGATGTCAACAAATAATATATTAAGCCCATCTAACGGAAAACCGATTATTGTACCAAGTCAGGATATTGTTTTGGGTATTTATTATCTTTCACAAGCAGAAGAAAATGATAAAAAACCATCAGGAATATTTTCTAGCATTGAGGAAATTGAACAAGCATTAGAAAATAAATCGATAAGTTTACATTCTAAAATTATTTCAACATTTAAAACAGTTAATAAAGATGGAAAACCTGTTATAGAAAAATATAGCAGTACAGCAGGAAGATTTTTATTAGCAAATGTTCTTCCGCAAAATCATAATATTAAATTTACTTTAGTAAACAAATTATTAACAAAGAAAAATGTTTCAGAGGTTATAGATACTATTTTTAGATATTGTGGGCAAAAAGAAACTGTAATATTCTGCGATAGGATTAAAACTCTTGGATTTAAACATGCATTCAAAGCTGGAATATCATTTGGAAAAGATGATTTAATAATACCTAAAACTAAAGAAAACCTGATTAGCAGCACAAAAAAACAAATCGAAGAATATGAAAAACAATATTCAGATGGCTTAATTACTAGAGGAGAAAAGTATAACAAAGTAGTAGATATCTGGTCTAAATGCACAGATACAGTTGCAAATGAAATGATGAAAGAAATATCATCTGCAGAAAAAGTTTACGATGATGATAGAATAGAAACGAATTCAGTTTATATGATGGCTGACTCAGGAGCTAGAGGTTCTCAAGCACAAATGAAACAATTAGCTGGAATGCGAGGCCTAATTGCTAAACCTTCAGGTGAAATTATAGAAACACCTATTATTGCCAATTTCAAAGAAGGGTTATCTGTATTAGAATATTTTAATTCAACACACGGCGCTAGAAAAGGTTTAGCAGACACAGCTTTAAAAACTGCCAATTCTGGTTATTTGACTAGAAGGTTATGTGATGTTGCTCAAGATGTGCAAATTACCAAAGCAGCTTGTGATCCTAAGAAGAGATCTTCAGTTACAATCTCTGAAATTATTGAAGGAGGAAACATTTTAGTCAGTTTATCTGAAAGAGTATTAGGAAGAGTAATTGCTGAAAATATAAAAAATCCAGTCACTGGAGAGGTTATCATCAAAAAAGATAAGTTAATTGATGAATTTGATTGTGAAAAAATAGATGCTGCTGGTGTAAAATCAGTTAACGTTTATTCAGTTATCACTTGTGCATCTACAAAAGGAGTTTGCCAAACTTGTTACGGTAGAGACTTAGCAAGAGGTAAATTAGTGAGTGTGGGTGAAGCTGTAGGAATGATAGCTGCCCAGTCAATTGGTGAACCAGGAACGCAGTTAACAATGAGAACTTTCCACGTTGGAGGAACAGCTCAAATTAAAGAGGAGTCTCAAATCATCTCACAAACAAAAGGAAAATTAAATATAATAAATAAGAATCTTATTGAGGATTCAAAGAAAAATATAATAGTGATGGGTAGAAATACTCAATTAAGTATCGAAGACGATAATGGTAGACAGCTAGCGATTTATAAGGTGAATTATGGTTCAAAACTTTTTTTTAAAGACGGCGATTTAATAGATAAAGGAAAAAAAATAGCAGAGTGGGATCCTTATACATTACCAGTAATTGCTGAAACTGGAGGAATAGTAAATTATATGGATTTAATGGAAGGAAGCTCATTAACTGAAACTTTAGATGATGCAACAGGTTTATCTTCTAAATCTGTGACAGATTGGAAATCATCATCCAAAAATTCTGAGTTAAAACCTAGAATTACTCTTAGAGATGAAAAGGGTGGGATTATTAAAAAAGCTGATGGGAATGAAGCAAGATATTATTTAGTTCCTGACACAATTTTATCAGTTAAAGATGGTCAAAAAATTTCGGCTGGAGACGTATTGGCAAGATTACCAAAAGAAACTTCTAAAACAAAAGACATTACAGGTGGATTACCGAGAGTAGCGGAACTTTTTGAGGCTAGGAGACCAAAGGATAGTGCAATAATTGCTGAGAATGATGGTGTGATTGAATTTGGTAAAGAGGTAAGAGGGAAACAAAAAATATCTATAGTTTCGACAACAGGTGAAACATCAAATTATTTAATTCCAAAAGGAAAACACGTCAACTTTAATCAAGGAGAAAAAATTAAAAAAGGAGAATATCTTTTAGACGGCAGTCCTGCTCCTCATGATATCTTGAGGATCTTAGGTGTAGAAAAACTCACTGAATATTTTGTTTCAGAAGTTCAAGAGGTTTATAGACTTCAAGGTGTTGTAATAAATGATAAGCACATAGAAACAATAGTAAGACAAATGTTGAAAAGAGTGGAAGTAAAAGACCCAGGAGACTCCGAACTATTAGCTGGAGAAGTTATTGATTTATTAGATATAAATGTCATTAATAACGATCTTCGTGATCAAAAAAAGAAACCAGCATTATTTGAAAGAGTGTTATTAGGTATTACAAAGGCCTCTCTACAGACAAATTCTTTTATTTCTGCTGCATCGTTCCAAGAAACAACAAGAGTTTTAACCGACGCGTCAATTAAAGGAAAAACAGACTCGTTAGAGGGACTTAAAGAAAATGTGATTGTTGGAAGATTGGTACCTGCTGGAACAGGTCTTACAAAGATAGAGTGGGACAAACAGGCTAGAGAGCAAGATAAAGCTAGATTGGAAGAACTAAAAAAACAAGAGCTAGAATCAGCACCAGAAGCGCCTGAACAGACCGCCTAAATTTTAATTTCACCCGCTTAATTGTTGACTTTTATCAATTCAATGTTAGTTTACGGCACATTTTGAATGTTAGATGTAAGGTGGATTAAAACCTTAAACACTAACTAAAATTTCCAAAGGGTATTCCTTACTTTAACTTCAAAATAATATTATGCCAACAATTAATCAGTTGATTAAAAAAAGTAGAGTTAAACCTATTGCGAGAAATAAGGTTCCCGCACTAGAAAGGCAACCTTTAAAAAGAGGTGTTTGTGTAAAAGTTTATACAACAACCCCAAAGAAGCCTAACTCAGCTTTAAGAAAAGTTGCACGGGTTCGATTATCAAATGGATTTGAGGTAACCGCTTATATTCCAGGTGAAGGTCACAATTTACAAGAACACTCAGTTGTATTGTTACGAGGTGGTCGAGTAAAAGATTTACCAGGAGTTCGATATCATATTCTTAGAGGAAACTTAGATACACAGGGTGTAGCTAATCGTAAACAAAGAAGATCTCTATACGGAGCAAAGAAACCTAAATAATTTATGTCAAGAAAACGAAAAGCACCTGTAAGAAAAGTTTATCCTGATCCAAGGTTTCATTCTGAGGTCATTTCAAAATTTATAAACTCTATCATGTATGATGGAAAAAGATCTACTGCAGAAAAAATTCTTTATGATGCTCTAGACAAAATTAAATCCAAAAATAACGAAGATCCATTAAAAATTTTTAATACTGCTATTTCAAATGTTAAACCAAATTTAGAGTGTAGATCAAGAAGAGTTGGCGGTGCCACTTACCAGGTTCCAGTAGAAGTAAAAGCAAAGAGGGCCCAGGCTTTAGCATTAAGATGGATAATGGACGCTACTAGAAAAAGAAAAAATAAAACAATGGCTGACAAATTATATGCAGAAATTTTAGATGCATCTCAGAACAAAGGATCAGCTATTAAAAAAAGGGAGGATACCCATAAAATGGCAGAGTCAAATAAAGCTTTTGCTCATTTTAGATGGTAGTTAATAATGGCTAAGTATACTTTAGATAAATATAGAAACATCGGTATAATGGCGCACATCGATGCTGGTAAGACAACAACTACTGAAAGAGTTCTTTATTATACTGGTAAAAGCCACAAGATTGGTGAGGTTCATGACGGTGCTGCAACTATGGACTGGATGGAGCAAGAGCAAGAAAGAGGAATTACCATAACTTCAGCAGCGACCACATGTTTTTGGAGAGACCACAGAATTAATATTATAGATACCCCTGGTCACGTAGATTTTACAATTGAAGTTGAAAGATCATTAAAAGTTTTAGATGGAGCTGTTGCAGTTTTTGACGGTGTTGCAGGTGTAGAGCCACAATCTGAGACTGTTTGGCGACAAGCCGATAAGTATAAAGTCCCAAGAATTTGTTTTGTAAACAAATTAGATAGGACAGGTGCGGATTTTTATAGATGTGTAGATATGATCAAAGATCGTTTAGGCTGCAAACCTTTACCTCTTCAATTACCAATCGGTGCAGAAGCAGATCTTAAAGGAGTTATAGATTTGGTAAAAATGAAAGGTGTGGTTTGGCAGAACGAGGATTTAGGAGCAAAATTTGATTACGTAGAAATACCAGATGATTTAAAAGAAAAGGCGCAAAAATACAGACAAAATCTTGTTGAGACGGCTGTAGAAGAAGATGAAAAATTAATGGAGGCTTATCTAGATGGAAAAGAACCATCTGAGGCAGATTTAATCAAATGTATAAGAAAAGGAACTTTGAGTTTTAATTTTGTACCGATATTAACTGGCTCTGCGTTTAAGAATAAAGGTGTTCAGCCTTTATTAGATGCCGTAATAGATTATTTGCCTAGCCCAAAGGATATCGGCACTATTGAAGCTACAAAACTAAACTCCGAGGAAAAATTACAAATGAAATTCGAGGAGAATGAAACATTTTCAGCTTTAGCATTTAAGGTTGCGAACGATCCTTTTGTTGGATCGCTAACATTTATTCGAATTTATTCAGGTAAACTGAAGGCAGGAACTTCAGTCTATAATTCTTCAACTGAAAAGACCGAACGGGTTGGCAGGATGTTATTAATGCATGCTAATAGTAGAGAAGATATTAAGGAGGCCTCAACAGGAGATATTGTTGCTCTCGCTGGTCTAAAAAATACGATAACAGGCCATACTCTATGTGACGAAAATAAACAAATTTTATTAGAGCCAATGGAATTTCCAGATCCTGTAATTGAAATTGCAGTGGAACCCAAAACAAAAGCTGACCAAGAGAAAATGGGAGAAGCTTTAAATAGATTAGCTAAAGAGGATCCTTCATTCAGAGTGAGCTCGGACGAGGAGTCCGGCCAAACTATTATTAAAGGAATGGGTGAATTACATCTAGATATTATCGTTGATAGGATGAAGCGTGAATTTAAAGTGGAGGCTAATGTCGGAGCACCACAAGTTGCATACAGAGAGACAATATTAGGATCGTCAGAAGTTACATACATACATAAAAAACAAAGTGGTGGATCAGGACAATTTGCTAAAGTAACACTTAGTGTCGAACCATTAGAACCAGGCAAGGGAAGAGAAGTAGACAATAAAATAAAAGGCGGAGCTATTCCTAAAGAATTTATTCCTGGAGTAGAAAAAGGTGTTCTTAGTGTTGCAGAAAGTGGAATTTTAGCAGGTTTCCCTGTAATTGATTATAAAGTTACAATTTTAGATGGATTACATCATGATGTTGACTCAAGCGTTCTTGCTTTTGAAATTGCTTCCAGAATGTGTTTTAGAGAGGCATGTACTAAAGCAACTTTAAAACTTTTGGAACCCATGATGAAAGTTGAAGTAGTTACCCCAGAGGATTTTATGGGAGATGTAATAGGTGATTTAAATAGTAGACGAGGCCAAGTGGCAGCAACAGAAGCAAGAGGAAATGCTACAGCTATTCAAGCAACAGTGCCTTTAGCTAATATGTTTGGTTATATAAACAATTTAAGATCGTCAACACAAGGGAGAGCACAGTATACGATGCAATTTAGTCATTATGATAAGGTGCCTCAAAATGTTCAAGATGAAGTAACAAAAAAACTTGCTTAACTTATGGAAAATCAAAATATAAGAATACATTTAAAGGCTTACGACAATAAGATCCTAGATCTTTCAACCGAGGAAATCGTAAACACAGCAAAAAGAACTGGTGCTCAAGTAAAAGGCCCAATCCCTTTACCTACAAGAATTGAAAGATATACAGTATTGAGATCCCCACATATTGACAAAAAAAGTAGAGAGCAGTTTGAGTCAAGAACACATAAAAGATTAATAGATATAATTGAACCAACACCACAAACTGTTGAAGCCTTGATGAAATTAGATTTGGCTTCTGGTGTAGACATAGAAATAAAGATTTAAATTATGAGCATTGGATTATTAGGAACAAAAATAGGGATGACAAGAGAGTTCATGGAAAGCGGACAATCTATTCCTGTGACTGTAATTAAAGTTGAAAAAGGTAGAGTTCTTGATGTTATTACAAAAGAAAAAAGAGGCTATAACGCGATAAAAGTTGGTTTTTTTAAGATAAAAAATTCAAAACTAACAAAACAAATGAAAGGTTATTTTACAAAAAAAAATACAGAACCTAAAAAAATACTTAAAGAGTTTAGAGTTGAAAATAACGACCAATTCAAAGAGGGTAATGAGTTAGGATTAGAATTATTTAAGGATAAAAAATTTTTAGACGTTAGATCAAGAACAATAGGTAAAGGTTTTGCTGGAGTTATGAAGAGATGGAACTTTGGTGGCTTACGAGCTTCACATGGAGTTTCAGTTTCACATAGATCTCATGGATCTACTGGTCAAAGACAAGATCCTGGTAAAGTTTTTAAAGGAAAAAAAATGGCAGGTCACATGGGAGACAGATTAAGAACGATGTTAAATTTAGAAATTGTTAAATCCGATTTAGAAAATAATTTAATATATATAAAAGGCTCTATTCCTGGATCAAAAAATTCAACTGTATTTTTAAGGGAATCAGTAAAGAATGTTACTAGAAAAACTATAAAAGAAAAATATGAAGCAAAAATCAAATCAGCAGCAGCAAAGAAAGGAAAAAAATAAATGAAATTTCCTCTTTTAAGCATAGATGGTTCAAAAGCTGACTCAATTGAAATTTCAGATAAGTTAGTTAAATTGAAAGTAAATCATAAATTAATTAAATTTGTAATCGATTGGCAATTAAATCATGCAAAGCCAAGGGTCGCTAAAACAAAACAAAGAAATGAAATTAAGGGGTCAACAAAAAAAATAGTTCCTCAGAAAGGAAGTGGTGGTGCGAGACATGCAAGTAAAAAAGCTCCTTTATTTGTTGGTGGGGGTGTAGCTCATGGACCTAAGGGTTCTGTTTACAAAGTAAAAAAGATAAATAAAAAAGTGAAAAAATTAGCTCTGGCTCAAACTTTGTCTAAGAAGAATTTTGATAAAAATCTACATATATTGGCAGACGTAAAAAAAGAAATCAAAAAAACGAAAGAATTTTATAAATTTTTAGAAAAAAATAAATTAGCTAACGTATTAATTATTTCAGATAGTGATTCAATGAAAAATATAAATAAATCAGCAAGGAACATAAAAGATGTAAAATTGATCAAAGATGAAGGGACAAATATTTATGATTTATTTAAATATAAAAATGTGATTATTACATCCTCTTCGGCAAAAAAAATTCAAGAAAGGTTCTTAAATGAAAAAAATTAATTATATAGACTCAATTAGAAACCCTATTATTACAGAAAAGGCTACAATTTTATCTGAACAGAACAAGACTGTTTTTAAAGTTCATGAAAAAGCCAATAAAAAAATTATTAAAAAAAATATAGAAAAATTATTTAAAGTGAATGTTGTAAAAGTAAATATCATAAATCAAAAATCTAAACTCAAGATGAAACAGGGAAAAAAATCTGTAAAAAGCGGATATAAAAAAGCAATCATTACTCTAAAAAAAGGTCAGAGTATTGATTTAACTACTGGAATTTAATCTATGGCACTCAAAACTTTTAAACCCTATACAAAATCTACTAGAGGCACTGTAGTTTTAGACAAAAGCAGCTTATGGAAAGGCGCACCTTACAAACCTTTAACAAAAGGTCAAAACTTTACAGGTGGTAGAAATAATAATGGTCGTATTACTTCTAGACATATAGGAGGAGGTTCTAAACACAAATATAGAGTAATTGATTTTTACAGAAAAAAGAAAAACGTTCCAGCTACCGTTGAGAGAATCGAATATGATCCAAATAGAACAGCTCATATTGCTTTAATTACATACGAAGATAAACAAAAAGCATACATAATAAGTCCTCAAGGTTTGAAAAAAGGTGATGTTATCGAGTCTGGAAAGAATGTTGAAATTAAAGTTGGTAACTCTTTAGAGCTAAGAGATATACCGCCTGGAACTTCAATCCATAATGTAGAACTAATTCCTGGAAATGGGGCAAAATTGGCTAGGTCAGCAGGGTCATCTGTTACTTTATCTGGTTACGATGGTGATTATGCTATCCTAAAACTATCGTCAGGTGAAACTCGTAAAGTTAGTAATTCTTGTGCTGCAACTATCGGTGTTGTTTCAAATCCGGATCAAAAAAATATTAAAATTGGAAAAGCAGGAAGAAATAGATGGAGAGGAAAAAGACCACAAACTCGAGGAGTTGCAATGAACCCTGTTGATCACCCTCATGGAGGTGGTGAAGGAAAAACCTCAGGAGGAAGAAGCCCTGTATCACCTTGGGGGCAGTCAGCTAAAGGATTAAAAACTAGAAGACCGAAAAGAAGCGATAAGTTAATAATAACAAGAAGAAAGAAAAGGAAATCATAATGACAAGATCAGTTTGGAAAGGTCCTTTTGTTCACCCAAGTTTATTAAAAAAAATCGATAAACTAAAAGATACACCTAATAAAAAACCAATAAAAACTTGGTCAAGAAACTCTACAATCATTCCAGATTTTGTTGGTCACAGCTTTATGATACATAACGGAAAATCATTTATACCTATTACTATTTCTGAGGAGATGGTTGGACATAAGTTGGGTGAATTTGCACCCACAAGAACTTTTAAAGGACATACTCCAGCTGATAAAAAAGCAGCTGCAGCAGCGCCAGCAGCTAAACCCGAAGGAGATAAAAAATAATGGATAAGAACACATCATTAGTTAAAGCAATAAATAAAAATGTAAGAACTAGTCCTAGAAAACTAGCCTTAGTTTGTAATTTTATTAAAGGAAAAAAAGCTGATGTTGCTCTTAGAGATTTAGAGTTTTCAAGAAAGAGAATAGCTAAAGATGTAAGCAAAACTGTAAAATCTGCAATATCAAATGCAGAAAATAATCATCAATACGATATTGATAATTTATTTGTTAAAGAAGCTTATGTTGGAAAATCTCTTGTTATGAAAAGATTTAGACCTAGAGCAAAAGGAAGAGCTAGTCCAATTAAAAAGCCATTTAGCAGAATAACAATAATATTAGAAGAAAAAAAAGAAAAGAAGGTAAGTAAATAATGGGACAAAAAATAAATCCTATAGGTTTTAGGCTTGGAATAAATAGAGGTTGGGACTCCACGTGGTTTGCCAAAAAAAAAGACTTTGGGAAATATTTAATTGAGGACTTTAAAATAAGAAATTATATCAAAAAAAATATAACTAACTCAGGAGTTTCAGAGATAATAATAGAGCGATCCTCAAAAAAATGTACAGTTTCAATCCACACTTCAAGACCTGGATTCGTGATAGGAAAAAAAGGATCGGATATTGAAAAAATTAAAAAAAATATTATGAAAATTACAGATGGAGACGTAAACGTTAACATTAAAGAAATTAAAAAACCAGAACTTAACTCTAATTTAGTTGCTGAAAATATTGCTCAACAACTTGTAAAAAGAGTTGCGTACAGAAGGGCAATGAAAAGAGCTATGCAATCAGCGATGAGACTAAATGCCAAAGGAATTAAAGTAATGTTAAGTGGAAGATTAGCAGGTAACGAAATAGCAAGAACAGAATGGTTACGAGAGGGTAGTATCCCATCTCATACCTTACGTGCAGATATTGATTATGGTTTCGCAGAAGCACTTACAACTTATGGAATTATTGGAGTAAAAGTTTGGATTTATAAAGGTGAATTAATGGCAAAAGATGTTGAGAAAGAAAAAAAAGAAAGGGTAAAGAATGCTACAGCCAGTAAGAACTAAATACAGAAAAGCATTTAAAGGTCGAATACATGGAAATGCTGCACGAGCTGTGAAATTAAATTATGGACAATTTGGTTTAAAAGCAATTCAACCTGATAGAATTATAGGCAAACAAATTGAAGCAGCAAGGGTTGCGCTTACGAGATATATGAAAAGAACAGGAAAGGTATGGACAAGAATTTTTCCAAATATACCTGTTTCGAAGAAACCTACAGAGGTAAGAATGGGTAAAGGTAAAGGATCGCCAGAATATTATGCATGTAGAGTAAAACCAGGTAGGATTATTTTTGAGATTGACGGTGTAAGTGAAGAGATTGCAAGAGAAGCTTTATATAAAGCTTCAGCTAAACTTCCTATTAAAACAAAATTTATAAAAAGATAATGGCAAAAAAAAAAGAAGAGAAAAAGATGACTAAAGACCAAGCAGCTAAAAAAATTTTAATGTTGAAAAAAGATTTGTTTAATTTGAGATTTAAGAAGGTTAACAACCAAATTAATAATCCCGCTCAATTTAATGAGATAAAAAAAAGTATTGCTAGGTTATACACAACTCTAAAGGACTATAAATGACAAAAAAAATTTTAAAAGGAATTGTAACAAGTGCTAAAAGCAATAAGACAATTGTGGTAGAAGTTGTCAGAAAATTTAAACACCCCTTTTATGAAAAGGTTATAAAAAGATCTAAAAAATACCATGCGCATGACGAAAAAAATAAATTTAAAGAGGGAGAAAAAGTATCAATTATCGAAAGTAAGCCGTTCTCAAAAAAGAAAACTTGGCAGGTAATGGAATAATGATTCAGATTCAAACAGAACTTACAGTTGCAGATAACACAGGCGCTAAAAGAGTCGAATGTATTAAAGTGTTAGGTGGGTCAAAAAGAAGATACGCATCAGTAGGAGATATAATCGTGATAAGTGTAAAGGACGCTATCCCTAAAGGCAAAGTAAAAAAAGGATCAGTACATAAAGCTGTAGTAGTAAGGACTAGAAAAGAAATTTATCGTGATGATGGATCAAAAGTTCAGTTTGATAAAAATGCAGTAGTTTTAACAGATGACAAGGGAGAGCCAATAGGAACAAGAATATTTGGTCCAGTAACCAGAGAGTTGAGAACTAGAGGTCACACAAAAATTATATCATTAGCACCGGAGGTACTTTAAAAATGATGTTAAAAAAGGGATCACAAGTAAAAGTTATAGCTGGTAGAGACAAAGGCAAAACTGGTGAAATTTTGGAAATAAATAGAAAGCTAAATAAGATAAAAATTAAATCAATTAATATGATTAAAAGACATACAAAACCGACTAAAGAAAATAAAGGTGGGATTATTTCTAAAGAAAGTTTTATACATCAATCAAATGTTAAGAATTTAGATACAAAAAAAAATGAGAAGAAAGTAGTGAGTAAAAAATAATGTCAAGATTAAAAAATACATTTGAAAAAGAAATAGTTGCAAAACTTATGAGTAAATTGTCTTTAAAAAATAGGCATGATGTGCCTAAATTTGAAAAAATTATTTTAAATATGGGACTAGGCGAAGATGCATCAGATGGTAAAAAGTTGAAGTCTTGTGCAGATGATATGGCATTAATCGCAGGTCAAAAACCAATTATTACAAAATTTAAGAAATCAATTTCAAACTTTAAAACTAGAAAAGGAACAAATGCGGGAGTAAAAGTTACCTTGAGGTCACAAATTATGTATGAATTTATTGATAGACTAGTTAATATTGCTTTGCCGAGAATTAAAGATTTTAGAGGACTATCATCTAAGGGTATTGATAGTTCTAATAATTACTCATTTGGTGTCAAAGAACATATTATATTTCCCGAAGTTAATTTTGATAAAGTAGATAAAATTAGGGGATTAGATATAACTATTGTTACATCAAGTAAAAATAAAGAGGGAACATTAGAGTTGCTGAAGGAATTCAATTTTCCCATAAATGATAAAAAGAACTAAGGATAAATATGGCTAAAACAAGCGCGATACAAAAAAATTTAAGAAGAATGAAACTTGTAAAAAAATATGCAAAAAAAAGAGCAGCTCTTAAGAAAATAATCAATAATAGAAAACTTGACTTGTCTGAAAGATTTGAAGCTCAACTAAAGCTGAACAAGTTACCAAAAAATTCAGCGAAAATTAGAATTCGAAATAGATGTGAGGTTTCAGGACGACCCCATGGCGTTTATAGAAAATTAAAAATTTCAAGGATTGCACTCAGAGACATGGCGTCTGCAGGTAAAATTCCTGGAATAACAAAATCAAGCTGGTAGGAGAATTATGACTTTAACAGATCCAATAGGTGATATGTTTTCAAGAATAAGAAACGGTCAAATGAGATCGTTAAATTCTATCGAAATACCATCATCAAATTTTAGAAAAAATATTTTACAAATACTTAAAAATGAAGGCTATATAAAAGATTATTTTATTGAAAAAACAGAGAATAATAAAACGAGTTTAAAAATTTCTCTTAAGTATTATGAGGGAGATCCTGTTATCAAAGAAATTAAACGGATTTCGAAACCAGGTAGAAGAGTTTATTCAAGAGCTACAAGTATTCCAAAAGTGATGAACGGTCTAGGATTAGCAATTTTATCAACCCCAAAAGGTGTTATGAGTGACTCAGAGGCTAGAAAAAATAATGTTGGCGGTGAAATAATTTGCAGGGTGTTTTAATGTCAAAAATTGGTAAAAAAAATATTATAATTCCTAAAGACTCCTCAATTAAAATTGAGGGAGCAAACCTTACTATTTCAGGACCTAAGGGTACAAAAAAACTTACTATAAATGATAAAATTTTTTCATCAAAATTAAACGAAAGTGAATTTAAGATACAACCACTTACAAAAAATATTGATAAAAAAACTTCAATTATGTGGGGCACTTATAGAAGTTTGATTAATAATGCAGTTACAGGAGTCACCACAGGTCATGAAAAAATATTAGAATTAAGCGGCGTAGGTTTTAGAGCAAACTTAAAAGGAGATATTTTAAATTTGCAAATAGGATTTAGTCACGAAGTTAATTTTAAGTTTCCAAAAGAAATTAAAATCACTGTTGAAAAACAAACAGTCATTAAAATTAATGGTGTAGATAAAGAATTAGTTTCTAAGATTGCCGCAGATATAAAAAATTTGAAACCTGTTGAACCTTACAAAGCAAAAGGTATTAAAGAAAAAGGCCAATTTGTATTAAGAAAAGAGGGTAAGAAAAAGTAATGAAAATCAATAATAAGATCAAAAGAAAATTAAGAAATAGAAAAAAACTGAAAAATGTTAGTATTAACCGTTATAGGGTTTCTGTCTCAAAATCTTTAAACAATTTATCAGCTCAAATTATAGATGATAAACAAAAAAAAACATTAGTTTCTGCTTCATCTATCGAAAAAGAAATTAAAGGAAAAAAGGTTAAAAAAATGGAAAAATCAAGTTTGATCGGTGAAATTTTGGCTAAAAGGGCAAAAGATAAAAAGATCAATGAAGTTTATTTTGATAGAGGTGGGTATAAATATCACGGTAGAATTAAAATGTTTGCCGAGACTTTAAGAAAAAACGGATTAAAATTTTAATATGACAGATAATAAAAAAACCGATACTGAAATAAAAGAAAAATTAGTTGCAATAAATAGAATCACTAAAGTTGTAAAAGGTGGAAGAAGATTTGGATTTGCGGCATTAGTAGTGGTTGGTAATCAGAAAGGTTCTATTGGAATAGGCCAGGGAAAGTCTAAACAAGTTCCTGATGCAATTAAAAAAGCAACAGAAGTCGCAAAAAGAAATTTGATAAAGATACCTCTTAAAGAAGGTCGAACTTTACATCATGATGTAGAAGGAAAAAATGGTTCTGGTAGAGTTTTCTTGAGAGCTGCACCTGCAGGTACTGGAATTATTGCAGGAGGGGCTATTCGTTCTGTATGCGAGGTTTTAGGTATCCAAGATGTAGTTGCTAAATCTTTAGGTTCAGCAAATCCACATAACGTTTTAAAAGCTTGTGTAAATGGTCTGAAATCTCAAATTTCTCCAAAAATTTTATCAGCTATTAGAGGTAAAAAAATTTCGGATATAGTTTTAAAAAGAGAGGCTAAATGATGCAATTAAGTAGTTTAATTAAAAGTAATAAAAAGAAAATTAGAGTTGGCAGAGGAATAGGTTCTGGTAAAGGAAAAACTTCTTCAAGAGGTCACAAAGGTCAAAAGTCGAGATCTGGTGTCGCAATTAAAAGTTTTGAAGGAGGCCAAATGCCTTTATACAGAAGATTGCCAAAAAGAGGTTTCAAATCTTTAAAAAAAAATTATACTGCTATCCTAAATCTTTCAAAAATTCAAAATATTTTAGATAAAACTCAAAACAATATCAAAAACTCTATAGATCTAAAAATTTTAAAAGAAAGAAAATTAATAAATAAAAAATTTTTGAAACTTAAAATTTTAGGAACAGGTGAAATAAAAAAAAATATAGAAATTTCTGCACATTTTGCCTCAAAGCAAGCTTTATCAAAAATAGAAAAAGCGGGTGGTAAAATAAGCATAATTAAAAAATAAAAATTATGTCTAGTGAAACACTTAATACTGCCGGTGCTTTTAGTCAGGCTAAAGACTTAAAAAATAGAATATTATTTACTATTTTAATACTTATTATTTACCGTTTAGGAACATATGTTCCTTTAGCAGGAATCGATCCTTTAGCATTAAAAGAAATTATGGCTTCAAGTCAAAAAGGTTTGCTTGGAATGTTTAATATGTTTTCAGGAGGAGCTGTTACTAGAATGGCTATTTTTGCATTAGGTATTATGCCTTACATCTCGTCTTCAATTATTGTTCAATTATTAACTGGAGTTTCTGATTATTTTAAAAATCTTAAAGAACAAGGTGAAATGGGAAGAAAAAAAATTACTCAAATTACTAGATATGGAACTGTTTTAATTGCAGTTTTACAAGGTTATGGTGTTTCTGTTGGTTTAGAAAATGCTGGTAATTTAGTTATAGAGCCAGGTATGTCCTTTAGGGTTATAACAACTATTTCTCTTGTAGCTGGAACAACATTTTTAATGTGGTTAGGTGAACAAATAACTCTTAGAGGAGTTGGAAATGGTATATCGTTAATAATTTTTTCAGGAATAGTAGCCGAAATTCCTAGAGCTTTAGTTTCAACTTTTGAACTTGGAAGAACAGGCGCGTTGTCAGCATTAATGATAGTTGGAATATTTGTTTTAGTAATTCTAACAGTGCTTTTTATCGTATTCTTTGAAAGAGCAATGAGGAAAATTTTAATCAATTACCCTAAAAGACAAGTTGGAAATAAAATGTATGGAGGTGAGTCTTCACATCTTCCTTTAAAAATCAACACTGCCGGTGTAATCCCAGCGATCTTTGCATCTGCCTTGCTTCTTCTACCAATAACTATCACAAATTTCGGTTTTGCTGAGTCCGATACATTTTTAAAAGTATCATCTATGTTTACTCAAGGACAACCACTTTACATGCTCCTTTATGCATCAGGAATAATATTCTTTTCTTTTTTCTATACTTCTATTGTTTTTAACCCAAAGGAGACAGCTGAAAATTTAAGAAAATACGGTGGATATATACCTGGCATTAGACCAGGTGAAAGAACGGCTGAATATATTGACACAATACTTATGAGATTAACTACAGTAGGATCATTATATTTGACTTTTGTTTGCTTAATGCCTGAATTTTTAATAGCAAAATACCCAATACCATTTTATTTAGGCGGAACATCAATTTTAATTGTTGTAGTTGTAGCTATGGATACAGTTACCCAAGTCCAAACTAGATTGATGAGCTCACAATACGAGTCATTAATTAAAAAAACAAAATTTGGTAAATAATTAAGTAAATGAACATTGTTATTTTTGGCCCACCTGGAGCAGGCAAAGGAACTCAATCAAACTTTATTGTTAAAAAATTCAATTTATATCAATTATCGACTGGAGAACTTTTAAGAAAAGAAATTAATGATAAAACTCAGTTAGGCCAACAAATTTCCTCAATAATAAATGCTGGAAATTTAGTTTCAGATGAGATTGTAGGAAATTTAATTGAAAGATTTATTACTAATAAAGATTATAAAAATAGACTTATTTTTGACGGATACCCAAGAAATTTGTCACAGGCAAGATACTTAGATGTTTTATTAAAAAGAAATAATCAAAAAATAGATATTGCTCTTAAATTATCAGTAAGTTTGGAAACTATAAAAAAAAGAATTTTCGAAAGAAAGAATTTAGAGAAAAGAGCTGATGATAACGAAAAAATAGCAATTAAAAGATATGAAACGTATGAAAATAATATTGAGCCTGTAATTAATTTTTATAAACAAAGTGATTTACTTCAAGTAGTTAATGGTGAGGCATCTATAACCGAAATTAGTGATGAAATTAGCGCCTTAATAGAGGGTATGAAGGGTTGACTTTAAGAGATTAGACAATATAAATACGCAGGAAAACAGAAATTCATAAATTTATGGCTCGAATTGCAGGGATAAATATCCCACAAAACAAGATTGTTAGCATTGCATTAACATATATTCACGGGATTGGATTACATTCTTCAAAGAAAATTTGCAAAAAATTAGAAATTCCATCTTCAAAAAGAGTGAATGAATTATCCGAAGAAGAGGTTTTAAAAATAAGGGAATTTATCGATGCTAATCATAAGGTAGAGGGAGATTTGAGAAGAGAAGTTTCAGTAAATATTAAAAGATTAGTAGATCTCGCTTGTTACAGAGGCTCAAGACATAAAAAGAAACTACCCGTAAGAGGTCAAAGAACCCAATGTAATGCTAGAACAAGAAAAGGTAAAGCTATAGCAATTGCAGGTAAAAAATTAACACCACTAAAAAAATAGAATTTAATGAATAAAAGAAATGAAAAAGTTATAAAGAAACCTGAAACAAAAGATATAAAAAAAGTTGAGCCTAAAAAAGTAAGTACTTTTAAGAAAAAGAAAAAAGTAAAAAAGAATATTACTTCAGGAATTGCTTACGTTTACTCAACATTCAACAACACAATAATTTCTATCGCAGATGAAAGCGGTAATGTTGTATCTTGGTCATCAGCAGGCGCGAAAGGTTTTAAAGGATCAAGAAAATCTACTCCGTACGCTGCTCAAGTTGCTGCAGACGATGCTGGAGCAAAAGCATTTGAGCAAGGTTTAAGAACATTAACAGTTCAGGTAAAAGGTCCGGGATCAGGAAGAGAGACTGCTTTAAGATCTTTACAATCACGAGGTTTTAAAATTCTATCGATAAAAGACACGACACCAATGCCGCATAATGGGGCAAGACCACCAAAAAGAAGGAGAGTATAATGCAAACCACATCAAACGTAATAGATAAAAACTGGAAAGCACTTATTAAACCAAATAAATTAGACATCACAAGCAATGAAGATAAAACTATTGCAAAGGTTATTGCAGAACCTTTAGAAAAAGGTTTTGGTCAAACGATTGGAAATTCTTTAAGAAGAATTCTATTATCCTCAATTCAAGGTGCAGCTGTTACCGCCATTCAAATAGATGGTGTTCTTCATGAGTTTTCTTCTATTAAAGGGGTAAGTGAAGACGTAACTGATATCGTATTAAATATTAAAAATTTAGCAATCAAATCTTCTTCATCAAGTCCTAAAAAGATTATTTTAGACATTAAAGGCCCAAAAGAAGTCAAAGCAAAAGATATAACACTTGTTCCAGAAATACAAATTTTGAATCCTGAGCAAATAATTTGTAATCTTGATGAAAAAACACATTTTCATATGGAGTTAATGGTAAGCACTGGCAAAGGTTATGTTGCTGCTCCAAAAAATAAATCAGAGGATAGCCCTCTAGGATTAATTCCAATAGACTCATTATTTAGCCCAGTTAAAAAAGTTTCATTCTCTGTAGAAAATACAAGGGCAGGGAGCGCATTAGATTATGACAAATTAGTTATGACAGTTGAAACTAATGGCACAGTTGATGCAGAAGATGCAATAGCTTACTCAGCTAGAATTTTTCAAGATCAATTATCAATGTTCGTTAATTTTGAAGATCCGCAAGAAGTGGTTAAAGAAGTTAAGTCAACCGAACCTGAGTTTAATAGAAATTTATTAAAAAGAGTTGAAGAACTTGAACTTTCAGTTAGATCGATGAATTGTTTAAAAAATGATAACATTATCTATATAGGGGATTTGGTTCAAAAAACTGAACCAGAGATGCTTAGAACTCCAAATTTTGGAAGAAAATCTTTAAACGAAATTAAAGAAGTTTTGAATACAATGTCTTTATACTTGGGTATGGAAATACCAAATTGGCCACCTGACAATATTGCTGAACTTTCAAAAAAACTTGAGGAAAATAATTATTAATGAGACACGGATTAGGCTACAGAAAGCTAAATAAAACTAGCGAACATCGAAAGGCTCTCTTTAAGAATATGTTAAATTCTTTAATAAAGTACGAGCAAATTATAACTACTTTACCTAAGGCGAAAGAACTTAAACCTCAAATCGATAAAGTTATAACGATTGGAAAAAAAAATATTTTAAGCAATAAAAAGAGATTATTTTCTAAACTTCAAGATAAAAAATCTGTAACTAAAGTTTTCGATGAACTTTCAAAAAGATACAGCTCAAGAAAAGGTGGATATTCTAGAGTTTTAAAAGCTGGTTTTAGAACCGGTGATGATGCTCCAATGGCAGTTATCGAACTGGTCGATAGAAATCCTGAAGCAAAAAAAGTAGATAAACCAAAAAAAACTGACACAAAAGATAAAAAAAAGGAAGCTTTAGCAGAGCCTAAAGTAGCAAGCAAATAATACAAGCTTTCATGCCCAAATCTTTTAATGTAGACGACGACTTCAATGGTTCGCGTCTTGATAAATGGTTCAAAAATAAAGTAATTAACCTACCACATTCTTTAATAGAAAAAATCATAAGACAAAACAAAATTAAAGTTAATAAAAGAAAAACTAAATCGTCATACAGATTGCAAACTGGAGATTTAGTTGAAATATACGATATTAATAAGTTTAAACCTACAGACAAAAAAAAAATAATTAAATATTTACCAAAAAAAAAAGAAATAGGTGAATATGATGATCACATTATAGAGGATAATGAAAATTTTATAATCATAAATAAACCTATTGGTATACCAGTTCAATCAGGTACAAAATCATTTAAGAATGTTATAGATATATTAAAAAATACAAAATATTTTGAAAATTCGAAACCTTTTATTGTTCATAGATTAGATAAAGAAACATCCGGGATTTTAATAATTGCAAAAAATAGAAAATTTGCTCAACTTTTTACATCATTATTTAGAATAAGAAAAATTCATAAAACTTATTTAGCATTAGTTCATGGGAAGGTTAACAAATCAATTAAAATAATGAAAGATGAACTTGTTTATTATGAAAATAATAAAAAGAATGTTCAAAAAGCTATATCAAATTTAAAGATAATCAAATCAAATGAAAATTACACATTATTAGAATTAAATCCCATAACGGGAAGAAAACATCAATTAAGAAGACAACTTTTAAATATCGGTAATCCAATTGTGGGTGATGACAAATATTTTCTCAATAATAGAAAAAAAATAAAAAATCTCATGTTGCATGCATATAAAATAAAATTTATGATTGACAATGTTCAATATAATTTTAAAGCAAAATATAGTAATAAATTTGAAGACTTTTTAAAAAAAAATATCTAAATATTTTTTATATTTTTAAGAAAGATATTTGCCAAATTCCTCTCATAATTTTCAGGTTTAATATTCATTAGTTTTAGTATCGAAGTTACCTTTTTATTATTCAAACCACAGGGGACAATCTTAAAATATTGATTTAAATTATTTGAAATATTAATTGAACAACCATGATAAGCGATCCATCTAGATACTCTTATACCAATGGCTGCAATTTTTTTATCATTAACCCATATCCCTATATTTTTTTTATCTGATTTAGCTTTTATTTTATATATTTCTAAAAATTGAATTATACTATCTTCAATAATGTTAATGAATTTTCTAATGTCTTTTTTTCTATTGTTCAAATTAATTACAAAGTAAATAACTTTCTGTCCCGGGTTATGTAGTGTAATTTTACCACCCCTATTTGATTTAAATATTTTTATTTTTTTATCAATAATTTCTTTTTCATTAAAACTTACGCCAGCCGTATAAGTAGTCGGATGTTCTAAGATCCATAATAATTCTCTATTTTTACCATTTTTTACCTCCTCAACTCTTTTATTCAGAAAAAGCATTGCTGTTTTGTAAGGTATGCGTTTTTTACTAATTTTAATTTCTATACTCATTTAATTTGAATTTTACCATTTTATAGACTAATAGTCTCAAAAAAACTTATTGAGGTATTTATGACTTTACCAAAATCATCAGAAGCAAAAAAAGTCAATTTAGATTTTAATAAAGAATTTATTAATACTTTTACTCAAAATATAGAAAATAGAAACGTTGAATTTATTAATCAAACATTAAAAAATTTACATGAAGCAGATGTTGCCAATCTAATTGAAAATTTAAACCCTGAAATTAGAACAAAATTAATTGAAATTGAGTCTTTTAATATTGACCCTGAAATATTTATTGAATTGAATGAGTCAATTCAAAGTGAAGTTTTACAATTACTTTCTATAGACTCTCTTATCAAAATAATTAAACGATTAGAGTCAGATAACGCTATTAAAATTCTTGAAAACTTATCTAAAGAAATAAAAGAAAAAGTTTTAGAAAAATTACCACCGAAAGATAAATTTTTATTACAAGAGGGATTAAGTTACCCAGAAGATTCTGCTGCAAGAATAATGCAAAGAGAATTTACAGCTGTACCTAGTAACTGGACGGTGGGTCAGACCATTGATTATCTAAGAGAAGATAAAGATCTTCCCGAGGAGTTTTTAGAAATATTTATTGTAGATAATGACTTTAAACCAATAGGAACTGTTCCTTCATCTAGAGTGCTTAGAACAGCTAGAGACTCAAAAATGAATTCCATAATGAGAGAAATGCCAGTTTTAATTTCAGTAAACATGGATAAAGAAGAAGTAGGTCTTACTTTTGAAAACTATAACTTAGTTTCTGCCGGTGTAGTGAATAAAGAGAATAAATTAGTTGGTATGATCACAGCAGACGATGTTGTTACAGTTGTACAAGAGGAAGCCGAAGAAGACACATTACGTTTAGCAGGAGTTGGTGATGAGGAAATTACTGATAGCGTAATGCTCAAAACAAAAAGAAGGTTTAATTGGTTGTTATTAAATCTATTTACCGCTTTACTAGCAACTTGGGTTATTAGTTTTTTTGGCGCATCAATTGAACAAATGGTTGCTTTAGCTTTTCTAATGCCAATAGTTGCCTCGATGGGAGGAAACGCTGGTATGCAAACTTTAGCAGTGACCATACGAGCAATAGCTACAAAAGAATTATCTAAAAGTAATTTTAATAGAGTAGTTGGTAAAGAATTTTTGATAGGTATTTTAAATGGTATAATTTTTGCAATAATAACCGCAATAATAGTTCAACTATGGTTTAAAGAATTAAATCTTTCTTTATTAATTGGTATTTCAATGATCTTGAATATGATTGTTGCAGGCTTATTTGGTATTTTAGTTCCGGTTTCACTAAAGAAATTAAATATTGATCCAGCCTTAGCTTCAAGTGTTTTTGTAACAACTATTACAGATGTCATTGGATTTCTTTCTTTTTTAGGCTTAGGATCTTTTTATTTTTTGAATTAGATATTATCAATTAATCTTGTTTGCTTTATATAATACGCAAAAAATAAATTGAACTTTTGATTAGACTTTTTAATTTTTCTAAAATTTTTTATATTATAATTTTCTAAATAATCTATTTTATTTGCACCTAAATTAATTAAGTCTTTTTTTATATTATTTATCTTAAATAAATTAAAATCTTTTTTAATTTTTTTCTTTAAGTTACTGAAATAATAAAAAATATCAGAAGCAATCTTCCTTTGATTTTTATTTAGATTTATATTTCTTGATGAGCAAGCAATACCATTTCTTTCCCTAATGGTTTTACATTCAATTATTTTAGATTTAATTTTTCTTTTTTCAATGTGCTTTTTAATTAGATACAGTTGCTGGTAATCTTTTTTTCCTAAATAGATATATTTAGGTTTAATTATTTCTATAAACCTGTTCATTACGTTTAAAACACCCTCAAAATGGCCTTTTCTAAATTTGCCACATAATTTTTTTGAGGATTTATCCAAGAAAACTTTATTTTTAGGTTTGAATCCATATATGTCTTTGAATGTTGGAATATATAAATAATTAATTTTCAATTTTTTTAACAGTTTTATGTCTTCTTTTGTGCTTCTGGGATAAGATCTAAAATCGCTTTTTTTGTTGAATTGTTTTGGATTGACAAAAATAGATACTAAGGTTTTAAATTTGGATTTTTTAGATTGCTTGACCAATGAAATATGCCCTTTATGCAATCCTCCCATAGTAGGAACAAAAGATATCCCCTTAGTTTTTAAAATCTCTTTCTGAAGAGTATGTTTGTCTTTAAATATTTTCATTTCTATAAAGCAATGATAATAACTATTATAAGAATCATATGATAAAACAAGCCATTATTCCATTAGCAGGATTAGGGACTAGAATGCTTCCTTTAACAAGTGTAATGCCAAAGGAGTTAATGCCCATAAATGGCAAACCAAATTTACAATATATATTAGATGAATGTATTGATGCAGGTGTGAAAGAATTCATTTTTATAATTTCAAAAAAAAAACTATCAATAAAAAAATATTTCTTTAACGATAATTTTTATCAAAAAATAATAAAAAAAAAGAAAGATAAAAGACTTCTTGAAGAATATAAAAAAATAAAAAGATATCAAAAAATGATTAAATTTGTTTATCAAAATAAACCAAAAGGTACAGGCGACGCAGTTTTAAAATGCCAAAAATATATAAAAAGTAAATATTTTTTAATGCTTTTACCTGATGACTTAATAATTAGAAAAAATTGTTCAAAAGAAATGATACGATTACATAAAAAAACCAAGGGATCTATAATAGCCACAAAAAAAATAGAGAGAAAAACAGCATCAAGATGGGGAATTCTATCAATTAAAAATAAAAAAAAAAGCTATTTTCAAATTAAAGATGTTGTAGAGAAACCTAGCGTCAAAAAAGCCCCATCAAGTTACGCAATAATTGGTAGGTATATATTGCCTGCAAAGATTTTTGGTGAAATTAAAAAATTAAAACCTGGTCAAGGCGGAGAGATACATATTACTGACGCAATTAAAAGTTTAATTAAAAAAGAAAATAAATTTTATGGAAATATTTTTAAGGGTAAATATTTAGATTGCGGGACTTTAAGTGGATATATAAATTCAGGAATTCAAATATCTAAGGACAAATAAATGAAATTATGTATGATAGGAACTGGTTATGTTGGATTGGTTAGTGGTGTCTGCTTTGCCGACATAGGAAACCAGGTCATTTGCGTTGATAAAGATAAAAATAAAATAGATAAGCTTAACTCTGGTATTTCCCCAATCTATGAACCAGGATTAGATGAATTAATAAAAAAAAATTTTACAGCTAAACGCCTGTCATTCACTACAAATATTGATAGAGCTATAAGCACATCAGATATAATTTTTATATGTGTGGGCACTCCTACAAAAAAAGGTTCAATTAAAGTTGATTTATCTTTTGTTTATAAATGTACAAAAGAAATATTAAAATATTCAAAAAGAAAAAAAATAATTGTAACTAAGTCTACTGTACCAATAGGAACAGGGGATGAGATTGAAAAAATATTACAAAAAAAGAAAAAACTTTTTACTGTAATATCTAATCCTGAATTCTTACGAGAAGGTGAAGCAATACGTGATTTTAGATATCCTGATAGAATCGTAATAGGATCTAACGAAAAAAAAGCCTTTAATATTATGAGAAAGCTTTATGCACCACTAACTAACAAGGGCTCAAAATTTTTTACTACTTCAAGACGAGGGGCTGAATTAATAAAATATGCATCCAATGCTTTTCTTGCAACCAAAATTACTTTTATTAATGAACTTGCTAACTTATGTGAAAAGTCTCGAGTAAATATAGAGGATATTTCATTGGGCATGGGCTCAGATAGTAGAATAGGAGGCAGGTTTTTGCGAGCTGGTCCAGCCTATGGTGGTTCATGCTTTCCTAAAGATACTAAAGGTTTGGTATCAGCTGCAGAGAAATATAAAATAAATCTATCTGTCGTAAAATCAGTTATTAAATCTAATCAAGAAAGAGTAAATTTACTTACAAAAAGAGTTCATAAAATATTGGGTTCAAACATTAAAAATAAAAAGATTTCTTTTTTAGGTGTTACATTTAAGCCAAACACTGATGATATGAGAGATTCTACTAGCCTCAAAATGATACCTTATTTATGCAAAAAAGGAGCAAAGGTTAATTATTATGATCCCTCTGGAGAAAAAAAAGAATTTAAAAAAATCAAAAACTGCAACTACAAGAATAATATAAAATCTAATTGTAATGGTGCAGATTTAGTAGTGTTACTCACTGAATGGGACGAATTCAAATCAATAGATTTCAAAAAGATTGTTAAAAATAAAAAATTCAAAATATATGATTTAAGAAACCTTTATAATGCTGAGGAAATGGGTAAAAATAATATAAAATATTATTCAATTGGCAGGTCTAGTGTTAATTAACCTCAAATATTGCGTCAACCTCTACCGCAACACCTAAAGGTAGACTATTAGCACTTATCGCGGCACGCGTATGCTCCCCTTTTTCGTCAAAGACCTTAGCAATAATATCTGATGCTCCATTTATTACTTTGGGTTGATCCTTAAAATCGTTTGTGGAATTGACATATCCAGTTAATTTCACACATGATTTGATTTTTTCTAAGTCTCCATTACAAGCTTTTTTTGCGTGGGAAATTATGCTTAAACCGCATCTTTCTGCTGCTACATAACCTTGTTTCATGTCCAAGTCTTTTCCAATTTTTCCCTCAATAAGCTTTCCACTCGCATCAACAGATACCTGCCCAGAAATAAATAATAATTTTCCAACAAATTTCGTTGCAACATATGCACCAACTGGACTTTTTGGATCAGGTAGTTTTAGGTTCAATTCTTTTAATCTTTTTTCAATTGTCATTTTTTTTCGGTAAAGATTTTAAAATTTTTTCCTTTGTATTTGTTAAATCTTTTTTTGTTTTATTAAGCTGGTCTTTACTTTCCTCAAGACCTTTTTTTTGATATTGCTTAGTTTCCTCAATAAATTTATTAGTTTTACATTTGATATCGAATTTTTTACATTTTATTTCATTTGCATTCAAAAATGCTATATTTGTAAAAAGGATAAGTATTAAATAATATAAAAAATTATTTTTTTTTCTTTTTTGATTTATCATATTCTTTTCTTTTCTCTATTAGTATAAGAGCTTCTTCCATTGTCAATTCATTAGGATCTTTTTCTTCTGGAATAGTTGCATTTAAAGATTTGTATTTTATATAAGGACCGTATTGTCCTTTCATAATCCTTACTGGCTTTTTATCCTCAGGATGTTCGCCTAAATCTTTTATTAATGAGGACGATATCCTGCCTGGTTTTGCTTCAGCTATTAATGTAATAGCTCGATTAATACCTATTGAGAAGATATCTTCAACGTTCTCGAGTCGTGCAGATTTATTTTCACATTTTAAATATGGACCGAATCTACCTGAATTTAAAGTTATATCTTGTCCATTATCCGGATGTTGTCCTAATACTTTAGGAAGAGAGCATAGATATTTTGCTTTATCTAAATCAACACTGTCAACATCAATACCTTTTGGGATAGAAACATTTTTGAGATGTTCATTCTCATTTTTTTTCTTTCTACCTTTTTTCTTCTTTATTTCTAATTCTTCTTTTTCTTTTTCATATTGTAAGTAGGGACCAAACCTTCCATTTTTTAAATATATATCTTTACCTTTGTCGTTTTGACCAAGTAATTTAGGCTCTGCTAAATTATATTGAGCTGCAGCTTTAGCTTTAGATAAAGGTCTTGTAAATTTACATTCTGGATAATTTGAACATCCTATAAAAGCCCCACCTCTAAAACTATTCTTAAGACTTAGTTCTCCATTGGAACATAGCTTACATTTTCGATCTATAGCGTCTTTATCATCCCTCTCAAAAATTAAAGCTCCTAAACTTTCATTTAATAAGTCTAATACTTCTCTAGTTCTCTTTTCTTTAACCTTTCCAACATTTTCATAAAAATCTTTCCAAAAATTATCTAAAACCTGAACCCACTCAATTTTGCCACTAGTGATTTCATCTAGCTGATTTTCTAAGTCTGCAGTAAAATTATAATCCACGTATTTTGAAAACAATTTCTCTAAAAAGGCTGAAATTAGCTTACCTCTGTCAGTTGGATTAAACCTTTTATTAATTAATTCGACATAATTTCTCGTTGATAATACTGAGATAATGCTAGCATAAGTCGAGGGTCTTCCAATGCCTAATTCCTCCATCTTTTTCACCAAACTTGCTTCAGAGTATCGCGGTGGTGGATCTGTAAAGTGTTGTTCATCATTTAACTTAAGTATACTAATTTCTTCTCCGATTTTGACTTCAGGTAAAATATTTTTTGCATCTTCATCTGTTTCTTGAACTTGATACACTTTAAGAAATCCATCAAATTTTACGACTGAGCCGCTAGCTCTAAAGTTAATCTTATTATCGTTTGAAGAAATAATTATAGTATTTCTATCAAACTCTGCTGGAGTCATTTGAGATGATAAGGCTCTACTCCAAATGAGCTCATAGAGTTTAAATTGATCTGCATTTACATATTTTTTGATATCAGAAGGTTTCCTGCTTATATTAGTTGGTCTAATTGCTTCATGAGCTTCTTGAGCATTCTTTGCTTTCTTTCCCGTATAACTATTTGGAGATTCCGGTAAATATTTATCGCCATAATCATTATTAATAAATTTTCTAAAATCATCAATAGCCTCTTTTGAAATATTAGTTCCATCAGTTCTCATATAAGTTATTAATCCTGTAGTTTCACCCTCGATATCTACACCTTGATAAAGCCTTTGTGCAATTTGCATTGTTCTTGAAGCTCCAAAACCAAATCGTCCCGAAGCAGTTTGTTGCAAGGTTGAAGTTGTAAAAGGAGCTAGGGGGTTTCGTCTAAATATTTTTGTATTTACATCAGCAATTTTGAATTTTGTTTTATTAATTAAATCAACTGCTTTTTGTATGCCCTCTTTATTTTTAAAAGAAAATTTCTCAATTTTTTCCCCATTGAATAGACTTAATTTTGAGAAAATATTTTTATTATCTTTGTTCGTAAAGTCTGATGTAAGAGTCCAATATTCTTCTGGTTTAAATAATTCTATTTCTTTTTCTCTTTCAGTAATAAGCTTTAAGGCTACTGATTGAACTCTTCCTGCTGATTTTGATCCAGGTAGTTTTGTCCAAAGAATTGGTGAGATATTAAATCCTACAAGATAGTCCAAAGCTCTTCGTGCCAGATAAGCTTCAACTAAAGGTAAATGAATTTCTCTTGGATTTTTAATCGCATCAAGAATTGCTTTCTTTGTAATCTCATTAAAAACAACACGTTCTAAATGTTTATCTTTTAATAATTTTTTTTTATCTAAGACCTCTTTAACATGCCATGCAATGGCTTCACCTTCGCGATCAGGGTCCGTAGCTAAAATAATTTTATCAGAGTCTTCAGCAGCATTTGTAATTTCTTTTAAATATTTTTTTGAAAAAGAATCTATTTCCCATTCCATTTGAAACTTATTTTCAGGGTCTACAGATCCATTTTTTGAAGGAAGATCTCTTATGTGTCCATAGCTAGCTAAAACTAAATAATCTTTACCTAAATATTTATTTATTGTTTTTGCTTTTGCTGGACTTTCAACAATTACTAAATTCATTATTCGTTTATTTTCAAAATTAAACGAATTTGTCAAATTTATTATTTAAAAACTAGAAAAGACAACACTTATAACTTAATTTTACTTTCCTCAGAATTTTTTAATCGAACTATATTTTCTCGATGTGTGTAAATGATAATCACGAAAAAAATAAAAAGTATTAAAGAAAAATTATTAATGAAAAAATATGAATAAACAAAAACAATTAAAGATGAAATAATCGAAGATAGTGATGCGTATCTAAACAAAAAAGAGAAAACAAGCCAAGTAATTCCAAAAATTAGAAAAAATTTATATGAAAGTGCCAATATAACTCCCAGGTAAGTCGCAACTCCTTTACCTCCTTTAAATTTTAACCAAACAGGAAAAATATGACCAATAAAACAAATCAAAGCCGAATATGAAATTAGATTTTCAAAATAAACAAATGTTATGACTATAGAAAAATATCCTTTTAACAAGTCAAGCACGAGAGTTGTGACTGCAAGAGATTTATTTCCAGTTCTTAAAACATTTGTTGTCCCAATATTTCCTGATCCTATTTCTCTAATGTCTTTTTTTAAAAATATTTTAGTTAAAACTAATCCGAAAGGAATAGATCCTAATAAATAAGAATACACTGCAACTATTATTAAGTTTGTATCCATCAATTTGAATAAACTAGTTCACCATTAAGATATGTCATTAAAATCTTTCCTTGAAGATTTCTACCTTCTATAGCTGTATTTTTTGATTTAGATTTTAGTTTATCAGCGACTACTTTTCCCGGAGCATCTAAATCAAATATACAAATATCACCATCTGATCCTTTTGCCAGAGTTCCTTTTTTTATTTTCAATATTTTAGCAGGATTAATTGTTAAGGTTTCTATTATTTTATTTAGAGGAAGTGATTCATTGTGATACATTTCTAAGGATAAAGGCAGAAGTGTTTCTACACCAATAGCCCCTGTGGCAGCCTGAGCAAATGGCAACCTCTTGCTTTCTTCGTCTTCAGGCAGATGATCCGAAACTATTACATCTATTAACCCATCTTTTATACCTTGAACAAGCGATAACCTATCTTCTTCTAGTCTAAGAGGAGGAGAAAGTTTTAAAAAGGTTTTAAATTCACCAATATCATTCTCATTTAATGATAAATTATTTATTGAAACACCTACGCTAAATTTCTTACCGTTATTTTTGTTTTTTCTAATAACATCTAATGATTGTTTAGATGAAATCTGATTTATATGGTATCTACATGGATATTCACTAAGTAAACTTAAGTCTCTTTCAATTATTATTTTTTCAGCTAAGGCTGATACACCTTGCAGTCCAAGTCTTGTAGCTATTTCTCCATCGTTGATACAAGCGTTTTTTGACAACTCATAGTCTTCCGCATGTTGCATTATCAAAACTCCAATATCAGACGCATAATCCATTATTCTAGACATTAGCTCTGTATTTTGAATAGTTTTATTTACATCGCTAAAGCCAATTATTCCTCTCCCCGATAGTAAACCAAATTCAGTCATCAGTTTACCCTCGCATTGTTTAGTTATTGAGGCACAAGGAAAAAGGTTAACAACAGCTTTGTCTCTTCCTCTTCTAATGATGAAGTCTACCATTGAAACGTTGTCAATAATGGGTTTTGTATTAGGCATAGTTACTATTGATGTTACACCTCCAGCTAAAGCTGCTTGGCTAAGTGTTCTAAAATTTTCTTTATATTCATATCCCGGTTCACCTACAAAAGTTTTCATATCTACCAAACCTGGAATTAAAATATTGTCCTTTAAATCAATTACTTCAGCATCTTTGCTAGCGTCAGTTTTTTTAACATTTTTACCTATAGCTTTTACTTTACCTTTTTCGTTTAATATTAAAGAGCCTTTCTCATCCATATTTTGTGATGGATCTATAATTCTTGCATTAATAAAAATTTTTTCTTTCATTTATTTACAATACTTTTTTAAACAAGCCATTCTTACCGCTACACCTAATTCAACCTGTTCTTTAATTAAACTTACGTTTATGTCATCTGCAAGTTTTGTATCTATTTCTACTCCTCTATTCATTGGTCCGGGATGCATAATCAGTGCATCTTTTTTTGCAAATTTTAATTTTTCTTGAGTTAAACCGTAAAATTCATAATATTCTCTTTTTGAAGGTAAGAAAGAACCTTGCATCCTTTCGTTTTGTAATCTTAGCATCATTACAATGTCGCAACCATCGAGACCTTTCTTCATATCTGTAAAAGACTTTACTCCCATTCTATCAATTGATTTTGGCATCAATGTTTTAGGAGCTATTACATTTACTTCAGCACCTAACATGTTCATTAAATAAATATTTGATCTAGCTACTCTTGAGTGAAGTATGTCACCGCAAATTGCTATCTTCAGTCCTTCAATTTTACCTTTTCTGTTAATTATTGTTAAAGCATCAAGTAAAGCTTGAGTAGGGTGCTCTCTTCTTCCATCACCAGCATTTATAACTGCGCAATTAACTTTTTGAGATAATAAATTTGGTGCACCAGAGTCTTGGTGCCTGATTACAATTAAGTCAGGATGCATTGCATTTAAAGTCATCGCAGTATCAATTAAGGTTTCACCTTTTTTAAGTGCAGAGTTGTCCATATTCATAGACATTACATCTGCACCTAATCTTTTACCTGCTAGATCAAATGAACTTTGAGTTCTTGTGGACGGTTCAAAAAATAAATTAATTTGAGTTTTTCCTCTTAAAACGTCCAATTTTTTTGAGCTACTTCTGTTTAATTCGATGAATTTTTTTGCCTCGTCTAACAAAGATTTAGCTTCTAAAATTGAAAGACTTTGAATACCAAGAAGATGTTTGGGGGAGTTTTTAATAGCTGTATCGTTTTTCTTAACTGCCATTAAAATCAACTCTATAGGCGTTTTATAGTATCAGATCAAGTATTTTCTTTAGTTAAATAGTCCAAGGCTCCTTGTAGTATAAATTGAGCTGAGTTCTCATTTAATTTACTAACCTTTTTTGACGTATTTGATGCTAATTCTCCCGATAAATTAAATGCTCCCTGACTAGACAATCTTTCATCCCATAAAGTGACATTTTCAGTAACATCTTTTGATAGATTTTGAGCTAAATCTCTAGCAGATTGCGATGATTGAGAAGATGTTCCATCCATATTGATTGGATTTCCAACAACTATACCTTTAATTTGATTTTCATTAAAAATCTTAATTATTTCTTTAAGAAAATCAGAGTATTTATTTTTAATTAAAGTTGTATAAGGAGTAGCAATAATTTTATTTTCATCAGAAATAGCTACACCAATACGTTTTCTACCTGGGTCAATTCCCATTAACCTAGACTTTTTATCGAGTTTTTTCTTAAATTCTTCAATATCAAGCATGAAATTTACCTAATTTGTGATAAAACACATTTAAGTTAACTTATTTCACAAATGTCCCTAGATAAAGAAAAAATTAAACATGTTGCAAAATTAGCTCGAATTTCAGTCGATGAGGCTAAGGTAGAAAGTTTAACTAAAGATTTAAACTCTATCTTTAAGTTTATAGAGCAATTAAATGAGCTAAATACAGACAAAGTTGAACCATTAACTTCTATACTTAATCAGTCATTAAGATCGAGAAAAGATGAAATTAGCGATGGTAAGATAAGAGAGAAAATTCTGAAAAATTCACCAAAAGAAAATGAAGAATTTTTTGTAGTACCTAAGGTGGTGGAATAATGGCTGATATTACAAATCAAAGTCTAAATGATATTATAGAAAACTTAAAAAAGAAAAAAGTCTCCTCTACAGATTTAACTAAAGCATATATAAAAAATATTGAAAGCGCAAAAAAGTTAAATGCATTTGTAACTACAACATTTGATCAAGCTTTAGATAAAGCTAAACAATTTGATAAAAAACCAAATTTTGATCAATTACTTCCAGGAATTCCTTTAGCCGTAAAAGATCTATTTTGTACAGAAAATATAAAAACAACTGCAGGAAGTAACATTTTAAATAATTTTATTCCATCCTATGAGTCAACAGTTACAAAAAATTTATGGGACAATGGATCATTTCTTTTAGGAAAATTAAATTGTGATGAGTTTGCGATGGGCTCTTCTAATGAGACAAGTCATTACGGAAATGTAATAAATCCTGTTGGAGATCAACTAGTACCCGGTGGTTCATCAGGAGGTTCTTCATCTGCTTTAGCCGCAGACTTAACTCCAGCTACGATTGGAACAGATACAGGTGGATCAATTCGTCAGCCAGCCTCTTTTACAGGCACTGTAGGTTTAAAACCAACTTATGGTTTATGTTCTAGATGGGGTATCGTTGCTTTTGCATCTTCTTTAGATCAGGCAGGCCCAATGACAAAAACAATAAAAGATTGTGCAATCATGCTGGAGTCAATGTCTGGCTTTGATGAAAAAGACTCTACTTCGATAAATAAAAAGAAAGAACAATATTCAAAAAATTTAAAAGATAATATTAAAGGTTTAAAAATTGGAATTCCAAAAGAATATCGTGTTGACAATATGCCAAAAGAAATTGATGAACTTTGGGAAAAAGGAAAAAAGATATTAAAAGATCTTGGCGCACAATTAATTGATATTTCATTGCCTCATACAAAATATGCTTTACCTACTTATTATATAGTTGCTCCGGCTGAAGCCTCATCCAATTTAGCCAGATATGATGGAGTTAGATATGGTTATAGATCAAAGCAAGGAAAAGATTTAATCGAAATGTATGAAAAAACTCGGTCCGAAGGTTTTGGAGATGAAGTCAAACGTAGAATACTAATTGGTACTTATGTTCTTTCATCAGGTTATTATGATGCTTATTACCTTAAAGCACAAAAAGTAAGACAACTAATTAAAAAAGATTTTGATGATAGTTTTACAAAAATAGATGCAATTCTAACACCATCAACGCCAAGTTCTGCATTCAAAATAGGGGAGAAAACTAATGATCCTGTTTCAATGTATTTAAATGATATTTTTACTGTACCTGTAAATTTAGCTGGTCTTCCAGCTTTATCATTGCCTGCTGGAGTTGATAAGAAAGGTTTTCCTTTAGGTTTGCAACTTATTGGTAAAGCATTAGACGAGCAAAAAATTCTTAATATTGGTTACGCATTTGAAAAAAATTGTGGTTTTAAAAATGAAATTAAAAAGTGGTGGTCATGAGTAAAGAAAAATTTGATTATTTTATAAAGGGAGAAAAAGGAAAATATGAAGTCGTAATAGGTCTCGAAGTTCATGCTCAAGTTTTATCTAAATCTAAACTTTTTTCCGGTTCATCAACTAAATTTGGTGCTGATCCTAATAACCAGGTGAGTTTGATTGACTCTGCTTTTCCAGGAATGTTACCGGTCATCAACGAAGAATGTGTAAAGCAAGCAATAAGAACTGGGCTTGGTTTAAATGCTAAAATAAATAATTACTCAGTTTTTGATAGAAAAAATTATTTCTATGCAGATTTACCTCAAGGTTATCAAATATCCCAATATAAGAATCCTATCGTAGGAGAGGGCAAAGTTTTGCTAGATATGCCTTATGGGTCAAAAGAAATTGGTATAGAGAGACTTCATCTCGAGCAAGATGCAGGTAAAAGCATTCATGATATGGATCCATCTAATACCTACGTAGATTTAAATCGCTCAGGAATCGCTTTAATGGAAATAGTCAGCAAACCAGATCTTAGATCACCAGATGAGGTTAATGCCTACATAAAAAAATTAAGATCAATCATGAGATATTTAGGAACCTGTGATGGAAATATGCAAGAGGGATCACTTAGAGCAGATGTAAACGTATCTGTAAGAAAAGAAGGTGATACAAATTTTGGAACACGTTGTGAAATCAAAAATGTAAATTCTATAAAATTTATGCAGATGGCAATAGAATATGAAGCTGCAAGACAAGTTGAACTAATAGAAAATGGTGAAAAAATAGATCAAGAAACAAGACTTTTCGACACAAAAAAAAATGAAACAAGATCAATGAGATCAAAAGAAGATGCACATGATTATAGATATTTTCCTGATCCAGATCTTCTTCCATTAAAGTTAGAACAAAAATTAATCAATGACTTAAAAAAATCTCTTCCAGAGCTTCCTGATAAAAAAAAGGAAAGATTTGTAAAAGAATATGGACTAAATGCATATGAAGCAAATGTTTTAGTCTCAGAAAAAGAAATATCTGACTATTACGAAGAAGTTGCAAAACTATCTGATAAAAAACTTGCAGCTACTTGGATGATGGGGGATTTATTTGCAATGTTAAATGATAGGGGGCTTGATATATCAAAATCTCCTATATCAGCAAAACATTTCGCAGAGTTAGTTCAAGCAATTAAATCTGGAGAAATTTCAGGAAGAATAGCAAAAGAAGTTTTCGAAATTATGGTTGAAAGCGGAGATAATCCAAAAAAAATTATAGAATCAAAAGGAATGAAGCAGCAAAGTGATCCTAAAGAATTAGAGAAGATGATAAATGAAATATTATCAAAAAATAAAGATAAAGTTGATCAATACAAAGCTGGAAAAGAAAAATTATTTGGTTTTTTTGTTGGACAGGTTATGAAATTATCTGGTGGAAAAGCAAATCCTCAATTAACAAACGAGATTCTAAAAAAACTTTTAAAAGGCTAATTATGCCTAAAAAATTAGATTTAACAGATAATCTTGAAAAGTATATTATTGACCATTCTGATGATCTTACTGACGTTCAAAAAGAGATCTTAAATTATAATCTTAGTCTTGGTGATCAAAAGAAATTACAAATTTCTATTTCACAAGCGCAATTTCTTCAAACATTAATTAAAACATCTAATACAAAAAAAGTTTTAGAAATTGGAAGTTTTACAGGTTTTAGCGCTTTATCAATGGCCTTATCATTACCTGATGATGGATCTTTAATTAGCTTAGATAAAAACGTTGAATTTAGTAAAAAAGCAAAATCTTTTTATGATAAAGCTAATGAAAACAAGATAACACAAATTATAAAGCCAGCAATTGAGAGTTTGAAAGAACTAGAAAATGCTAAACAAAAATTTGATCTGGTTTTTATTGATGCAGATAAAGAAAATTATATAAATTATTATGAAAAAAGTATTGTATTAATTGGTAAAAATGGACTTATTATAATTGATAATGTCTTATGGCATGGTGAGGTAGCCAATAATTCAAAAAATGATAAATTCACCAATATCATTAGAGAATTTAACAAATATATAAAAAACGATAATAGAGTGATAAAAAATATCATTCCCATTGGTGATGGATTAACAATTTGTATTAAAAAATAATGTTCACTGTTTTTGGATTTTATAAGTTTAAGAAAATTAATTATTTGAAGAAAAATAAAGAGTTTCTGCAAAGCGAAATTTTAAAAAATAACATAAGTGGTACAATTATACTTTCCCAAGAAGGAATCAATGGAACCATTGCTGGAAAGAGGAGAAATATTAGCCAGATAATTAAATCTTTAAAAAAAGTATTTAATTTTAAAGATTTTGACAGTAAGAATATGTCTCAAAGTCATTTTCAACCATTCCACAAAGGTAAAATAAAAATAAAAAATGAAGTTGTTCCACTAGGTTTAAAAATAAATTCAAATAATAAAAAACTTAATAGATATATTTCTGGAAAATCATGGAACAAACTTATTTCAAATAAAGAAACTTTAGTTGTAGATGCTAGAAAGCCATTTGAATACGATGTAGGTACTTTTAAAAATTCTATAAATCCAAATATTCAAAATTTTAGAGATTTTCCAAAATATCTTAAAAAAATCGATAAAGCAAAACCTGTAGCGATGTTTTGCACTGGGGGTATTAGGTGTGAAAAAGCCTCAATATTTTTAAAAAGAAAAGGTTTTAAGAATGTTTTCCAGTTAAAAGGCGGGATACTTAATTATTTAAATAAAACCGAAAAAAAAGACAGTCTATGGAAAGGTGAGTGTTTTGTTTTTGATAATAGAGTATCTCTTAAACACAAATTAAAACAAGGAACCTACTCCGTATGTAGTGGTTGTAGAAAACCTTTTTCACCAAAAGACAAAAAATCTAACAAATATGAGGAGGGTGTTTCATGTCCTAGGTGTTATGACACACTCTCAAATTCACAAAAAACTAGATTTCGTATGAGGCAAAATCAAATTAACCTTGCTAAAAAAGCTGGAAGAAAGCATAAGTTCCAAAAGGAATTTTAATTATGGATTTGACGAAAGGTTCGATTTGGCAGCTTCTTAGAAAAGTAACCATACCTGCAAGTACAGGGTCTCTCTTTCAAACTTTTTACAATCTAGTCGATACTTATTTTGCTGGAAGAATTTCACCAGAAGCGCTAGCTGCAATTGCAAAATCCTGGCCAATTTATTTTATAGCAATAGCTGTTGCAGTCGGTATTGGAGCTGGAACTACAGCTCTAATTAGTAATTCAATTGGAGCCAAAGAGGATAGGAAAGCATCAATGTACGTTGCGCAGTCAATAGTATTAGCAATTGTAATTTCAATTTTTGTAACGTTATTTGGCTTAAACTTTTCTGATGAACTTTTAAGAATTATGGGTTCCACTGAAGAGAGTATAATCTTAACACGTGAATATTTAGATATTATTTTTTTTGGTGCTATCATTGTATTAGTTCAATTATCTTTGAATGGAACTTTAAATGCTCAAGGTGATACAAAAAGTTATAGAAATGTTTTAATTTTCACCTTTTTCTTAAATATTTTTTTAAATCCATTATTTATTTTTGGTTACGGATTTATACCAGCATTTGGAATTGCAGGTTTAGCTATCGCTACGCTAGTTTCTCAGTGTATTGGTTTAATATATTTAGCTAATAAAGTTTATTGCTGTAAATTAAAAAAATTCCTTTATCCAGAATGCTTCAAACCCAAAATAAATTACCTAAGCTCGCTTTTTAAACAATCAGTGCCAATAATGTTTACTATGTTGATGATAATGTTTGGAGTATTTAACATTTTCTATTTTGTTGGTCAGTTTGGAGAATTAGCAACAGCGGGTTATGGTACTGCTGTAAGAATAGAACAAGTTTTATTGTTACCAGTCATAGGCTTAAATACCGCTGTTTTGTCAATTGCAGGTCAAAATTTCGGAGCAAAAATGTATTTCAGAGTAAAAGAAGTATATGGAAAAGCTCTAATGTTTGGCTCTGGATTTATGGTATTAGCAGGTATATTTGTTTATCTAACTTCAGAAATTATAATTTCTTTTTTCACGAATGATTTAGAAGTTATTCGAAGAGGAGCACTTTACTTACAAGTTGCAGCTTTAATTGGGCCCGTGTATCCAGTTTTCTTTATTACTTCTGCTTTATTCCAGGCACTCAAAAGACCTATTTACAGTCTATATATGACAATACTCAGATTAACTTTAATACCATTTATGTCGTTATGGTATGTCATAAATATTAGAAATGGTGAATATCAAGATATTTTCTACACAATTTTAGTAACAAATTGGATGATGGGATTAGTTGTATTAACTTTTGTACCATTTTTTTTAAAGAGAGTATTTAGGATTTCATTTAAAAAATTATTTGTATTTTAGTTTATTCTCTAATTTTCTCACAAAATAAGATACTACTAAGATTAGTACTAAGTATTCCAAAATTAAAAAAGTGTATATTTCTAGAGGTCTATAGGTAGTAGTGACTAGCTCATTAGCTTTTCTTGTTAAATCTCCTATCCCTATAATTGATACTAGAGAGGACATTTTTAATACATAAACAAATTGATTTCCCATAGCTGGTAATACAACTTTAATCGCTTGCGGAAGAATTACTAATCTCATTTTTCTCCAAAAATCCATTCCAAGGGACTCAGATACTTCGTGTTGCCCTTTCGAAATAGAATTAATTCCAGCCCTAAAAATTTCAGCTTGAAACGCACTTTCACTAATGGTCAAAGCTATTATTCCAGAAACAAATGGTGAGAAACTCACACCAATCATGATTGGTAGGCCATAATAAATCCAAAGAATTAAAACTAATAAAGGGATTGCTCTAACAATTTCTACGTATGTTATATTAAAATAACTTAAGAATTTATTATTAGATAATGAAGGCAGAGCAACGATCAGACCGATAATCATTGCTAGAATTATTGAAACTATTGAAATATAAATAGTAGTTGTAATTCCGCTAATTAAAAATTTTAGATTAGTTAAACCATCTATATTGTCTGGACTTAATATATACCAACCCCATTCATAGTTTGAACTACATCCTTGAAGTAAAAAAAGAATAGAAATTATTTTTAAAAATTTCACTAATTGACTATATTTGTAAATGGAAGGTTTTGAAACTTAAATTATAAGCTTTTTAGATCGTACTTTGCTAGCAATGTTTTGAAAAATCCAGATGATTGTTTTTTCTTAATCCAATTGCTCACGTAATCATTCCAAACTTTGTCACCCTTAGGAACCATCATAGCTAAAAATGCCGGATTTTTTCCTCCATCTGGAACTATGGCTAATTGAGGATATTTAATAACTAGTTTGTTTGCTTCTGTTGAGCTTGTAATATTTCCATCAGCTCTTCCTGCTAAAACCTCTTGGAAATCTCTTGCAGGAGCTTCAACTGATCGAAGTTTTGACTTTGGAAAAAATTCTTTCGCTTTTTCTTCTTGAGATGTACCCAACGTTGTGGCTATTGTTACATTGCTACTATTTAAAGAATCCCAAGTCGAAAACTTTTTTAAATTCTTTTTTAAAACAAGTGGGACTGTAGCATATTTGTAGTAAGTAGTAGTAAACCCAGCCACCTCAGCTCTTTTTGGCGTTTTAGTTACGCTTGTTGAAATATCATATCTATCAGCTGTTATTCCTGCAACAATTGTTTTCCACTCAGCAGGCACAAATTTTACTTTTACTCCTAAATCTTTAGCTAGTTCATTCATCACATCAATATCAAATCCTTTGTATTTGTTTGTTGCAGGATCTTTCATTGACATTGGATCCCAGTCTCCTGTTGTTCCAACTCTTAATTCACCACTTTTTTTGATTGCGTCTAATTTTGATGCCGCGTGAGCGGTTGTTGTTATAAGTAATACTAATAATATTGAAAAAACTTTTTTAATCACATGAAGTTAATAGCTAATCTCTCTCTTTTTTTCGATTTGCAATTTGACCCACTTTAACAATCTATCGAAAGGGGGTTGACTGACAGGTAGTTTATCAGCTATAAAGAACAAAACAAGAACATTTATGAAGCTAACAATACCTTATTATCTGCATAAAGTGGGAGCTGGCTTTCCTTCCCCAGCAACAGATTACATCGAAGACGATATAGATTTAAACTCTCATCTAATAACAAATGCACCAGCTACTTTCATTATAAGAGTACAAGGTAAATCTATGACTAATGTTGGCATATATGATGGTGATTTATTAATAGTAGACAAAAGTTTAAATCCAAAAAATTTCTCCACCGTTATAGCAAATATTAACGAAGAACTTGTAGTCAAAACTCTAGTTAAAAGCAAAGGCAACAACTACCTAACATCAGGCTCAAAAAATACATTAGACCGAATTAATCTAACAGACAACCCAGAAATAATAATTTGGGGAGTAGTAACATATGTCATACACAAACAGCAGTAAAAAAAAAGTTGCATTAATTGACTGTAATTCATTTTACGTTTCATGCGAAAGATTATTCAATCCTAAAATACAAAATGTACCAGTTGTTGTGCTATCCAATAATGACGGATGTGTAATATCAAGATCTACCGAAGCAAAAAAAATTGGAATAAAAATGGGAGAACCATATTTTAAAGTTAAAGATTTAGTTAAAAAAAATAACGTTCAGATATTTTCTTCAAATTATGCGTTGTACGGAGATCTTTCTAGACGAGTGATGAAAGTTTTAAAAGGCTTTACTGACAAAATTGAAATCTATTCTATAGATGAAGCATTCTTAGATTTGTCACATATTAAGGATGAACAAGTTGAAAATTATGGAAAACAAATAAGGGAAAGAGTTTTAAAATGGACAGGAATACCAACAAGTGTAGGAATTTCAAATACAAAAACTTTAAGCAAAGTTGCAAATCATATAGCTAAAAAAAATAAAGCAGGAGTAATATTTCTAAAAAAAAACATTGATACTATATTAAAAAATTTTGATATTGCAGATATATGGGGAGTAGGAAGACAATTATCAAAACTATATATTAAAAATGGAATAAACAATGCTTATAAATTGAAAAATATTTCAAATACATGGGTTAAAAAAAGCACAAATGTTTTAGGTGCGAAAACAGTAATGGAATTAAGAGGAATTCCTTGTATAGACTTAGAAACTGAAGAAACAAAAAGAAAAAGTTGTTGTGTATCAAGATCATTTGGAAAAAAAGTGGAAAGTTTAGATAAATTGAAAGAATCTATAACTACTCATTGCTTAAATGCAGCAGAAAAAATAAGAACAGATAAGCAAACTACAAGAGCAGTTACGGTATTTATAAGAACAAGCCCATTTGATAAAAATAGAAAATATTACTCTAATTCCATTACTATCGAACTACCAGTGGCAACTAATAACAGTATAGAACTTGTAAAAACAGCTATTAGTGGACTTAAAAAAATTTACAAATACGGTTATTTCTATCAAAAAGCTGGGATCATCTTATCGAAACTCAGAGATGCCTCTGAAAAAGAATTAAATTTATTAGCGCCGATTTTAGAGAATAAATCCAAACCATTAATGAGAGCAATTGATTTTACCAATGCAAAATATGGTCGAAACGCAATTAGTATAGCTCAAGCTGGTATAAGCAATGATTGGAAAATGAGAAGAGAACATTCATCTAGAATAGATACCGCTTCATTTGACTTCTTGCCTAAAATAAATATATAGTTTGAATGTGGGGTGTCTAAAAGACTGAGATCATACCCAAAGAACCTGACCGGTAATTCAGTGAGGGAATTATGGAAAAAATATATTTATCAGCACAAACATCATTATTAGTAACTATTTTAGTAGGCCTTTTTTTTGTGGGACTGGGATATCTAAACTCAAAAAAAATACAAAATAAAAGCAACTACATTATTGGAAATAAAGACGAGAACACATTTTCATTAACAACAAGTTTATCAGCATCCGCTTTAGGAGCATGGATATTATTTGGTCCTGCATCGGCAGCTACTTGGGGTGGTATAGGAGCAGTAATAGGATATGCATTAGGTACAGCAACACCAATGTTATTATTATATAATTTTGGACCTAAAATTAGAAAAGAATTTTCAAAAGGATTAAGCTTAACAGAATTTATTAAAAAGCGTTTTGGTTTAGGAGTACTAAAAATAAGTCTATTTTTGATCCTGTTTTATTTAACAATTTTTTTGATTGCTGAGGTTACAGCAATAGCTTTTCTAATAAACTTTGTCTCCAAGACACCACTATGGATTACAGCAGGTATAACTTTAATAATTTGTTTACTTTATATATTAAAAGGTGGATTTAAACTTTCAATAATAACCGATAAATACCAATTTATTGTAATAACAGTTCTAATATTTATTTCTGCGATTATAATTTTAGGAAAACTAGAAATAAACAGTTTTGAATTAATTAAACAAAATGCATCTAATCTTGTAAATAGTAAATACCTACCAAATTATACAGCAGGTTTGACTTTTTTTATTGCAGTGGCCGCAACAAATTTATTCCACCAAGGAAATTGGCAAAGAGTATTTGCTGCAAAAAATAATTTAATATTAAAAAAAAGCTTAATCTATTCCTCAATAATTATTTTTATAATTGTTTTCTGGATGGGTTATTCAGGATTAATTTCTTTATCTCTAAATTCAAACGTAATTCCTGATCTAGCTTTTTTTGATTTAATTCTAAATAATAATTATATAATAACTATATCATTACTTGTTCTTGCCCTAGCACTAACTTTGAGCACCATTGACACTTTAATAAATGCAATTTCAAGCATCTTCATCGTAAATGGTAGTCAAATCAATAAATCATTTTCCGGAAAATCTGTTAGAAATAAAACAAATTATATAATTATTTTTATATGTATCTTGGTTTTTATTTTAGCCTCGAAAGGTTTCAGTATTTTGTATTTATTTTTATTAGCAGATTTGTTTTGTTGCTCAGCAGTAGTGACAATTTTTTACGGTTTTTTTAATAAAAACATTAATTATCAATTATCTTATTTGTCCATTTTCAGTGCACTGATCACTGGACTATTATTTTTTCCAAGCACAAGTTATCAATCAAGTATACTAGTTGGAAACTTGTTGCCATTAGAATTTTTTAGTCCAATTGTTATTACAAATTTACTTTTTATATCTTTTGCAGCAGCAATAATAATTCAAATATTATTAATAGCTTTCTATTCTTTACGTAACTCATTTAAATAAATAGAAACAGCAACCCAAATTATCAAGAAACCTAAAAATTTTTCCAATGTAAGTATTTCACCAAAATAGGTGACACCCAACAAAAATTGAGAGGTAGGAGTTAAAAATAGTATCATGCTTGCAGGACCAATTCCTATAATTTTAAATCCCAAAGTATATAAAAAAAGTGGCACTAAAGTCATGAACCCTGACCAAAATAAGTAAAATGATAAAATTGGTTCAGCAGTCGAAAATATATTCATATTCATATTTACTAAATAAATAAATAAAACAACTGCTATTGGAGAAATTAACAATGTTTCAATAAGAAGCCCTATGTCAGAGGAAACTCTAATTTTTTTTCTAATTAAACCGTAAATACTAAAAGTAATTGCTACTGTAAGACCAATCCATGGTAACTCGCCTAATTTAAGTAAAAAATATATCAAAGAAATTACTACTAAAGTAACTGCAATAAACTGATTTTTATTTAGCTTTTCTTTTAAAAAAATTCTTCCTAAAAAAACGCTGATTATAGGATAAATATAATAACCTAAACTTGAATCCAGCAATCTATTAACAGAAACTGCATAGAGCCATGTTCCCCAATTGATGCTTACTAATAAACCAGATAAAAAAAGAAGAAATTGATTTTTTCTTTTTTTGATAATTCTTATAAATTCAGGCCATTTTCTCAATAAACTTGTGCTAAGAACTAAAAGAACTGCTGTCCAAATAGTCCTATGTACTGTGAGTTCGATGAATGAGGCGAATGATACGAATTTAAAAAAGATAGTTCCGATCACACCCCACCATAATGATGCAAAACTCGCATAAAAAACTCCGCTCAGTTTAGATTTATTCATATTTAAGAATTAATTAAATTTTTTAAAAATTATCTGATAATATTAATCTACTTATATTAAATAACTTAATCAAATAATTATGAAAGAAAAAAATTATGGTATTTTAAATTTTAATTTTATAGACAATATCATAAAAAAAAAGAGATCAGAAATGCTGAATATTCTCAATAAGAATATTAAAGATAACGATATAGAGAGTTTTTTAGATATTGGTACCACAGAGGAAAATGAATTGGAAAGTTCAAATTATTTCGTTAAAAATTTTTACAAAATTAAAATTAAAAATTCTATTTCAGATCAAGAAATAAAAAATAATAATTTTAATAAATTTTTAAGAAAATCAATTACATCTGAATTTTTAGAAACAGAAATAGAAAATTATAAATCTGATTTAGTTATATCTTCAGCAACTATTGAACATGTAGGAAGTTATGAAAATCAAATTAAGATGTTAGAAAATATTATTAAATTAACAAATAAATATTTTTTTATAACAACACCAAATAGATTTTTTCCAATTGATTTTCATACTAAATTACCTATTATCCACATGCTTCCAAAAAAAATTCACAGAAAAATTTTAAGATTTATAAATTTGAAGGAGTACGCAGAAGAGGAGAATTTAAATTTATTAGATGAAAATACTGTTAATAAACTTATAAATACCCAACAAAATGCAACTTTTAAAATAAGGATTTTCAAAGTTAAGCTATTTGGTTTAACCTCAAACTTGCTTATATTTGGAGAAAAAATTAAATAATGATCTTTTCAATAATCGTACCAGTCTTTAATGAAGAAAAAACAATTATTTCAATCCTTAAAGAATTAAAAAAGGTCAATTTTAAAAAATTTAAAAAAGAAATAATAGTTATAGATGATGGGTCTACAGATAATACAAAAAATCTTTTAGAAAATAATAAAGATTTATTCGACTCTCTACACACAAATGAAAAAAATAAAGGAAAAGGGTCTGCTGTTAGACTTGGTTTAAAAAATGCAAGTGGCCAGTATGTTGTCTTTCAAGATGCGGATTTAGAATATGATCCAAATGATCTTTTAAAATTTGAAGAAGTTTTTTTAAAATTTAACGCTGATGGAATTATTGGTTCAAGATTTACATATGATAAATACACTAGATCACATAGCATACTTAATAAAGTTGGAAATTTTACTTTAACATTCTTATTTAATATCTTGTATAATACAACTTTTACCGACATTTACTCTTGTTATTTTGCTTTTAAAAAGGATTTATTAGTTGCAGATCATCTTAAATCTGAAGGCTTCGTTCAACATGCTGAAATTCTTTCTAAAGTAATTAAAAAGGGGTCAAAATTTTACGAAGTTCCTATTAATTATAATGGAAGAAATTTATCTGAAGGTAAAAAAATTAGATTTTATCATTTTTTTCCAGTATTGGCTCAAATTTTAATAAGAAAATTTAAATGAGAGTAAAAGATAATTTTAACTACTTTATCTTTATTTTTTTTCTTTCTTTTTTCTTAATTGGAAGCAATATATTTAGTGATTACTCAATAACTCCTGACGAACCTTTACACAGAATAAATGGATTTATTTCGCTTAAATATATCATAGATCTATTTTCTATAAATTTGAATAATATTGAGACGTTACAAAACATACCAGAGCTATATAGCGATTGGAGAAGAACATATGGATCTTTATTTGATTTGCCATTCGCTTTTATCGAATTCTCATATGATATAAGTATTCAAAATATTTTCTTAATAAAACATTATTTTCTATTTTTAATATATTTTATTTCTACAATCTTTTTTTTCCTATTAATCAAAAAAAACCTAAAAAATGAAAGAATTGCCTTGGTAGGTGTTTTAATCTTGATCTCAACACCAAGAATATTTTCTCATAGTTTTTACAATTCAAAAGATATACTTTTTTTGTCATTAATCATCATAGCCACCTATTTTTGTATTGAACTTTTGAAAAAATTTAGTTTTAAGAATTTAATTTTTTCTTGTGTATTTTGTGCTTTTGCATCAAATATAAGAGTAATTGGAATTTATTTGCCAATTTTAACTTTTATTTTTTACATATTTTTAGAGGATAAATTTAAAACAAAAAAAAATTTAAACTTTTTTTTAATTTACTTTTCAATATTTATTTTTATTTTATATTTAATATGGCCTTTTCTTTGGCAAAATCCTTTAGAAAATTTCTTACTTATTCTAAAAGAATCTGCATCTTATCCAAACCATTGGAAGTTTAAAACACTATATTTGGGCGAGTATTTGAATCCTGAAAATATTCCTTGGCATTATTTTTTTATTTGGTTTTTATCTACTACACCAACTATATTTATATTTATAATTTTAAGTGGATTATTTTTGTTCATAAAAAAATACCTTACTTTTTTCTTAGAGATAGAGTTTAATAAAAATTTGAAATTATGGAAAGATAAAGATCAAATGGTGGATCTATTTATCTTTTTATGTTTTTTTATTCCAATCTTTTTTGTTATAACTTTAAATTCGACTTTATATAATGGGTGGAGACATCTTTATTTTATTTATCCATTTTTAATATATTTATCATTATATGGATTAGTAAATTTGTTAAATATAATAAGTGAAAAACAGGTAAAAACAATCTACTCAATTATAATACTACAAATTCTAAGCAACTTCTTTTTTATTTACAATTCTCATCCCGTGCAAAATATTTATTTTAATTTTATATCAAAACCTTTTATTGAGGGAAATCTGCCTGTTGATTATTGGGGTTCAGGTAATAAAAAAACAATTGATTATTTAATCTCAAATAGAAGTAATTTTTCTATATCCACTTCAAGCTTTACTCCATTAATAAATCTAAAATATTCAGATGGGAAAATTCCTTACTCTCAAAATATTAATTTTTATGGAACTCAAAAAAATAAAAAGAATAAATCTGATTTTGTGTTTACTAATTATTATTATAATAGAGATCCAAAAAATGAGGAAAAATACAAAATTCCTAAAAATTATAAAAGTTATTATAAGTTGATAATAAATGGTATTACTGTTAATGAGGTGTTTAGTAAATAATTTATGAAAATATTCATCCTCAAAAGTGCTATAATATTTTTATTTTGTTTATTACTTTTTAGATTCACAATTGTATCTCTCACTAATGAATATGAAAATAAATTAAATAATTATGTTTCTTCATCAAATTTTAAGGAAATAAAAAAAGATCTCTTTGATTCTTTGAGAGAAAATAACGAGAAAGATGAAATTTTAGATCCAGAGGATGCTGAAATTCTTAGCATTTTTATTAGGAAAATTTTAAAAGAATTAAGTTTAAGATAACAACGTTTAAAAATTCTTTGTAATTAATAGTATTTTTTAATAAGTATATATTTGCTGGTGAGATGGGTGAGTTGGTTTAAACCAGGAGTTTGCTAAACTTCCGTAGTATTTAACTATGCTACCGAGGGTTCGAATCCCTCTCTCACCGCCATTTAATTGAAGTAATTATCAATCGTCACAGGTTCTTTGCTTAAAATATATTTGTAAACATTAATATTCTCCAAAACCCTTTGAACGTAATTTCTAGTTTCTTCAAATCTAATTTGCTCTATCCAATTAATATATGACGTTTGGCCTTTAGACGGATCACCATTTACTCTTCGCCAAACTTTTACTCTATTAGGACCTGCATTATATGCTGCAATAGCAAAAGGAAATACTCCATTATAATTTTCTAGCAATCCGTTAAAGTAATACGAGCCAAGTTTAATATTATATTCTGGGTCTTTAGTTAAACCACTAATGCTATAAGGTAATTTTGCTTGCTTAGCAGTAATTTTAGCTGTTGCCTTCATCAGCTGCATCATGCCTCTTGCACCTGCCCAACTGTTAGCACTTTTATCAAACTCACTTTCTTGTCTTATAATAGCTAAAACTATTTCTTGTTTCGGCATAGTTTTGTTATTTATTATTTTCGGGGTATTAATTATTGGATAATTATAAGTATTGTAAAATCTTTTTTCATAAGATGCTTTTTTTGAAATTTGTATAGCAAAATCATATCTTTCTAAATTTGTCGCTAATTCAGCCGCCAATACCTCGCTACCTTTATCGATATTTAAATCAGCTAAATGTTTAAAAATATCTTTACCTAATTGTGTTGCATTAAGTTCTTTTAATAAAATCAAATGTCTAATTAATTTATTTTTTTTAAATTCTTTTTCATAATCTTTATCAAAAAAACTTTGATCTTTTAGTTCAAAATTTCCTCCAGGATTAATTTTATTAAAAGCTAGCTGACCGTAATAAGTCATTGGAAATTCAGCTGCTTCAGTGTAATATTTATTAGATAAATCATTTTCATTTAATTTTTCATAAGAAGCTCCTAACCAATAGGCTCCTCTAGCTAAGCTAATTGGGTATCCAACATTATTATAAAAATTCTGGAAATGATTAATTGCATATTCTGGTGAATTCAGAAAAGTAAGTGCAATCCATCCAGATAACCATTCTGCCTCCGCAAATGAAGGACCAGCTGACAATGCATGTTCACTTGAAATTTTGTAAGCTGTTTTATATCTTTTTTTATAAATTAGACTTCTAACAACACTCTCTCTTTGATCCCACCATTTATCTGGTCTAACCATTTGTTTTTCAGTTTTAAGCGAATTTCTATATAAAATTTCTAAAGAGCCATCTAATCTACCTCTTCGATTTCTCCATCTTAATCTATCAAACTCTAAACCAGGATCTTCTTTCAAATATTGAGGAACTTTTGAGATAGCATTATCTACACCATAAGAATTGCTCATTAAAATTTGACGAGCATTATATAAAGCTCTTTGGTCCTTAGGTAAATATTTTAACATTCTTTTTAGATCCCAGTATTTACGTTCCCAAGCTAAGTAGTCAGCTCTTTTAATATGATCATCTGAGTCAATAAACTTTTTGAATTTAGCTCTATAATAACCCAAGTCGTTTTTTCTTATTGAAGCGGTTATCCAACCATCTTTAATTAATTCGCGAACTTTATTAATCTGATTTTGCTCAAGATAAGCTTCGGCTAATTTTATCTTTCCTAGACCGCCTAGTGGTGGGTACTTTTCAAACCAATTAATTATTGATGTTGGAGAGTTATTTCGTAAATATATTTTTTCTTCTGCTAAATATCTAATTCTATTAATTCTTGGATAATCCTCATTTTGTTCAATAAATTTTTTGTACTCACTGAAAGAAGCACCGTTTCTAGTTGTTTTTAGATGCATCCATGTAATTAAATTTCTAAACTCTCGATCTTTAACTTTTGCAGCACTTTTTAAAGCACTATTCCATTTTTTATCTTTAATAAATTGTATAGTTTCTTTAGCCCTTTCAAAATCTTTCTGATTTAAAATTGACGATTTTTCTGCTGTTATAGTTTTAGATCTATAAATTGATGGTTTTTTTTCAGGAAATACAAAAGAGTCTTTTTTACTAATCGCTTGAACTTCTTTTTTAATATCTTTAATTTCTTTTTTAACTTTTACATCTGGCTCATTTGTTTCGTTAGGTAAAGGTTTTTTTTGAGGTAAATTATTAGAAAAATTTTGACCTTCATCTTTCTTAATTTTTTTAAATATTGATGGTTTTTCTTTAGGAAAGAGGAATTGTTCACCTGAATAACTATAACCAATCGATAAAATAAACACTATTAATACTAGACTAATTAATTTATTGGTCATAAGTTAAGACTTATTTATCTTATTTTGTTTTATGCTTAAAGGATCAATTGTAGCTTTAATTACCCCATTTGATAACGATAACCTGAGTGAGGAAGGTTATATCAAATTAATTAATTATCATTTAGATAATGGCACAAATGGACTTGTACCAGGGGGTACTACTGGTGAGTCCCCAACATTATCTCATAACGAACATAGAAAGATAATTGAAATAGCTGTTAAGGAGAGTAAAGGAAAAATCCCTGTAATAGCTGGCACAGGCTCAAATTCAACTGAAGAAGCCGTAGAATTATCTAAATTTGCAGAAAAGGCAGGATCAGACGCTTTGTTAGTTGTAACACCTTACTATAATAAACCAACTCAAGAGGGTTTGTATCAACATTATAAAAAAATTAATGATAGTGTTGGCATTCCTATCATTATTTATAATATTCCATCAAGGTCAGTTATAGATATGAGTGTAGACACCATGGCTAAATTATATGAACTTAAAAATATTAAAGGTGTAAAGGATGCCACTGGTGATCTCAATAGAGTTGATCTTCAATTAAAAGCAATGGGAAAAGAATTCATTCAACTGACTGGTAATGATGATAACGCATTGGAATTTAATAAACGAGGTGGTGTAGGAGCTATTGGTGTAACAGCAAACATAGCTGCAAAACTCTCCTCTGATTTTCAAAAAGCCTGTGTCGAAGATATTAAAAAAGCAACTGAATTAGATAAATTACTACAACCTTTACATACATCGCTTTTTATTGAGAGTAATCCTTCACCAGTTAAGTATGCTGCATCATTATTAAATATGTGCAAACCTAATGTTAGATTACCACTCGTCGAAGTAAGAGAAGAAACAAAAAAAAAAGTTTCTGAAGCGCTTAAAGTAGCTAAGTTACTTTAATGAAACAAAAATTATCACCTGGTAAGAAAATTATTTGTCTTAATAGAAAAGCAAGTTTCAATTATTTTTTTATTGAATTAGTAGAAGCTGGAATTGTTTTAAAAGGTTCTGAAGTTAAATCTTTAAGAGATGGAAAAGGAAGTATAGCAGACTCCTATGCAGTAGATAATAATGGAGAAATATACCTAATAAATTCTCACATCCCTCTTTATCGGCAATCTTCTTATAATAATCATAACCCTAAGGGAGATCGAAAGTTATTATTACATAAAAAAGAAATAAATAAACTTATAGGACGAATTAATCAGGAGGGGTTAACATTAATTCCTACAAAATTATATTTTTCTAAAGGAAAAGTTAAAATTGAATTAGCGATAGCCAAAGGGAAAAAACTTTATGATAAAAGACAAGTAAAAAAAACAAGGGATTGGAATAGAGAAAAAGCAAGACTCTTAAGTAAAAACAATAAATGATACATATTAACATCGGTTCTAATCTTGACTCAAAATTCGGAACAAGATTTGATAATATAACAATAGCTGTTCAATTATTAGTTCAGTCAAATATCAAAATTAAAAAAATTTCAAATTTTTATGAAACACCATCGTATCCAAATCAAAATTTTCCTAAATTTTTAAATATTGGTCTTTTAGCGAATTATGAGGATAGTTGTCTAAGTCTTTTAAATATAAACAAATTAATAGAAAAAAAACTGGGCAGATTAAAATCAAAAAAAAACGAACCTAGAGTAATTGACATTGATATAATCGATTTTAAAAAGATGAGAGAAAATAAAGATGAACTAATTATACCTCATCCCAAATGTCATTTGAGAAATTTTGTCCTATACCCAATTTTACAAATTGATCCAAATTGGGAACACCCTATATTAAAGAAAAATGCACGATTTTTAATAAACAAACTAAGCCAAAAATTTAGGATAGAGATTACAAGATTAAATAAAAATGTTAATATCAGGCCATGATTAACAATAATGAATTAATTGACAAAATCAAATCATACAATAGATTTTTAAATTCAGACTCATTAAATAAAGCATATAATTTTGCACTTGAAGCTCATCAAAATCAAAAAAGAGAAGAGGGAGTGCCTTACATTATTCATCCCGTAGCAGTAGCAAAAATTTTAACTGAATTAAAATTAGACAGCGCTACTATTACTACAGGGTTATTACATGACACAATTGAAGATACAAATGTTACTTACGAAACAGTAAAAAAAGAATTTGGTGAAGAAGTTGCTAATTTAGTTGAGGGCGTAACTAAAATTTCTGCGTTAGAAGATAAAGCCTCTGAAGATTCAAAAGCAGAAAATTTTAGAAAATTAATATTGGCTACATCTAAAGATATTCGTGTTTTACTAGTTAAGTTAGCCGATAGACTACATAACATGAGAACAATTCAATTTGTAAAAGATAAAGACAAAATTATTAGAAAAGCTAAGGAGACAATGGAAATATATGCACCCTTAGCAGATAGAATGGGTATGAATAGAATACGAGACGAATTAGAAGATCTATCTTTTTCTGTATTAAATAAGCCAGCAAGAGATCTGATTTTAGAAAGATTAAAATTTATTAAAAACAATACTGAAGATACTTTTAAGTCTATTTCTGTTGAATTAATCGAAATTTTAAAAAAAAATGGAATAACTGCAACAATTACAGGAAGAGAAAAAACTCCCTTTTCAATTTGGCGTAAAATTCAAAACAAAAAGATCTCTTTAGAGCAACTTACAGATATTATTGGTTTCAGAGTAATAGTAAACAATGTTGAAGATTGTTACAAAACACTCGGGATTTTTCATAGCAGATTTTCAACTATCCCAGGTAAATTTAAAGATTATATTTCAACTCCAAAAATTAATAAATATAAATCTATACATACAGCTGTGATCGGACCTAAAAAAAATAGAATTGAAATACAAATCAGAACACATGATATGCACGAATTTGCTCAAAGAGGTATTGCATCTCACTGGAAATATAAATCCTCTGAAAAATTTTCTGAATTATCATGGAAGGAATATGATTGGCTGAGAGATTTAGTTGAAATAATTGAAGCGGGTACGAGCCCAGAACATTATTATGAATTTACAAAGTTACAAATGTTTCAGGAAAATGTTTTTTGTTTTACTCCAAAAGGAGCTGTAATAAAATTACCAAAAAAAGCAACACCAATAGATTTTGCTTATGCTGTACACACAAAAATAGGTAATAGTGCAATAAGTTGCACTGTAAATGGGCGCCAAGCCACATTACAAACAATTTTGAAAAATGGCGATTTAGTTAATATTGAAACTTCTAAAAATGCATCTCCATCTCTACACTGGTTGTCCTCATCTGCAACTGGTAAAGCTCGCTCTGCTATTCGTAAATACTGGCAAGATAAATCAACAGAGTATTCAAAAGTTACAGAAAAAAATTATTCAAGCACTATAGAGGTAGATCTTCCACATAAACCTGGAGTTTTAGGTCATATCACTTCGCTTATAGGCCTTAATAAAGGTAATATTGTTAATTTAGAAATTATTAAAAGAAAAAAAGATTATTTAACTTTTTCTTTTGATTTACAAATTAAAGATTTGAAAAATTTCACAAACTTGATAAGTCAAATAAAACAAAGTGATTTAAAATTTAAAATTATTCGACACAAACAGAAAAAAAATGCTTTCATTAGAAGAATCTTTGAAAATTTTAAAAGAAACTAATGCTTTAATTGAAGGGCATTTTATTCTTTCTTCCGGATTGCATAGTTCAAAGTATGTTCAATGTGCTCAGCTTATGAGTAGGCCTGAACATGCAGTTAAAATATGTGAGTCTTTAGCGAATAAAATAAAAAATGAATTTAAGGATTTTAATTTAATTTTATCTCCTGCAATGGGTGGTATTTTAGTTGGATATGAATTAGGAAAAATGCTCAATAAAAAAACAATTTTTTCAGAAAGAGTTAATGGCGATTTTAAATTAAGGAGAGATTTTAGGATAAAAGAAAATGATAAAGTTTTAATTGTGGAAGATGTAATCACCACTGGTAAATCAAGTATTGAATGTTCTGAGCTAGTAAAAGTAAATAAAGCAAAGGTAATTGGATATGCTTGCATTATAGACAGATCTATCGGTAAGTCTAAAATTAAAGATAAGATCGTTTCTCAAGTACAGTTAGATATACCGACTTATAAAAAAGATAATTTACCTAAGGAATTGATATCTATTAAACCGATAAAACCTGGAAGTCGAAACCTTTAATGAAGAAAATCAGACTTGGTGTAAATATTGATCATGTAGCTACTGTTAGAAATGCAAGAGGAGAAAACTACCCAAGTCCATTAAGAGCATCTCTA
>CACJSY010000008.1 GCA_902596205.1 uncultured Pelagibacteraceae bacterium
ATATTCCATTTTGCAATGTTAATAGATTTTAAAAATCTTTCGTCTTCCATCATCGCAATATATTTTACGCCAATTCTTGTTTTCAAATACCCATAGAGTGTAGTTTGGGTAACATGTGCAGATCTCTCTTGAATAAAATTCTCGAGATCTTTCTTAGATTTTATTTTTTTAAAAAGTCCTGAAATTTTCCAAATAGGAATAACATACTCCCAAACGTCAATTAGAGTGTTTCTAAGAATAATTCTCAATTTATGTAAATTCAATTTCACGTTGTATTAAAAAACCCTTTATTTACTAGTCTTATAGCATTTCAAATTGGTTTTGGGGTCCTTTTTTCCCTTTAAATTCAACTCATAATCAGTATGCTTCCCAGCAATAAGAGTACTTTTTACGTAAAAAGTTAAAAATAAATAGGGGGAAATATGTCAAATAAAGACGCATATTGGAATAAGACCAAAAACCATATGATCGTAACATTGGTTCTTTGGGCTTTCTTCTCATTAGTGATCTTCATGTTCGGTTCAGAACTGAACACGATGTCTTTTCTTGGCTATCCACTAGCATATTACATGACTGCGCAAGGTTCACTTCTTGCCTTTGTGATAATTTTGTTTTGGACTGCAAATAAACAAGAAAAAATCGACGAAGAACATGGTTTCTCAGAAAGAGAGGATGACTAATGTTTAAAGGAGATTTTATACAAAACCTTCCTAAAATATATGGTACCTACACTGGTGGCTTTATAGTGTTCATCATTTTGATGGCATTAGCAGAGCAAGCAGGTGTGTCAGCTAAAAACATCGGAGTGATGTTCGTGGCTTTCACGGTATTGATTTATGCCTTAATCGGTTATTTATCAAGAACCATTCAAGTAGATGCCTACTATGTTGCAGGAAGACAAGTGCCTACCGTGTTTAACGGGATGGCAACAGCAGCTGACTGGATGTCAGGTGCATCATTCGTAGCTTTAGCGGGTGGAGTTTACTTTGGTGGCTATACTTATATGGCCTTCTTGGTAGGTTGGACAGGTGGATACGTACTTGTTGCAACTTTAATGGCTCCGTACCTAAGAAAGTTTGGATGTTATACAGTTCCTGATTTTATCGGAACACGATACGGTGGTAATGCGGTGAGAGCTGCATCAGTATTCGTGCTTTTCATAGCATCATTTACTTATGTAACAGCACAAATTAATGCTACGGGAACAATTGCTTCTAGAGCTCTTGGAATTCCGTTCGAAGCGGGTGTATGGGTAGGATTAATAAGTATCCTAATCTGCTCAATGCTTGGTGGAATGAGAGCCGTAACTTGGACACAGGTTGCTCAGTACATTGTATTAATCATCGCATACTTAATACCAGTATTCTGGATTAGTTCTAACGTAGGTGGAGGAATTTTCCCTCACTTAATGTTAGGTGATGAAGTTGCAAGACTTGGTGAACTTGAAAAACAATTTGGACTAGTTAAAAACAGCGCCGCAGATATGAAAGCAGCTGGGGTACCAGGAGGATTGAAATATATCTCTGGAACTCACTCTGGAGTACCTGAAGGTGGAATGGCTGTCTGGAAATACTTATCGTTAGCGATTTGTATGATGGTAGGAACTGCATCGTTACCTCATATCTTAATGAGATACTTTACAACTCCTACAGTAAGAGCAGCAAGAAAATCAGTAGCTTGGTCGCTATTCTTTATTTTCTTACTTTACTCTTCAGCGCCTATGTTAGCGACATTGTCTAAATTAGCATTGATGGATCCAAATCTACCAACTGGAATTATCGGAAAATCTATTTCTGAAGTTCAGTCGATAGAGTGGGTACAAAGATGGTCTGAAGTTAAACAAGTATTTATAGCAGACTTTAATGGTGACGGAATACTTCAGTTGAATGAATGGTTCATGAGAGGTGACGTTGTAGTATTAGCTACTCCGGAAGTAGCGGGACTACCGTTCGTAATCTCAGGACTAGTGTTTGCTGGTGGTATGGCTGCTGCCATGTCAACTGCCGATGGATTAGTTCTTGCGATCTCAAATGCGTTGTCACACGACATTTACTACAAGATCATAAATCCGAAAGCGGAAACTGCTAAAAGACTATTAGTTGCTCGTACACTTCTAGTAATAATCGGAGCTGCTGGTGCTTACATAGCCTCTTTCAGGCTAACAAGTATCTTAGGTTCGGTTGCTTGGGCATTCGACTTTGCAATGTCAGGCTTATTCTTCCCACTTGTACTTGGTGTATGGTGGAAGAGAGCTACTAGAGAAGGTGCAATCGCTGGTATCTTGGCGGGAATTATTTCAGGAACAGTTTACTTAACGTGGGTGTTCCCTAAATTCTCAGTTCCAATATGGGGCGGTGTAAATGCACCATTCTTAGGTATTGACCACTTAAGATTTGGTTTAATTGGAGCACCAATTTGTTTAGTTGTAATGGTGGTAGTCAGTTTAATGACTAAAGAGCCAAGCCCAGCTACACAAAAATTAGTAGACGATACAAGAATACCGACAGGTAAGGCTATTCTTGGTAAGCAACACTAATAAATAATTATTTAAAATTAAAAGGGGCGATTTATTCGCCCCTTTTTTTTTACTTAAAAAATGATATTTTAAAAAATATGATACCAACTTGGGCAATCGTTTTAGACTACGTCCTTGGAACGATAATGTGGACATTGATAGGTCGAGCTTTTATGAATATTTTTCAAAGAGAAGACTCAACCTTCTTTTTCATGAGAGTTTTTGTCAAATACACTAATCCAATAATAAACTTATTTAAATTTATCACGCCAAGTTTTCTTTTTGGGCCATTTATAGCACTTTATGTAGCTTGGTTTTTTTACTTATTTAGATTCTATGCTATGCCTTATATTTTAGGTTACGATGTTTGGGGGATGTTAGCGTTTCCCTTAGAGAGCGATTTTTCTCGACAACTTTATCAGTTATTCAACTAATACCTTAATTTTTTTGACAAAGTCTTAGTTTAAAATATAAACAGAATATGAGCAGTTTAATTAAAATTTCACCATCTATTCTATCTGCTGATTTTAGTAAATTAGGTAATGAAGTTATTTCCTTAGAGAAAGCAGGGGCTGATTACATTCATATTGATGTCATGGATGGACATTTTGTTCCAAACCTCACTATCGGCCCAGAGGTAATTAAAAAACTTAGGCCTCTTACAAAAAAAACATTTGATGTTCATTTAATGATTTCACCTGTCGATAATTTTATAAAGGATTTTGCTGATGCAGGATCAGATATTATAACTTTTCATCCAGAGGCAACGTCAGATGTCTCTAAAACAATTAAACTAATTAAAAACCAAAATAAAAAAGTTGGTATTTCGTTAAAACCAAAATCAGAAATTAAATTGATCAAAGATTATTTAAGTGAAATTGACTTAGTTTTAATCATGAGTGTAGAACCAGGTTTCGGTGGCCAAAAATTTATGCCGGAAGTTTTGGAAAAAACAAAAGCTATTAGAAAGCTTATCAATGAAAAAAAATTAAGCGTAGATGTTGAAATAGATGGTGGTATAAATTTTGAAAATTGTTCAAAAGCAAAAGATGCAGGTGCTAATATACTTGTATCAGGGTCTACTATCTTTAAAGAAAATAAGGGTGACCTAAAAAAAAATATAGAAATTCTCAGAAATAATTAATAAATGTTTGGCCTGAAAAGCGTCTATCTTTATTTGATTGCATGTCAGATAACATTAATTAAGTTTTTTAAAAAGATTTATTTTTCATCAAGGAACTACAATAAATCTCTGAAGACTAAAACACCACAACAAGTTTACTACAATCCTAATCCATTTTTATTATCGATTATTACATCCTATAACGAGCAATCTTTTAAAATCAGTGAAATAGATCCCAATGTTTTTTGGCTTGAGGAAAAAAAAGATGTTCAATCAATGCATAGTTTTTTTTGGCTTAATTTAATAAACAGAAAAACCGACCACAAAAACTTAAAGAAGGTTATTTATATATGGATGTTAAAAAATTCAAATTATTCAAAACAAATTTGGGAAACTTCAACATTGAGCGCGAGAATTATTAGTTGGATTTTAAATATTGATATTATACTAAGTAATAGCACATTTGACTTCAGAAAAAATTTTTTAAACTGTATTGTAAGTCAAACAAACCACCTTAAAAACAACATTAAATTTGAAAAAGATTTTTCAAAAAAAATTCAGATTTTAACCACTATAATCTTAACGGGATTAGTTTTTAAAGAATACGATAAAAATTTTGATTTTGGCTTAAGAGAATTAGAGGCACTTGTAAAAGATTTCTTTGACAAAGACGGATTCCCATTTTCGCGAAACCCAAATGATTTAATTTTTTTTTCTAAATATCTTATATTTTGTAAAGAAATAATTAAGGATAGCCAAAAATATATACCTGAGTTTTTAGAGGAAATTATTGAAAAAAATCTAAAATGTATACATTTTATTAAAACGCCCAATAATCAGATGCCTTTATTTAATGGTGCCAACCTAACTAAGTTTAATCAAATTGAGAAATATTTGAAAAGTTCCAAACCTGATAATAAAAATAATAATTTAGGTGGGTTATATAAAGTAAAACATAAAAATCATTTTTTATTTATGGATATTGAAAGCCCTCCTCAAAAAAAATTTTCGAAATCTTATCAATCAGGGCCTTTATCTTTTGAGTACTTCGTAGATGGAATAAAAATAATTACTAACTCTGGCTTTGGCAATTTAATTTCGAAAAAAATAGAAAAACTTAGTAGGCTTACGGCTTGTCAATCGACTTTAACTATTAATGATACCTCAATTACAAGATTTGAAAAAAGTGAAATGATCAATAAAGTTTTTGGAAACTCAATTCAAAATAGTTTTAAATCTTTTGATCATTCCTCAATAAATACTAGCGATCATATAGGATGCACAGCATCTAATAATGGGTACGAAAAAAAATTTGGATGTATTCACAAAAGAGAGTTATACATCAATAAAGAAAGCAGCTTTCTCAAAGGTGTGGATCACATCTATAAAGCAAAAGATGGTTATCCAATAAGATATGCTTTTAGGTTTCACATTAACCCAGAGTTAAATGTCGTCAAAACTATGAGTGGGAGTAGCGCTTTAATTCAAATTTCAAAAAATAAATCTTTAATCTTTAACGTAAATAACGAAAATTTAGAGATCGAAAAAAGCATATTTTTAGGTGAAAAAAAAATAATAGATGGTACTTGTATAACAATCAGTGGTAACTTGGTTAATAAAAATAAAATCTTAAATTGGGAAATTAAAAAAAATATTTAAAATGAATCTTAGAGTCAAAAATGCTTTGATATCAGTTTCTAACAAAGAGAATCTTGCTAAACTTCTTAAAACATTAAAAAAATTTAATATTAACATTATAAGTTCTGGCGGAACCTACAATTCTATAAAAAAATTAGGCTATAAATGTACAGAGTTATCTAAGTATACAGGTTTTAAAGAAATGTTAGATGGGAGAGTCAAAACCCTTCATCCTAAAATACATGCTGGAATCCTTCATGATAGACAAAATAAAAAGCATAAAAATGAAATGTCAAAACAGAATTTTCCACCTATCGATCTTATTATAGTTAACTTTTACCCATTTCAAAAAATAGTTTTTAATACTAAAAATCCAAAAAAAATTATTGAAAATATTGATATTGGAGGACCAACAATGGTTAGAGCCGCCGCAAAGAATTTTAAAAATGTAGCTATAATAACAAACAAAGCTGACTACTCACCATTAATTAAAGAATTAGAAAATTTTAAAGGAAAAACATCGTTAAAATTTAGAGAATTTATGTCCTCAAAAGCATTTGGTCTTACCGCTTATTATGATGCGATGATTGCAAACTGGTTTAATAAAAGACTCGAGATTGAATTTCCTGAAAGAAAAACAATATTTGGAAAAAAATTTCAAAATTTAAGATATGGGGAAAATCCTCACCAACAAAGCTCAATATATATAAATGATTATAATGATATAGAATTAGGTTTCAGACAAATTCATGGGAAAGAGCTTAGTTACAATAATTACAATGATATGTTTGCTTCCTTGGATATTTTAAATTCATTAAAAAAAAACTCTGCGACCGCAATTATAAAACATGGTAATCCATGTGGTGTCTCTGAGAATAGAAAGCCAGTTGTTTCATTCAAAAATGCTTATGCATCTGATCCAGTAAGTGCTTTTGGAGGAGTTATTGCCTGTAATTATAAAATTAATAGAAAAATTGCCTCTGAAATTAACAAGAATTTCTTAGAGGTTATTCTTGCTAAAGGTTTTGACAAAGAAGCCTTAAAAATACTTAGAAAGAAAAGAAATTTAAGAATTATTGATATTTCTAATTTTAAATTTAAAAGCCTTATATCAATGAAATCATTTGATGGATCTTTTTTATTACAAACTAAAGATTTAATTGTTTTAGACAAAAAAAAGCTAAAGTGTGTTACTAAATTAAAACCTAACAAGAAAGAATTAGCAGAAATTCAATTTGCTTTTAATGTTTGTAAGCATGTAAAATCAAATGCAATTGTTATATCCAATAACTTTTCAACAATCGGCATTGGAGCTGGGCAGCCTAGTAGATTAGATAGTTGTAAAATTGCGGTACAAAAAGCTAAACAATTTCAATCATCGAAAATTAGAAATTCTGTTGCTGCATCAGATGCTTTCTTCCCTTTCGCAGATGGAATAAATACTTTAATTAAAGCTGGTGTTAAAACTATCATACAGCCTGGAGGTTCAATTAGAGATCAAGAAGTTATTAATGCCGCGAATAAGGCAAAAATTAAAATGTTTTTTACTGGTGTAAGACATTTTAATCATTAATTAATCTTATCTATTTTTGCAGCTAGAATAAAATCACTTTCTGCAAGTCCCTTTATAGCGTGAGTAAAGATCTTTACTTTGCAATACCCCCAACCAAAAGAAATATCCGGGTGATGATTTTCTGCCTCGGCTATATTTCCAACTTTATTTACGAAATTTTGACTTTTTTCAAAATTTTTAAATTTAAAATCTTTTGTTAAGTAGTAACTTTCATCATCATTTTTTTTGACATCCCAGCCATCAATTTTTTTCAAATATTTGTGAATTTCATTTTTATCAAATGGTGGTATATTTCCTTCACAAGCAATACATTTTTTTTTTGATAAATCTTCCATAATTTGGAGCGGGCAAAGGGGCTCGAACCCTCGACCTTCTCGTTGGCAACGAGACGCTCTACCACTGAGCTATGCCCGCAATAAATTAAGTATAGTATAATGCCTTATAGATGGTCAACTCTAATAAAATGTCACTATCGTCAGCTTTATTTTTTTTATATGATGTTTTAATGAAAAAGTTTCCTAGCGTTATTCCGGTTTTTCCTTTAAGTGGAGTCATTTATTTTCCTAATACAAACTTACCGCTTAACATTTTCGAGCAAAGGTACTTGGATTTAGTTAATGATGCTTATTATAAAGATAAATATATGGGAATGGTTCAATCTAAGAAAGAAGGAGACCTAGTTTACGATATTGGCTGCCTTGGGAAAATTAGTGATTATCAAAAAAGTAAGGATGGGAGAATTTTAATAAACTTAACTGGAATTTGTAGATTTAAGATTTTAAAAGAGGTCTCTAATAAAAAATTGTATAGAGAATTCCAAGTTGATTATAAGAGTTTTGACAATGATATGGATAGTATCCATAATGAAATTAACTCTGAGGCATTGATGGAAAAAGCTAAAATTTTCTTTAAAAAGAATGGCCTTCTTCTAAATTGGAAAGAATTTGAAAAATTAGATAATGCTCAAAAAATAAACACCCTAGCAATGATAGCTCCGATAACTAATGAGGAAAAACAAAAACTTCTTGAAACAATTACATTGGAAAATAAGGTAATAACGCTTGAGAGTATAATAAATTTTTATTTACACGAGAACAATTTGAACAATTATACCGTACAATAAGTCTAATTGGCGGTTTTGTTCATGGAGTCAAAAAAGTCTGCATTATTTTTTGTATTTTTTAATTTAGAAATAAGGAATTCAATGCCGTCCATTGTGCCCATTGGGCTTATGATTCTTCTAAGCACATTCATTTTTGAAAGATCATCTTTTTCAAAAAGAAGTTCCTCTCTTCTAGTTCCAGATCTAGTTATATCTAATGCAGGGTAAATACGTTTATCAGCAACCTTTCTATCGAGGATTAATTCTGAATTTCCTGTTCCTTTAAACTCTTCAAAGATTACTTCATCCATTCTGCTTCCTGTGTCAATTAAGGCTGTCGAAATTATAGTTAGAGAACCACCCTCCTCCACATTTCTTGCAGCCCCAAAAAATCTTTTAGGTCTTTGAAGAGCGTTAGCATCAACTCCTCCAGTTAAAACCTTACCTGAACTAGGTATGACTGCGTTATAAGCTCGTCCTAATCTTGTAATAGAGTCCAACAAAATTACTACATCTTTTTTATGTTCAACTAAACGTTTAGCTTTTTCTATTACCATCTCAGCTACGGCAACGTGTCTAGATGCAGGTTCATCAAATGTTGATGCAACAACTTCACCTTTTACAGATCTTTGCATATCTGTAACTTCTTCTGGTCTTTCATCAATTAGTAAAACCATCAAATAACACTCTGGGTGGTTTGCGGTAATTGATTGAGCAATATTCTGTAAGATAATTGTTTTTCCTGCTCTGGGCGGTGAAACTATTAATGACCTTTGTCCTTTCCCTATTGGGCTCACAAGATCAATAAGTCTTGCAGTGTTATCTGGTTTTTTTTCAACTTTCGTTGTCTCTACTTCTAATTTAATTCTTTCGTTTGGATAAAGAGGTGTTAAATTATCGAAAGCTATCTTATTCTTACCTTTATCCGTCTCATCAAAGTTAATTTTATTTACTTTTAAAAGCGCAAAATATCTCTCTGCATCTTTCGGTCCTCTAATTTCTCCTTCAACAGAATCACCGGTTCTCAAACCAAATCTTCTAATTTGACTAGGGCTAACATAAATATCATCTGGGCCCGGTAGATAATTTGACTCTATGGCTCTTAAAAAACCAAATCCATCTTGTAATACCTCTAGTACGCCTGTAGCAGTAATTTGTTCATTTTTTTCGGCTAGTTTTTTTAATATTGCAAAAAGAATTTCTTGCTTCCTTAATGTACTAGGATTTTCAATACCTAATTTTTCAGCCTCATTAATAAGCTCTGCTGGGTTTTTTTGCTTTAATTCTTGTAAATTCATGAGATTTTATTGATTAAAAGGAAAGTATTAAAAATATATGTTTTTTTTCAAAAAATTCAAGTCCTATATTAAAGGCTTAAATATCACAACAAACACTACAACAATTAGTATAATTGTGGGAACTTCATTAATAATTCTATAAAATCTTGAGGTCTTACTATTATTTTCTATAGCAAAATCATTAAGGTATTTTCCCAGTAAAAAATGGTAAAAAGTTAGAACTACTACCAAAACAGTCTTTATTTGCATCCAAAATTCAGTAAATACGCTAAAGCCTAGACTATGTATTAACAAAACACCAAACAACCAGGATAGCAGCATCGCGGGCATCATAATGTAATTATAAAGTCTTCTTTCCATAATTTTGAAAATATCTTTTTGAGAGTCGTAAGTTGCTTCAGAATGATAGACAAATATTCGCGGAAGATACAGAAGTCCAGCCATCCAAGATATAACAGCTATTAAATGAAGAGATTTAAATAAAAGATACAGATTCATCTAGATGTATTTTTTAACCAACTTCTCAAATAAATCAATATGATCAGAACTATCATTGAGACAAGGTATTAAATCAAAATTTTCTCCTCCGCTTTCTAAGAAACTTTCTCTGCCTTGAATATTAATTTCTTCCAAAGTCTCAACACAATCCGAAGCAAACCCAGGGCAAATAACTAAAAGATTCCTTATTCCTTTCTTCGGTAAGCTTTCTAGAGTTTTGTCCGTGTATGGTGTTAACCATTCTTGAGGTCCAAATCTTGACTGAAATGTAGTTTGAATATCAATTAAAGAATATTTTTCTTTCAATAATCTCGTCGTCTTATGACAGTAACAGTGATAAGGGTCTCCCTGATCAAAGTACTTTTTAGGTATCCCGTGATAAGAGGAAACAATTAGTTCCGGTTTCCAACTTATTGATTGAATTTTATTCTCAATACTTTTAACAAGCGCATTAATATATAATTCTTCAGATTCGTAATGTGGAATAATTTGAAGACTTGGTTGCCATCTCATTCTCATTAATGTTCGGTAAACCTCGTCACAAACTGTTGCTGTTGTAGCTGCAGCATATTGAGGATACAATGGTAGTATAATTATATTCTCGCAGCCCGCTTCTTTTAATAAGTTAAGTTTTAAATTTATACTTGGGTTTCCGTATCTCATAGCAAAATCTATTATAATATTTTCATTTCCTATTTTTTCTTTTAATTTTATTGCCTGACTTCTTGTAAAATATAAAAGTGGGGACTCGTTAGTTTCTTTTCTCCATATCTTTTTATATGCATGTGCTGTTTTTGAGGGTCGAAAAGTAAGAATAAATAAGTTTAAAATTATTTGCCAAACTATTGGGTTTACTTCTATAACCCTTCTATCAGACAAGAATTCTTTTAAATATTTTCTTATATCCCACCAGTTAGTAGAATCTGGTGTTCCTAGATTTACCAATAAGACACCAGTTTTTCCAAATTTTACTTCTGGGTGATCATCTTTCATGATTAATACTTTCTATAAAAATTTATTAATTTCTCAACTTTATCCGGGTCTGTCTCAGGAAGCAAACCATGTCCAAGATTAAATACGTAAGGTGTATCATTAAATATATTCAAGTATTTTTCAGTATTTTTAATTATCTGACTTTCATTCGATAGTAAAATTTTAGGATCTAGACCACCTTGAATCACTACGTTCTTTAAATTTTGTTTGGCCCAACTAGGGTCTATAGTATAATCCAAATTGATACCGTGCGGTTTAACAATATCGTTGAATTTTTTGTAATTCTTTCCAATACCTTTTGGGAAACATACAACAGGTATATTATTTTCCTTACAAAAGTCGACAAGTCTTAAGTTGGGGTTAATGCAATAATTAACCAAATCTTTCTCTGGTATTAAGCCAGCCCAAGAGTCAAAAATTTGAATAACGTCCGCACCTGCTTTAATTTGGTTATCAATATGGACACAAAGATATTCGTGTAATTTATCTATAATTTGATCGATATCAGATTTTTTTGAATTAATCTTTTCAAGATTAACATTATTTTTATCTAATTTTACCCCATACATGTAAATTAACAAAGTCCAAGGTGCCCCTATAAAAGCTATCAAAGATTTTTTTTTATCCAATTTTTTCCTAGTTTTTCCTATAGATAAATAAACTGGTTCTAATTTCTTGGTAAATGAAATTTTATTATTATCGAAAAATTTTTTTTTATCAAATTTTTCTAATATCGGCCCTTTATCTTTAATAAATTTTACTTTCTGCCCAGTGGCGTGTGGCACCATAAGTATATCTGAAAAAATTATTGCTGAGTCTAAATCAAATCTTTTGATAGGTTGCAAAGTGATTTCGGAACTTAATTCACTATTTAAACAAAGTTTTATAAAATCTTGATTTTGAGATCTAATTTTTCTAAATTCTGGAAGATATCTACCAGCTTGTCTCATAAACCAAACTGATTTACAAATATTTTTATTTATTAAGATTTTTTTTAGATTACTCATTAAATAAATAAAGTTTATTAACTTAGTTAGTGTTGTAGGTCTTGTTAATTAGTTATATAACGATTTTTACAACTTTTATACAAGGCTAGGTTAATAAGTTTTATTGGATTTCCTCGTTTTTAAGTTTTTATTCATTTTATAAACACTAAAAAAACATTATTATCAACATTTAACAAATTGTTTAAATATTGTTGATTATTGTTAATTATTTTTTTGAAATGCGAACAGAAATGTAAAACATGAACCTGTCAATATTTTATTAACATAGATATGAACGAAAAATACAATGTATATCTTGTGTCTGACTCTACTGGTGAAACCTTAGATAGAATATTTTTATCCCTCAAGTCACAGTTTGCAAACTTTGAGTATGAAAAAAAAGAATTTGCTTTCATAAGAACTGAACAACAGATTGATAAAATTATAAATGAGTGCAATAAAATCAACAATTCTATTATCTTATATACTATTGTTGAAACTAAATTGGCTAAGTATTTGGCAAGTCAAAGCGAGAAAAATACCGTTCCATGTTTTGGTGTATTAGGAAATTTAATCCTAAGCTTTTCAAAACTTTTAAATCAAAAGGCAATTCATAAACCAAGCGCTCAACACGTTTTAGATGAAGATTATTATAAGAGGATTGAAGCTATTCAGTTTACAATGACACATGATGACGGAAAAAAAGTAGACGATATTAATGAAGCAGATGTTGTTTTGTTAGGCGTAAGCAGAACAAGCAAAACACCTACCTCAATTTATTTAGCCAATAGGGGATATAAAACTGTCAATATTCCTTTAGTGCTTGACCAAAAAATTCCTGAGGATTTGAAATCAAATCAAAACTCATGCATCATTGGTTTAATTGCTGATCCTGAAAGGCTCTCTGATATTAGACGTAACCGAGTAGCAATAATGAAAGATCAAAATTTAAAAGAATATACTGATTTGGACTCAATCAAGAAGGAAGTTGAAGATTCAAAAAATTTGTTTAAAAAGAACAACTGGCCTATCATTGATGTAACCAGGAGATCTGTCGAAGAAACGGCTGCCTCTATATTAAAAATTATTGAAATTAAAAAAAATAAATGAAAATAATCTTAGCTTCTAAAAGTGGAGTGAGAAAACAAATATTGGATAATCATAACATAGACAATGAAGTAATAGTGTCAAATGTTGATGAAGAAGAAGTTAAACAATCTCTCTTGGCTGAGGGAGCAAATCCCTTAGATATTTCCAAAAATCTTGCAGAGATTAAATCTATAAGAGTAAGTAGTAAACATCCCGATCGAATCGTAATTGGAGCGGACAGCGTTATATCCCTTAATGAAGAATTAATTAACAAACCCAATTCTAGAGAAGAAGCTTATACTATTTTAAAAAAACTAAATAATTTAAAGCATTATTTAATAAGTTCAGTTTGTATATCTAAAAATGGTGCTATGATCTGGAATCACACAGATTCATCTGAATTAAAAATGAAAAATTTGACAGATGATGAATTATTAAAATATTTAAGCAAAATAGAGACAAAAACACTTCTTGATTATGGTGTTTATCAAATTGAAGCAGGCGGATTAGAACTTTTCGAGTATGTGAAAGGTGATAAAAATTCAATTATGGGATTGCCCGTGAAAGAAATTTCAAATTATATTAAACAATTGAAAATATGAAAAAAAGCTTTGGCATAATAGGAAGTCCTATAAAACATTCTCTTTCACCAGTTTTACATAAATATTGGTTTGATAAATATAATCTTAAAGCAGACTATTCTATCATTGAAGCGAAGGATAATGATCTATCTCAAATAATAAATAGGATAAGAGATGGTTCTCTATCTGGGATAAACGTAACACTGCCTTTTAAACAAAAAATTATAAATCACGTTGATAAGGTTATAAATGATGCTGAGCTAACTGGATCAGTAAATACAATTCTTTTAGACGGAAATAAATCAATCATTGGAGAAAATACCGATGTATTTGGATTGCAAGCAGCTTATCTTAAAGAGATCTACGAGAGTTCAAATAAAAAAGCTTTAGTTATAGGTGCTGGGGGTGTATCACCCTCAGTAATATTATCCCTTCAAAAATCTTCAATAAGAAATATTACATTAACTAATAGAACTAACGAAAAATGCATATTTCTAAAAAAGAAATTTAATTTTATAAATATTTTGCCTTGGGAAAAATTACAATCAGAAATAAAGAATTTTGATATTATAGTAAATGCCACCAGTCTTGGATTGAAAGATGGAGAAGATTTTAATTTTAATTTCTCTAGTACTAAAGAAAATGTGATATATATCGACACTATTTATAACCCATTGGAAACAAAGACTTTTAAATTTCTTAAAGAGGAAGGAAAAAAAGTTTTTAATGGTTTAGATATGTTTATTTATCAAGGCCAAAAATCGTTTTATTTATGGAATAAGATTAATCCTGAAATTGATGATGGATTAATACAGTTATTAAATTCAAAACTTAAATGATAAAAGTTGGTATTACAGGATCTCTGGCGTCAGGAAAAACTACAGCTAGTAAGATTTTATCTTACAGAAGAGGCCCACTTTTCAGCGCAGATAAAGTAGTTAGAGAACTTTATCAAAAAAGAGATTTTAAAAATACGCTCTATAAAAAATTTAATTTAAAAAGTAAAAATAAGATTAAAATTAACTTAAAAAAAAAGATTTTAATGGACAGCAAAAATATAAGAAAATTAGAAAAAATTATTCACCCTCTTGTAAGAAATCGCATGAAAAGCTTCACTTACAAAAATAAAGAAAGAAAAATCCTATTTTTTGAAATACCACTTTTAATTGAGAGCAAACTTATGAAGAACTTTGATGTGATTATATTTATTAAAGCGAGAAAAAAAATTAGGTTAAAAAGATTTTTATCGAAAAATGGAAATAAAAAAATCTTTAATTTATTAGATAACAAACAACTAAGTGAGAGAAAAAAGATTAAATATTGTGATTATGTAGTTGTTAATGAAAATAACATTAAGATTTTAAAGCGAAAATTATTAACTATAATCAAAAATTATGAATGAAGTTTTTTTAGACACTGAAACAACAGGATTAAAATTTAGAGAAGGTCATAGAATAGTTGAGATTGCTTGCATAGAAACTAAAGATTTAATACCAACTGGAAATATATTCCATAAGTTTATTAACCCAATGAGAAGTGTGCCAGAAGAAGCATTTAAAATTCATGGATTTTCAGAACAATTTCTACAAGATAAAGAAACCTTTGATCAAATAGCAGATGATTTTTTAAAATTTATAAAAGATAAAAAAATTATTATTCATAATGCCCCTTTTGATTTAGGGTTTTTAGACGGTGAACTAGCATTATTGAAAAAACAAAAAATTGAAAAAAAATTGGTTACAGACTCTTTAGAACTCGCTAGAAATAAATTTCCTGGAACTTCTAATTCTCTAGATTCATTATGTAAAAGATTTAATATAGACTTATCAAAAAGAACAAAGCACAATGCTCTCTTAGATTGTGATCTCTTGAGAGAAGTTTATATCAACTTGTTAGATGTTAAAGAACCTAAGTTCAATCTTTCAAATAACTCTTCAGATCAAAACTTTAATAAGACGAATAATTACAATAAATTAATTTTAAAGATTTCTGATCATGAATTAAGAAAGCATAAAAATTTTTTAAAATCTGAATTGAAAAAAAACTTTTATTGAAATTTTTTCATCTTATAAAGTTTTTCAAAATCTACTGACTCATTTATCTTTACATCTTTAAAACCAGAATTCTCAAATAAAAAAATGAATATCTTTCTCAGTTCTGGGTATATTCTAGAAGGCACTTCAATCAGAATAATTCTTTCCAGTTCTTCTTTAGTTAATTTATCTTTTTCTAATTGTATTATTGATGCATAAACAATTTTTGTAGCAATTTTTTCAAAATCATCCTTAACTGGTATTAGACTAAGGCTTATTAGAACTTCTATTATATTTTGCTTAGATTGAGAGCTCTTTATATCAATATTAATCTTATAATTTGATATATCTTTAGATAGCAAAAAAAAAGTCTTTGAATTAGGAATATCAAAATTTAAATCCTTTATGTATTTTCCAATGATTTTATAATTCATCTTTTTTATTATCTACAATCTCGCCGTCTATAATTTTATTTTGACTTTCATTACTCGTTTTAGTTTTATCCTTAATAATAAATCTAAATAAGATTTTTCTTGTAAAAGGGATTAACAATAAAAAACCTATAACGTCGGTAAAAAACCCGGGTACAATTAATAACAAAGCCGCTAGAGCAATTGAGGCACCAGAAATGACTTCGTAAATTGGTATTTTATTTCGATACAAATTAATCATACCTGATTTAAGAGTTTGTATTCCTTGAAGTTTTGCAAAATACACGCCAATTATTGCAGTTAAAAAAACTAAGCCAATGGTGTTTAAAGCCCCCACTTCCGCCCCTACTTTAATCATTAAATATATTTCTATGGCCGGAAGGCATATAAATATGAGAAAAAATGGGTTCATTTGTCTAATATAAAAATATATGATTAATGTATAATTATCAAATTATGAGTAACAGTTTTGGATATTTGGACATTATTTTATTAGGAATGATAGCAGGCTTTATCATTTTACGCCTAAGAAGTATTTTAGGTAGAAAGACAGGTCATGAGTCGAAAGTGTACCCAAATTTTGCAGAGAAGAGATTTAATGTCCCAAAAACCGAAGTAAAACCTGCTGAACAAAATCACGAAGTTCTAGAAGGTAAAGATAAAAAAGAGTTTTTAAAAGGAGCTGAAGTTGCTTATGAAACAATTTTAACAGCATTTGCTAATGGTGAAGTCAAAAAGTTTAAAGGATTATTAACACCTACGATGAATAGAAATTTTTCTGACGCTATTGAGTCTAGAAATTTAGAGAAAATAAAATCAGAGTTTACTTTCATTGGTATTAAAGAGTCTTCTTTAGAAAAATATGAAAAAATAAGAGATGATTTATATGCAACTGTGAAATTTGTGGCTGAGGTAATTTCATTTAAAAAAGATAAAGATAATAAAATTATAGAGGGTAATCCTGATAAAATAAAGTATGTCTCGGATGTTTGGAAATTTAAAAAAAATATAAAGATTAATAGCCCTAATTGGTATTTAGCCGAAATTATTAGTAAGTGAATAAAAAAAAAGATCTCTCCAAAGAAGATAAAAAAACTTGGGAGACTTACATAAAAAATCCCTCCGATCTGTTCGATAAAGAAAAGAACCTTTTCCAAGATAAGAAAAGAAAAGAAAGGTTTAAGTATGATCTCCATGGTTATTCTCTTGATGAGGCTAATCAAAAAGTAAAAGCAATTATTATTTCATGTGCAAATGAGAATTATAAAGAAATACTTTTAATTACAGGAAAAGGACTACACTCCACTTCAGATAAAGACTCATACGTTTCTAAAGAATTTAGTAAACTAAAATATTCTGTCCCAGATTTTATTAAAAATAATAATGATCTTAATAAACTAATCACCTCAATTACTGATGCGGACAGAATTGATGGGGGAGAAGGAGCTATCCTTATAAGGCTTAAAAATCTATAGAATAAATTTAGATAAATCCGTATCTTTCACTAAATTACCTAAATTATCTTGAACATATTTTTTATCAACTTTAATGGTTTCACCCGCTTTATCAGTTGCGTTAAAACTGATTTCATCCAAAACTTTTTCGATTATTGTGTGAAGTCTTCTCGCACCAATATTTTCTACAGACGAGTTCACTTCTGCGGAAATTTTAGCTAGCATGTCGATACCATCATCAGTAAACTCAAGATTTACATTTTCTGTTTTGAGAAGAGCTTTGTATTGTTTAATTAAACTATTATCTGGTTCCTTAAGAATTCTTTTAAAGTCTTCCTCTTTAAGAGCATTTAATTCAACTCTTATAGGAAGTCTCCCTTGTAACTCAGGTAGCAAATCTGAAGGCTTAGCTAATTGGAATGCGCCAGAGGCAATAAATAATATATGATCGGTTTTTATTGGGCCATGTTTGGTGCTCACTGTTGTGCCTTCAATAAGTGGTAATAAATCCCTTTGAACCCCTTCTCTTGATACATCTCCACCAACCCTATCACTTCTTGCAGAAACTTTATCAATCTCATCTAAAAAAACTATCCCGTTTTCTTCAGTAGCTTTTTTTGCCTCTTTAATAATTTTATCTTCCTCGATCATTTTATCTGATTCCTGTGCAACTAAGATGTCATGAGATTCTTTAACAGTCATTTTTTTCTTCTTGCCCTTTTTATTTCCCATTGACTTACCTAGAATATCGCCAAGGTTAACCATGCCTACATTTCCTCCTGGCATTCCCGGTATCTCAAAGCTTTGAAGGCCCGAAGTATTATCTTGAACTTCTATTTCAATTTCATTGTTATCTAAGTCTCCGTTTCTTAGTCTTTTTCTAAAACTTTCTCTTGTTGCGACACTTGCCTTGTTACCAACTAAGGAATCAAGGACTTTTTCTTCTGCTTTCAATTCTGCTTTAGCTTTAACTTCCTTTCTTTTTCTTTCTCTTTCCATTGCAATAGCAATTTCAATTAAGTCTCTTACGATTTGTTCAACATCTCTACCGACATATCCTACTTCGGTAAATCTTGTAGCTTCTACTTTAATAAAAGGAGCTTCAGCTAATCTTGATAATCTTCTAGAAATTTCTGTTTTTCCTACCCCAGTTGGTCCAATCATTAAAATATTTTTTGGCAGAACCTCATCTCTCATTTCATCAGTAAGGGCTTGTCTTCTCCACCTATTCCTTAAAGCAACTGCTACTGCCTTTTTTGCTTCTTTTTGACCAATTACGTATCTATCTAATTCAGAAACAATTTCCCTTGGAGACAAAGCACTTACTTTTGAAGACTCTTCTTTTGAACCTTTAACTAATTTTAGATTTGTTTCTTTTGTTGATTTGGACATTTTAAATCTTTTCAATTGTAACGTTATTATTTGTAAATACGCAGATATCAGATGCAACCTTCAAAGCTTTTCTTGCAATCTCTTCAGCTTTCAAATCAGTTTCAATTAAAACTTTTGCGGCAGCCAATGCATAATTCCCGCCAGAGCCTATACCGATGATTCCATCTTCAGGTTCTAATACATCTCCTGTGCCTGAAATAATGAAACTATGGCTTTTATCTGCCACTGCCATTAGTGCCTCTAGTCTTCTAAGAAACTTGTCACTTCTCCAATCTTTTGCTAACTCAACTGCTGCTCTTTGCAAGTTCCCTGCATGTTTTTCAAGTTTAGCTTCTAATCTTTCAAACAAAGTTAAAGCATCCGCAGTAGATCCAGCAAAACCAGCGATGACCCCTCTGCTATCAATTTTTCTAACTTTTTTTGCTTTGCTTTTTAAAACTGTATTACCGAGACTTACCTGGCCATCACCAGCAACTATAGTTTCACCACCTTTTCTAAGCAGTACAATCGTTGTTCCATGCCATTTTTCAGCTGTATTCATAATATTATATGTGGAGATTAATTTCAGATCTTCAATAGTGATTTATTGATAAAACTAGTGTTTGACTATATATCAATGATAATTTGGCTAAGTTTATGAGTAGAAAAGCAAAAATTATAAGAAAAACAAAAGAAACAAGTATTTCTGTCGCGGTTAATTTAGATGGAAAAGGAAAATATAAAGTAAAGACTGGAATAGGTTTTCTCGATCATATGTTAGAGCAACTTTCTAAGCATTCACTTATAGATTTAGATGTTAAAGCTAAAGGAGACACGCATATTGATTTACATCACACTACAGAAGATACAGGTATTGCTATTGGTGAAGCTATTAAAAAAGCTGCAGGCAATCGAAAAGGAATTACAAGATATGCGTCGACCATGATACCTATGGATGAAACTTTAAGTCGAGTCTCAATAGATGTATCAAATAGACCTTATTTAATTTGGAAAGTTAATTTACCTGTAGAAAAATTAGGTGAAATGGATACAGAATTATTTAAAGAATGGTTTCAAGCTTTTTCACAATCTGCTGGAGTTACTTTGCACATTGAAAATATTTATGGCGAGAATAGTCATCACAAGATTGAGTCATGTTACAAAGGTTTAGCTAGATCATTAAAAGATGCTTTAGCGATTGATAAAAGAATTAAAAACTCAATACCTTCGACAAAAGGCTCTATTTAAAATTGATGAATGTCACAATTGTTGACTACCAATCGGGCAATATAAGCTCTGTTATAAATTCTTTTACAGAGGTAGCTAAAGGTAAAGTTAATCTAGCGGTAACTTCTGATGTTAATAAAATTAAATCTAGTGACAAAATTGTTTTACCAGGACAAGGTTCATTTAAAAGCTGCGTAGACTCTCTCAATAGTATTAACGGATTAGTTGATACGCTTAAAGAATTTGCAATTACAAACAAGAAACCTTTATTAGGAATTTGTGTAGGCCTACAAATGTTCGCAGATATTGGTTATGAAGAAGAAGAAACAAAGGGATTAGGTTGGATTTCTGGTAAAGTGTCCAAAATTGATAATCAAAAGGGAAAATTTAAACTTCCACACATTGGTTGGAACGAAATTGAAATTCAAAAAGTAAGTAAAATATTTAAAGACATAAAAAATAAATCTCATATGTATTTCGTTCATAGTTATGAGTTTATCCCTGAGGATAAATCAGTCATTTCAGCAACAACAGACTATTCATCAAAAATTGTCTGCTCTGTCGAAAAAGATAATTTATTTGGGACACAGTTTCATCCTGAGAAGAGTGATAAAATTGGATTAAAAATAATTGATAACTTTTTAAAATTATAATGAAAATATTTCCTGCTATAGATATAAAAGATAAGAAATGCGTAAGATTAATCAAAGGAGACTTTGAAAAAAAAACTGAATATGAAACTTCACCTATTGATCAAGCAGGTAAATTTAAAAAGCATGGCTTTAAAAATTTACATATTGTTGATTTGGATGGCGCATTAACTGGGAGGACGGTTAATTTAGATATTATTCAAGAAATAGTAAGTAAACACAACTTTAAGATTGAAATAGGTGGCGGTGTTAGATCTCTTGATAGTATTAAACAATATATTGATGCAGGTGTGGATAAGGTAATTTTAGGGAGTGGTGCTATTAAAAATAAAGAATTTTTAAAAGAAGCCTGCGAAAAATTTAAAGATCAAATTGCATTAGGATTAGATGCAAAGGATGGGTATCTTTCTGTCTCTGGTTGGAAAGAAAATCTTAACATTAATACTTTAGATTTTCTTAAAGAAGTGAACAGCTATGGAGTGAGCAGAATTATTTACACGGATATAAATAGAGATGGAATGAAAACTAGCCCTAATTTTGAAGAGACTTTAAAAATTGCAGAACTATCTAATTGTCCTGTAGTTATTTCTGGTGGTGTTTCATCAATGAATGATATTAAAAAAGCTAAAGAATTAAATAATAAAAAAATTGAAGGTATCATTGTTGGTAAAGCCATTTATGATGGAGATATTAAACTTGATGAGTTAGCGAGGGAGATAAGTGCTTAAAAATAGGATTATACCTTGTCTTGATGTTAAGAATGGAAGAGTAGTTAAAGGTATTAACTTTGTTGAATTAAAAGATGCTGGAGATCCAGTTGAACAAGCTAAAATTTATAGCGACGGTGGTGCTGACGAGATTTGTTTTTTAGATATTACTGCATCAAACGAAAATAGAGATACAATTATTGATATTGTAAGAAAAACTGCAAAAGAATGTTTTGTGCCTTTAACTGTTGGTGGCGGTGTAAGAACTATTCAAAATATAACTGATTTATTATTAGCTGGCGCAGATAAAGTTTCTATTAATACAGCGGCAGTTAAAGATGTTAGTTTTGTAAAAGAAGCTTCTAAAAAATTTGGCTCTCAATGTATCGTTGTAGCTATCGATGCTAAAAAAGTCTCAGATAATAAATGGGAAGTCTTTACTCATGGTGGAAGAAATAAAACAGGTATTGATGCCGTTGAATTCGCTAAACAAGTGGAAACAATTGGGGCAGGAGAAATTTTATTAACTTCTATGGATAGAGATGGAACAAAGTCTGGCTATGACGTTGAATTATTAAAAGTAATTACAGATAAAACTAATATTCCTGTTATTGCCTCTGGTGGTGTAGGAACTTTAGATCATCTCTACGATGGTATAGTTAAAGGTGGAGCGAGTGCAGTTTTAGCAGCTTCTATTTTTCACTATGGAGAATATAAAATCAAAGAAGCTAAAGAATATTTGAATTCTAAGAATGTATCGGTAAGATTATAAAATGTTTGAAAACCTTGAGCAATTAATACAAATCATTAGAGAGAAAAAAAATTCTTCTCCTGATAAATCTTATACGAATAAACTTCTCAGCGATAAAAACTTAAGTGTTGCAAAAGTTAAAGAAGAAATAGCAGAATTAATTGAGGCTGTTGAACAAAACTCTAATAAAATACACGAAGCGGCAGATGTAATTTATCATTTGATGGTTTATCTTGAGGCTAATAATATTAAGATCGAAGATGTTATGAGTGAATTAAAAAAAAGACAAAAATGAGTTACGATAAAAACAATATATTCGCAAAAATTCTTAGAGGAGAAATTCCTTGTAAGAAAGTTTATGAAAACGATCACGTTTTAGCTTTTCATGACATTAATCCTCAAAAGAAAGTGCACGTATTAGTAATACCAAAAGGTGAGTATGTTGATTTAGATGATTTCAATAACAAAGCCTCTGATAAAGAGATTATTGAATTAAATAAAGCTGTTACACATGTTGCAAATTTAATGGGTTCAAAAGATAAAGGTTACCGAACTCTTACAAATATTGGTAGTGATGGAGGGCAAGAAGTACCCCATCTACATTATCATATTTTTGCAGGTGAAAAGATAGGAAAGATGGTCAGCTAATGGTTTCTAGAGTTAAAAGATATTTTTTAGAGATAAAAGATTTTTCAAAAACTATAGATCTAAATCTCCCTGAAAATTATAAAATTGTTTTGGATAATAAAGATAATTTTCATTTAAATAAATTTTTTTACAAGCAAATAGGTTTAGATCATTTTTGGAGAGACAGGTTGTTATGGTCTGATAGTGAATGGGTTAAGTATGTAACAAACAAAAATTTAGAAACTCACGTATTAAAAAAAGGAGAGGATCTAGTTGGTTATTACGAACAAGAATATCATCCAGGTTCTAATGAAGTAGAATTAATAAATTTGGGAATACTGAAAGAATTTAGAGGTTTAAAACTAGGCTCAACTCTTGTTAATCATGCCATTGCCAGCGCATCAAGAAAAAATCCAGAAAGAATGTGGGTTCATACTTGTAGCTTAGATCATAAACACGCGCTGCAAAATTATAAATCAAAGGGTTTTGAAATATTCAAAGAGGAAGAGATCGATTTCGTTGCTTAATTCATCTCTGGAATTTTGAAAGTTTCTTTTTTAAAAACAGCATTTTTAGCAACAATGTTTAAAGAGAAATTTATATTATTGTTATACTGGTCAATTATCTGCCAACCTTTTAAATCTAACGTTTTCTTGTCAAAGAAGACTGTTATCTCGTTATCATCCAAATAAACTAACTTTATAATTTGATCAGACAATTCTAACTTTCCAGATTTTATAATTTCTAAAAGTTTATCTTTATATAAAATATTTAGGAATGGAGATTTTGAAATGGGATAAAAGTAAGTTTTGTTGTACCTCTTTTGTGTAATTGCTAATCTTTTTTTATTAATTATTAATTCTTTTTTTTTATCATCAAAATAATCACACTTTAATTTTCCAGGAAATTCTAAAAGGCAACTCCCCTTCTCAATTTTGTCATTAATTATTTGATCAAAGGTAAATTCTAAAGAATTTAAATTGTTTAATTGATTGATTATTTGACTTTTTTCTTCTGCAGAGAGATTAACTGATAATAAAGTAAAAATTATAAATATTTTAAAGAACTTCACGCTTACCAACATGATTTGCTTTACTGACAATGCCTTTTTCTTCCATCATATCAATAATTCTAGCTGCCCTATTGTACCCAATCTGCAATTTTCTTTGCAAGAAACTTGTAGAGGCCTTACCTTCTGATTTAATCATTTCAACTGCTTGAGAATAAAGCTCGTCGCCATCTCCGTCCCCATCTATTGTTGAGGAAACCTCGTTATTTGTTTGAGTAGTAATTTCCTCCATATAGTCTGGTTCACCTTGTGCCCTGATGGAGTTAACTATTTTCTCTATTTCATTTTCTGAAACGTAAGGACCGTGAATTCTAACAATTCTGTTTGCTGACGACATAAATAACATATCACCTTTACCCAATAACTGTTCTGCACCCTGCTCTCCTAATATTGTTCTACTATCTATCTTAGAACTCACTTGAAAAGAAACTCTTGTTGGAAAGTTTGCTTTAATTGTACCCGTGATAACATCAACACTTGGTCTTTGTGTTGCCATGATGATATGAATTCCTGCGGCTCTTGCCATTTGCGATAATTTTTGAATGTAGTTTTCGATTTCTTTGCCGGCTACAAGCATCAAATCTGACATTTCATCAACCACTACTACAATGTAAGGCATCTTTAATTTATGTTTAGCATTGTAACCATCAATGTTTCTTACTCCAACTCTGCTCATAAGCTTGTATCTGCTATTCATCTCTTTCACAGTCCAAGCCAGAGCAGACGTTGCTTTCTTTGCATCGGTAATTACTGGAGTTAATAAATGAGGAATACCCTCGTAAGTTGATAGTTCCAACATCTTAGGATCAATTAAAATAAATTTACAAAGATCAGGATTTAATTTGTAAAGCAATGAAACAATAATCGTATTAATACAAACTGATTTTCCTGATCCTGTAGTTCCAGCAATTAATAAGTGAGGCATTGACGTAAGATCTCCAACGATAGGCATGCCAGATATACTTTTTCCAAGTGCTATAGGTAATTTGATATCTTTCTTTTGAAACTTTTCATAAGTGATTATTTCTCGAAGCGATACACTTTCTCTCGTCTCGTTTGGTATCTCTATACCTACTGTATTTTTACCTGGAATTACCGAAACTCTTGCAGATGTTGAACTAGTATTACGTGCTAAATCCTCTGATAAATTTATTATTTTTGAAACTTTTACACCTGGTGCTGGTTCAAATTCATATAAACTAACAACAGGACCATTATTGATAGCTTTAATTTTTCCATCGATACCAAAATCTAAAAGAATTTTTTCCATAAACTCACCATCAGGACGATTTTTATTTAATTCCGAAGCACTTAATTTAGTAGAACTTTTGTCTAAATAATCTATTGCTGGAAGTTTGTATTTTGATTTTAGACTAGTTGCTCGTTTTTCTGATTGAATTAAGTTACCGAAAGAAAATGATTGTTGTGGTCTTTCAATGATTTCACTTTTCTCTTCTATGTGATCTGCTTCTAAATTTATATCAGGTATAGTATTTTCTTTTCTTCTAAACAATGAAGCAATTATAGAAAAAGTCCCAGTAATTATTTTCTTTATATTTAAATCTGCTGAAAAAATAAAAAAGATTAAAGTAAGCAATAACAAACCATAAGCAGAGTAGGTGTTGTCAATATATGGAAACCATGTACTTAAAAATTCATAACCAATCTTTCCGACAAAACCTGAGTTGCCGTTATCAATAAGCCAAAATGAATTGTTAAAGGTAATATAAATAAAAATGGTACCTAGCACTAAATATGAGACTACTAGAAATAATTTTAAAATTATTCTTTTGATTTCTTTTTGAATGATTAAATTAATTCCCCAGAATAAAAAATTAGCCAAAATTAAGAATGAAACGAGACCAAAACTCTGTAGAAGAAAATCTGCTATACTGCTGCCATAGATCCCAAAGAAATTTTTAATCTCAAACTCCCTATCACCATAGACAATTGAAGGATCTTCCGGTGAATATGTTGTAAAAGCTATTGCTAGACCAATACTTGTTGAAATTAAGATTAAACCTATAAATTCAAAGGTTCGTTTTTTTAAAAAATTTGTTACACTATTTAAAAAGTTTGTATTCATATCGAATCGATTTACGTACTTTTTACCATTTTTATGAAAGTGAGAAAAATTTTAATATGAAAAAACAGAGAATTTGCATAGTTGGAGACGGTCTTTCGGGTTTAATGACTGCTTTAGCGTTAAATAAATTAGAAGGTTTGGAAGTCCAATTAATATCTAGAAAAAACAAGCATTCTAAAGATAGACGAACAACAGCTATTTCTGCCTCTAATTACGAGTTTTTTAATAAAGTCATAGATAAGCTCAACAAAAAATTATTTTGGCCTTCCAAAAAGATTGATCTTTTCTACGAGACAAAAGATCAGAACATGAACTTCTTAAACTTTAATGAAGATAGCAAAAATCTTATGTACGTTTTTGAGAACAATAAAATCAAAGAAATTCTAATTAACGAAATTAAAAAGAAAAAAATTAAAACTCTTCAAAAAAATATTAATGATTTAAAAGATTTAGATGGTAATGACATAAAAATATTATGCCTAGGAAGATCCTCAAAAATCTATCAAAGTATAGTTGATAAAAGATCTTTAAACAAAGATTACAAAGAAATTGCTATTACAGGGTATGTAAAACATAATTTAAAAAATTTAAATACTGCTCAATATTTTTTAAAAGAAGGACCATTAGCAATACTCCCCTTTTCAAAAAATAATTTTTCATTTGTGTGGAGCGTAAATAAAGATTTTCCAACAAAGGATATTAACTCTATTGTTAAATCTAAAATTTCTAAAGTTTTAAAAACAAATAAAATACTGATTTCAAATCAGCAATCTTATCCGCTGATGCTAAATTTAAAAAGAACCTATTATAAAAATGATATTCTTATTCTGGGTGAAGGATTGCACACTGTTCATCCAGTAGCAGGTCAAGGTTTTAATCTTGTATTAAGAGATATTAATAAATTACAAAAGATTTTTAAATATTACACAGAATTAGGCATGTCTTTAAAAAGTACTCCTGCCCTTGAAGAATTTACTAGTAATAGAAAATCCGAGAATATTATTACTGGTATAGGAATTGATCTAACTCATAATTTCTTTAAGCAAAATAAATTATTAAATCCATTTAAAGAAACAATTTTGAAAAATATTTCGAAAAATGATACTCTTAAAAAAATAAGCAAATTTATTTCTAATCAAGGTTTATCAATTTAATTCAATGAATATTTACGCGCTTTCATCAGGCAGAGGTCCGTCAGGAATAGCTATCGTTAGAATCTCAGGTAAAGACACCCTTAAAATTTGTAAGAATTTAACTAAATTAGAAGAAATTAATTCTAATGAGGTCAATTACTGTAAATTCTATGACCCTAAAAATGATAAAATAATAGATCCGGAGGCTCTATTATTGTGGTTTCCCGGGCCTAATAGCTATACTGGCGATGACTTAGCCGAGTTTCAGGTCCATGGAAGTAATGCTGTTATCAATGCTTTATTGAAGGCACTTTCAGAACAAGAAAATTGTAGATTAGCTGAACCAGGTGAGTTTACAAAGATAGCTTTTCAAAACGATAAAATTGATCTTGTAAAAGCCGAAAGTATAGGTGACTTAATTCATGCAGAAACAGAGCTTCAAAGAGATCAAGCTGTTAAACTAGTTCAAGGTAATGCTTCAAATTACTATAATGACTTAAGAGAAAAAATAATAAAATCTCTGGCTTTTATAGAAGCTAAAATAGATTTTGCTGAGGAAGACTTACCTGAAAAGGTTTTAAAAGATGCTCACAATTCAATAAAAGAAATTCATTCAGAAATATCTAAAATTATTGAAGATAATAAAGTTGGAGAAAAAATTAGGGATGGGTTTAGAGTTTCAATTACAGGAGAGGTAAACGCAGGAAAATCATCTTTGTTGAACTTGCTTTCAAAAAGAGAAGTGGCAATTGTTTCAGATGAAGCCGGTACAACAAGAGATGTTATAGAAACCTATTTAAATTTAGATGGCTATCCTGTAATTTTAGCTGATACCGCTGGTATAAGAGAAGCTAAAAACGAAGTTGAAAAAAAAGGTATTTCTTTAGCTTTAGGTAAATCAAAAGAAGCAGATTTAAATATAGTAGTCATCGATAATTCATCTAAAAAAATTAATCAAGAAATACAGAATATGATTAATAAAAATACAATAATTCTTTTGAATAAATCAGATGTTTCAGATAAGCAAAATCATAAATTCGATGCTGATACTGTTTTAGCTTCAGTAAAAATTAATAAAAATATAGATAAATTAATTAATTTGGTTAAAGCTAAATTAAGTAAAAAATTTTCATCAAATAATAGCGCTTTAATTACTAGAGAGAGGCATAGAGTTAAGCTTAACGAATGCCTAAAAGAGATAGATAAGTTTCTTAAGAAAGACCCAGCCAAAGACCTTGAACTTGCTGCAGAAGACCTAAGAATGGCTACTAGGCATCTAGGTGGCATTGTCGGAAAAGTAGACGTAGAGGAGATATTAGGGTCTATTTTCAAAGATTTTTGTATAGGTAAATAATTATTATAATATCGGCTTATTTTCTTGTTCTTTTTTACCGAAATATGGCTATATATTTACCGACATTTACCGACGATTTCCCTATTGTTTTACCAATGCTTATTGTAGAAAGTTTTTATGAGAGCATCAAAAAAGAAATTAAAAGAGTTGAGAGAGAAACTAAAAATTCAAAAGTCCTCAATAGAAGGGCTGTGTTCTGAGCATGGTTTTTCATTTAAAAAAAAAAATGGAAAAAAGGTTAGTCAAATAAGTCAAAAAACTTATTACAATATGGAAGAGGGATTAGATGTTAAAGAGCGATACTTTGAAATTATATGTCAACTTTTTAGTATATTTGCAAAAAGAACAATTCAAAAAAGTGAAATATTATTGGATCAAAGTATAAATTCTAATATTATCACTTGTTATTTATACAGAGCAAATTCAGTTGGTGATTTAAAAAAATCAATCTCAAAAAGTTTAGATGCTGCTAAAGAATCAAGAACAACAGAAGAATTAAAAAAACATGTTATTTATGATGTAAACATAAATCCTGAAATTGAAAATAATATAAAACAATTATTCGATATTGTTTCAAGAATTAGGGAATCAGAATACATGAATAAACTTGAAGGACATCAAAAAATATCAATGGGCTATATTCATAGATTTCAAAATGATTTAGAAGGATTTGATAATGATTTAGATTTTCATAGCGATCTGAATGAATTAAATATCCAGGCATCAGGAAATCAATCTCTTACCGAACTATCAAAAATCCACAATTTAAGTTTATATGTTGGACATATAACAATACCTATCGTTGACTTTAAAAGAGACAGCTTAAACGATGATCCAAAAAAATATGTGGATGAGGAGGAAATGAAACATATTTTAGAGGGAATTCCTAAAGATAATGATGGTGAATGGGAAAAAGTATCCCCAATTGTTGTAAATCAAACTTACACACTATTTTATTTTGCAAAATCTTTAGGAGATACGGTTCAAGCTAATTATAGAATTAAAAAAAGCTATAAAGAAATAATTAAAACATTAGACAAAATAGAAAATAATAGAGATACAATTTGTTATACTTATTCTCAATTAAAAAAAAGTAGTGGTCGAACTTTTAAGAACAGCTTACCAGACCCTATAAACTCTTATAAACTTAATTGGTTTATTAAAAAGGTTGATTTTCCATATTCTCTAGATAGTAAAAGTTTTGATTTTAATAGGGTTAAAAACCAATCTTTCAAACTTGACGAGCAAAAGATTGAACTAGAATCAAGGGAGCTAGAAATTAAAAATCAAGAAAAACAATTAGAATTAGACAGAAGAGAAGACGCAATAAACCGAGCAAGAATAAGTCATGATTTAGGAGAAGACAGATGATTTTAGGTTTTTTTAAAATTCCGGATCGTACGCTGGGCACGACCCGAAATAGATTGATATCCAAGTGTTTTATACACTTCAATCTCATAACAAACAAGTCCCAGCAGAAAGGAAAAAATGAAACAACAAAATGATACCAACTTTTTTGCTAGTGAATCTGATCAAGACAGAGTCTCTGTGAATATGAGTGGTGATATTTTGGTAAGAAGAGCATTTAATGCAAACCCTAATCAGCTTAAAGATGAAGATTGGCAAAATAAAAAATTAGATGTTTTTTATCAATTTATCTTTGAAGTGATTAGAGATTTCAAAAGAGATGGTTATTTAAACATAGACGAAGAATATTATCCTATTATGAGCCGTCCAATCGTTATGGAGAGTTCAGATATGAATAATAAAAATAAAATATCACACGTAGCTTTTGAAGCAAAAGTGAAGTGTAGAAAGGAGGTTAATGTCCCTACTAAGCATTGAAGGTGGAAAAATACAAAAAAAACTCAAGCGTTTAAGACGTAGGAGCCACTATCTTATGCACGAACCATCAGTATCTATAAAGTATTCATACTTTTATTTTAGTGCTAGCGCATTCGATCAGCTAGAAGCAAAAAAATTTAAAAGTTGTGCTTTTAGTGTGGAAGATGGTGTTGCACCTGAAGAGGCGTTAAAACTGTATATTGAGTTAAATAACGAACCAGAGGGTGAACTAAATTGTCCTATTAATTTTAATAAGGCCAATTCTATTTTCACTGTCGGTTGTACAGCTACAATTGTTCAACAAATACCAAGACTAAATACTCTTTTAAAAAAGAAAAGAGAAGAGAGAAGAATCTTTCTAAAATATGATAAAGATTTAAATCTTTGGTATTTACCTCTTGTACCTGGATTTGAGTTTAGATGTCGAGATCCACAAAACTTAAAAGATGTTAAAGGAATATATCGTTTAAGCTATAATGGCCATCCTCAATACATTGGTGAAACAAATAATTTATCGAGACGTATTTATGAACATATTAAAAACGAAGAAATTAAATTCGATGAAATACATTATTCTGTTTTAAACAATCAATCTGATGAAGAGCGTAAAGAGTGGGAGTCTTTTCATTTAGACCAGTTTATAAAAGAGTTTGGGCTCTTGCCTCCTCATAATAGGAATAGAGGAAAAACTCATTAACACTTTAGGGCCCTAAAGGGCCCTAATTTACTTCTTGTATTATAATTTATCAGCGTTACATTCATCTTATGACTAAACAAAGCTATGATGTAGTGGTAATAGGGGGTGGACATGCTGGATGCGAAGCAGCAGCAGCATCCGCTAGAATGGGCGTAAATACTGCCCTTTTTACACATAAAATAGAGACTATTGGTGAGATGTCGTGCAATCCTGCTATCGGAGGGCTTGGAAAAGGTCATCTTGTAAGAGAAATAGATGCTTTAGACGGTGTAATGGGCTTTGTAGCCGATAAATCAGGTATTCAATTCAGATTATTAAATAGAAGTAGAGGTCCAGCGGTGCAGGGACCACGTACTCAGTCAGATAGAGCTCTTTACAAAGAGCATATGCAAAAAATTTTACTAAATTATAAGAATTTAGAGGTAGTAGCAGATCCTGTTGTTAAATTTTTATTTGAGGGAGATAGAATTATAGGTTTTGTATGTCAAAGTGGAAAAGAGATAAGAACTAAAGAACTAATCTTAACTACTGGTACATTTCTTAATGGGTTAATACATATAGGCGAAACTCAAATACCAGCAGGTAGGTACGATGAGAAACCGTCTACCGGTTTAAGTGAACAATTAGCAAAATTTAAAATGCAAATAGGAAGGTTAAAGACAGGAACTCCACCAAGACTAGATGGTAGCACAATTAATTATGATGATTTGGAAATGCAGCCAGCTGATGATGACCATTATTACTTTTCTTTCCTTACAAATAAAATTGATAACAAACAAATTAAATGTGGAATGACTTATACTAATAACGAAGTCCACAAAATCATTAGTGACAATATATCTAGAAGTGCAATGTATTCAGGAAACATTAAAGGAGTTGGACCTCGATATTGTCCTTCCATTGAAGATAAAATTGTTAAGTTCAAAGAGAAACAACAGCATCAAATCTTTCTTGAACCTGAGGGATTAAAGGACAATACTATTTACCCAAATGGTATATCTACTTCCCTTCCAGAAGAGATTCAGCTCAAAATATTAGCTAAAATCAAGGGTTTAGAGCAGGTTAAGATGAAAAGAGCAGGGTATGCTATAGAATACGATTATGTAGACCCAAGAGAGCTTAATGCCACGTTAGAAACCAAAAAAATTAAGTCATTATTTTTAGCAGGACAAATTAACGGTACTACTGGTTATGAGGAAGCTGCAGCTCAAGGGTTAATAGCTGGGATCAATGCAGCTTTAAAAATTCAAAATAAATCTGAGTTTGTTTTAGATAGATCAACTTCTTACATTGGTGTAATGATCGATGATTTAATAACCAAAGGTGTTACGGAACCTTATCGTATGTTTACCTCTAGAGCGGAATATAGATTAACTTTAAGAGCTGATAACGCAGATCAGAGATTAACAGATCTTGGTATAAATTTGAATTTAGTAGGATCTGAAAGAAAAAATATATTTTTAGAAAAGAAAAAAAATATTTATTCACTAAATAATTTTTTAGAGACGAAATTCTTGACTCCTAATGAAGCAAAAAAATATGATATTAAAATTGCTATGGACGGAGTCAAAAGATCATGTCTAGAAGTTATGGGTCAACGAAAAGTAAATATGGCTAAAATAAGGCAAATATTTAGCGACATCCCTGCATTTCCTGTCCCAATAGAAAAGCAGGTTGTAACCGACGCTCACTACATGGGTTATCTGAAGAGGCAGACGCGGGACATTAAATCATTTAAAAAAGATGAGTCAGTTATTATCCCTAATAATATAAATTATGAAAATTTAAGTGGTTTGTCTAACGAGGTTAAGTCGAAGTTGATTTCTATAAGACCTAAAACGTTAGGACAGGCAATTAGAATAGACGGTATCACCCCTGCAGCTATAATTATCTTATTATCTCATATCAAAAAGTTAAAATTCAAAGCTACTGCTTAATGCATGATAAAGAAGTTATAAAAACTCTTCAAAATCAGCTTAATTATAGTGCAAAAAATATATCAGACATTAAAATATTTATAAATGAATTGCTTAAAGCTAATAAAAAACATAATTTTATCTCCAAAAGCACTGAAAACGTAATTTGGCACAGGCATATCCTTGACTCAGCTCAATTAGTAAAATTTATCGATTTTTCAAAAAGTTCTTTATCAGATTTAGGCTCTGGAGGCGGTTTTCCAGGCTTGATTTTAGCTTTATTTAACAAAAATAAGGACTTTCACGTGAAATTATATGAAAAATCACCAGTGAAAAGAGCTTTTTTAGAGCATATCAGTGATAAATTATCCTTAAAAATAGAAATACTTGGCAATGTTTACGAAAATTCTATTGATACAGAATACATAGTCAGTAGAGCTTTTAAGAAATTAGAAGCAGTAATACAAGTTTCACGTGAAATCGCTAAAAAGTCGCATAAATTAATAATTTTGAAAGGTCAAAACGCACAGGAAGACTTAAAAAAAGCTTTCAATAAAGAAAAATACGATTATAAACTTGAAAACAGCATAACAAATGAAGACTCTAAAATTATTATAGTCGATTTTAAAAAATGACAACGACGATTTCGGTGATTAATCAAAAAGGTGGAGTAGGAAAAACTACAACTGTAATAAATTTAGCTGCTTCACTGTCCATTATGGGTCAAACAAATCTTGTTGTAGATTTGGACCCACAAGGAAACGCTACAACAGGATTTGGTAAAAGTAACAGTGATGAAGATAAAAATATTTACAATTTATTAATTAAAAAAAATAATCTTGAGCACGCAATTCAAAAAACTAATATACAAAATTTAGATATCATTGGTTCACATGTAAATCTATCTGGATTAGAAGTTGAAACAGCAAACGACTCAAAAAGAGCATTTGTTTTAAAAGAAATATTATCATCAGAAAAATCAGGTTTACTTAAAAAGTATGACAACATATTTATAGATTGTCCGCCTTCATTAAGCTTACTCACAATTATGTCCTTAGTGGCTTCAGATGAGTTATTAGTTCCTTTGCAAACAGAGTTTTTTGCTTTGGAAGGAATTACACAACTTGTTAAAACTATTGATAGAATAAAAGAAAATCTTAATCCAACACTTTCAATAAGAGGAATTTTGTTAACAATGTTTGACAAAAGAAATAAGCTTTCCGCAGAAGTAGACAGGGAAGCAAGAAATTATTTTAAAGATAAAGTTTATAAAACTGTTATTCAAAGAAATGTGAGATTATCAGAAGCTCCTTCACACGGTTTACCATGTGTTATTTATGATAAAAGTTGCGTTGGAAGTAAGGCTTATTTTCAATTAGCTGAGGAATTTAAAAATAAATTAGTGAGTGCCGCATGAGTGGAAAAAAAAAAGGATTAGGTCGAGGTTTGTCAGCGCTTTTTGGTGATGATAAACCTAAAGAGAAACCACAAGAAATTAACCAAACAAACACTGTTTCTATTAGCGATTTGAGCCGAAATCCATACCAACCAAGACAGCATTTTAGCGAGGAAAAACTTGAAGAATTGGCTAATTCTATAAGGAAAAACGGCATTATCCAGCCGATAGCAGTAAGAGAGAGTAAATCTCAATCTGGAAAGTATGAAATCGTTGCTGGAGAGAGAAGATGGTTAGCAGCTCAAAGAGCTGGGTTACATGAAATACCCGTGACTGTTTTGGATTTAACTGATGTGGAGTCTTTAGAGGTTGCCATTGTAGAAAATATACAGAGAGATGATTTAAATCCGATAGAAGAAGCCAGAGGTTATAAGAGACTTAATGAAGAATTTAATTACGACCACGATAGCATTTCAAAACTGATGTCAAAAAGCAGAAGTCATATAAGTAATACTTTAAGGCTATTAACTTTACCTAGCGATGTTATTGCTATGCTAGAAGAGGGGACATTATCATCTGGTCAGGCCAGACCTCTCATCGGTATAAGTAACGCTTCATCTATAGCAGAGGAAATTGTTTCAAAAAATTATAGTGCTAGAAAGGTTGAGTATTTAACTAGAAATAAAAAAGGATCTAACAAAGAAAAGGTTGTTGACGCAAATATTCTTAAAGCTCAGGAAAGAATTGAAAAAATATTAGGTTTAAAAGTTAATATTTTAAATAAAAAAAATAATTCTGGCAAAATAACAATTGAGTATAAAGATCTTGAGCAATTTGAGCTTGTTTCTGAACTTTTAACTAAGCATTAGCTAATAAACATATATCTAATAAAAGTTTTTTGATTAATAAGTTTTTGTTTATTTCAGAATTAGACTTTATGAAAATTTCAGCATCATAAGTTTTAGCGATTGCTATTTTTAATTTATCAGAGCTCCATAAATGAGCTTGATCTGTAAAATTCTTTTTATCTTTCCAAAATATAGGTGGTTTCATTTTGTCTATTGCCTGAGACAAACCGCCATTTTTAGCCACTATATTTACTTCTTTAAGTTTATTGAGCCTTTGGTTTAGAAGATTTAAGTACAATGGTATTTTTTCTGTTTCAAAAACAGTAGTGCTTAATAACTTATTTGTTTTTGAATTATTCCCGTTAATAGCGCTATCTTTTACGTTTTCAAATTCGTTATCAGTTTCTAAGTTTAAAAGCTTGTCTAATAGATCAATATCAATTTTTTTATTAATAAATAATGTTTTTATTTTATCTATTTCATTAATAATTTTTGATCTATCTAAATTACCATTTTCAATAATTCTATTAATTATTTGGGTAGTTAATCCAGAATAATCTTTTAATTTGTCAGAGATAATTTTTCTAATTGTGATCTCATTATCTTTGTAACAAGGAACAATGTCTAAATCTTTTGCATTTTCAAAGTGATTCCTAATTTTTGATTTTTTTTCCAAAATCTCGCTAAATAAATAAATTAAATTTCCATTTCGATTAAGCTGAAATTCTTTTACAATATTTAAAAATTTATCATTTACATTAATTATAAAAATTATTTTCTGATCATCAAAAAGTGAAACATTATTTATTTCATTAAAAATGATGTCATTATTTTTGACTATTTCATCTTGTGAAAATCTTAGTACATTTTTATATTTTTTTAATATTTTGTTTCTGAATTCGTCTATAAGACCTAGGTTTTCACCATAAAATAAAACAATTTTATTTCTTAGATTTTCAAAATTTTGCTCTATTAAATAACTTTTATGAATCATTGCTATAATTTGCTAATGCTTCTATTATTTGTTCAGAAATATCTATAGTTAGCAAGTCTACTAATTTTTTTTCATTGTTAAGAGTATCAGAATGTCTCGAGCCCACGTTAAAATCCCCGTTTTTTGTAAACGTGAATTTTTTTGATTTCATATTTGATAGATTGATTAATTCTACTTTTGAGATGATTTGAATATTATGTTTAGTTATTTGATTTTTAACATTTCTCTCCTTAATAGATTTGGTTTTGTTAGTGATAATATTGATTCTCATGAGCCTATCTTCCTCTTCGCTTGAAATTAAAGATAGTTTATTTTTTAGGTGATAGCTTATTTTTTTGTCACCAGTTGTAACAATTTCATTTATTCTGAAATTGATTTTATTATCTACTATTTTATAACCACAACTAAATAAAATTAGTGTTATTACAATTGTATATAAAAATTTTATCTTCATTATTTTTTTAAAATGTAATTTATTATTTTATCTTCAACAAATATAGTTTTTAAAACTTCTTTATTTTCAATAAATTTTTTTGCCTTTGAGCTTTGATTAATTATTTTATTTATCTCATCTTTATTAGTTTTTTTCTTAATTGTTAGAATATCTCTGGTTTTACCATTAACTTGCACAGCAAACTTTATTTTTTCGATAGCGTCTTTTTTTATTTCCGGCCAATTGTTAACATCTTTACATTTTAATTTCTCTAAACACTCTAAAGCCATATGAGGAGTAAAAGGTATCATTAATTTCATCATTTTAATTAAATTATCTGCAAGACAATCATTGCTTATGTCTAAATTGATATTTTTAGTGAAAAATCTGTAGATTTCGTAAAAATGAGCGATGGCTACGTTAAATTTGAAATCTTCTATAGATTTATCTATTTTTAATGTCAAACTATCTAACTCTGCTGTGAATTGTATGCAAAGTTTTTCATTTATTTTTTTTTCCTTTCTAGATCTAATTTGAAAATTTAAATCCCAAATTTTTTGTAAAAATTTATTCGATGATGAAACTCCAGAGTCAGACCACTGAACATCTTTTTCTGGCGGACTGTCAGATAGGATAAACCATCTTACAGCGTCAGCGCCATAAAGCTCAATCATTGTCTCTGGATCAATTGTATTTTTTTTTGACTTAGACATGGACTCTGGGGGACCAATGATTACTTCTTTTTTGTCAGTTTTGCTTACAGCCTTGTTTGCAGATATTTTTTCAATTTCATCTGGATAAAGCCAATTTCCCTCTTTGTCTTTGTAAGACTCATGACAAACCATTCCTTGAGTGAATAAATTTTTAAACGGTTCAGATAAATTTATATTTTTATAATATTGATTAATACTTTTCATAAAGAAACGTGAATATAATAAATGCAAAATAGCATGTTCCACACCCCCTATGTATTGGTCTACTGGCATCCAGTATTTAATTTTATCTTCATCTATTGGTCCTTTTTTATATTTTGGCGAGCAAAATCTTAAAAAGTACCATGAAGAGTCTACAAAAGTATCTAATGTATCAGTTTCACGTGTTGCTTTTTTTCCACTTGGCTTATGTATAGTATTTTTCCACGTCGGATGTTTTTCTAATGGATTGCCTTTGTAATTTAAGTCAATATCTTTCGGCAAAAGTATAGGTAGCTCATCTTTTTCAACAGGTACGACTTTACCGTCCTCGAGATAAATCATTGGAATAGGACATCCCCAATATCTTTGTCTAGATATTCCCCAATCCTTAAGTCGATAAAGTGTTTTTCTTTTACCCATTTTCTTATTTTCAATTTCAGTAATTATTTTTTCTTTAGCCTCTTGTATATCTAAGTCGTTCAAAAAATCAGAATTAATAATTTTACCGTTCTCAGTGTATGCTTGTTTTAAGACTTTATTATTTCCATTGGAGACTACCTTTATAATTTCAAGATTATATTTTTTGGCAAAATCAAAGTCTCTTTGATCATGAGCAGGGCAGCCAAATATTGCTCCAGTTCCATAATCCATAAGTACAAAATTTGCAAAATAAATTGGTATTTGTTTATTTTTAATAAAAGGATGTTTGGCAAATAAATTAGTATTGAAACCAATCTTTTCTGCATTAGCCAGAGCTTCCTCTGTTGTACCAGTTTTGTCACACTCTTTTTTGAATTTAACAAAATTTTTATCATTCAAAAAGTTTTTACTTAAAGCATGATCGTTTGATAGTGCTATAAAACTTGCACCAAATATTGTATCGGGTCTTGTTGTAAATACAGTAATTATTTCATTTTTTTTAATAACTTCAAAATTTAATTCACATCCAAATGATTTACCTATCCAATTTTTTTGCATAAGCTTAACTTTTTCAGGCCAACCACTCAATTTTTCTAAATCCTGTAAAAGTGGTTCAGCTAATTTCGTAATATTAAAAAACCATTGAGATAGTTTTTTTCTTTCTACAACTGCATTAGATCTCCATCCTTTTCCATTTACAACTTGCTCGTTAGCAAGCACCGTTTTTTCGACAGGATCCCAATTAACATAAGTTTCTTTTCTTGATACTAGACCATGATTATAAAAATCTATAAATAGCTCTTGCTGATGTTTGTAATATTCCTCATCGCAGGTAGATATTTCTAGATCCCAATCTATAGACAATCCTAGTAATTTTAATTGGTTTTTCATCGTTTGAATGTTTTGATTAGTCCATTTTTCAGGATGAACATTATTCATCTTTGAAGCATTTTCTGCTGGTAATCCAAAAGCATCCCATCCCATAGGATGTAAAACATTGTAACCTTTAAGAAATTTAAATCGAGCTATAACATCTCCGATAGTATAATTACGTACATGTCCCATATGGATTTTACCAGATGGGTAGGGAAACATTTCTAAACAATAAAATTTTTGACCTTCTTTATTATAAAGTTTTTCATTAGCAAATTTTTTTTGCCATTTTTTTTCAATTAAATGAAAATTTACTCTTTCCATTTGAAATTAATTTTTTTTATTTTTTTTATCTTTATCAATTAAAGATGCTTTTTTTAGAATTGTTCTGTGTAATTCTTCTTGAATATTTGATTTATCTAAAAGTTGAATTTTGCAATTGCCAGAACTTTTACAAATTCTCTGGTGCACAATAATTTTAACACTTTCACTTCTTATATCATTAGATAAGAATCTTACAGTTATCTTAATAGACTCATCAGAACTACCAGACGAGTCAAAATACCAGTCTGTAATTATTATTCCTCCAGAATAATCTACCGTTGTTAGAGGCAAAAAATCTAAGGTTTCTAAAGATGCTCGCCACATTGGATTAGCAGTACTAAACTCGTAATTAGTATCCCTATTAATTAGACCTTTTAGTGAAGTGCCACGCCCTGTTTCTATATTTTTTCTTGCTCTTTCTCCTGCATTAGTTGATACTTCTCTCGTATCAACTTTTTTTGGTTTAAAAGCTCCGCTACAGGATAAGGTAAGTAAGCAAACAATTAAAAGTAGAAAAATTCTTATCATTTTGACCTATTTTTAGTTTAAAGATACAAGAAACACAAAATAATAGTCTAAAATCCCTTATTTTATTAGTAAAAACGTAAAGATATTTACTGTTGTATAATTACAACAGACATCAAAAAAGTCAATAAATTTAGCAAATATTGAGACTTAAAAGAGGTGAAACTGTTATTTTGTCCCCGTTTATAATTATAAACAAATATAACAAAGGAAATATAATGAAAACAATAATTAAAACTTTATTAGTTTCTATCGCTTCTTTGTCTCTAATGTTTTCTGTTAATGCAGGTGAATTAACAGTTAACGGTACTGCTAAAGCAACATACTTTGCTAATAGTGGTGGTACACATGACCAAGGACTTGGTATAACTAACGAGTTAAACTTAACAGCTAGCGGTGAATTGGATAACGGATATACATGGAGCTACTCTATGGAATTAGATCCAGCATCTGGTGGAGCTGCTAACAACGACGACACGCAAATCGTGATTGGCCTAAACGACATGGGTTCAGTAAAGGTTTGTGTATCTGAGTGTGGAAATAACAAAAAGTACGCTTGGGATGCATCAGCATATACAAAAATGTCTGACACTGGTTTCAGTGAAGGTATAGTATATCCAGGTGACGCAGGTGCAGCTGGTACATCAACAATTCAGTACCACACACCAGAATTGCCATTCGGAACAACAGTATCAATCGCTTACAATACAAACATGGCGGGTGATGCAGCTAGTGGAAACGCTACAGGTTCATCAGGTAATTCAAGTGACGAATACTCTTTAGTAACAAAACCAATTGATGGTTTAACATTATCAGCTCATTACTACGCAGTTAATGACTATGATGATGGTACAACTTCAGAACAACAATTAGAAGAAGGTGGTGCGTATGCACTTAAATATTCAGCTGGAAACATTACAGTTGGATATGGTAAGTCATTACATGCGCCAGAACTTGGTTCTGTAGTAACTACAGGTGCTTTAGCTGCTGAAGCTGAGTACTATGAAAACACAGGTATGTCTATCGGTTTCGCAGTAAACGATGATCTATCAGTGTCTTACACTAGAGAAGAGTCAGAAAGAAATTTAGCTAACAGTGGAACAATACAATATGATATCGAAATGGATTCAATCCAAGTTGCATACTCATTAGGTGGTGCTACACTTTCAATAGCTAGAGCTGATTATGAAAACGTAAATTACATACAAAACTACGACGCAGAAGAGACGATAGTTGCTATGACATTTGCATTCTAATTAGTACTTAATACTTAATTTAAAGGGGCGATTTTATCGCCCCTTTTTTTTGCAACAAACTAATTGATTCATTTTAAATTCTTTTGCACGATTAACGTGTGATCTTTAATCAGAGAGGAAATCGCTATAGCTTCACAATTCACAATTTTAAGTTTTGATAAATTCTCTAGATTTATACCTCCAAGTGGTACAAGTTTTGTTTTAGCTAATTTTGAAAAAAGATTGAATCTAACCACTCCTAAGTGCCCTATTTTATTGGGATAAGATGTTTCAAAAATTCGGGATAATAAAATATGTGTGCAATTTTGTTTTTTTTTTATATCAACTTCTTTTATGTTATGAGCTGCTCCAATAATTTCATAATTTTCTTTCAGATTATTTAAATTTAATTTCTTATTATGTGCAGATATGTAAAGACCATCTGCTTTAAGAGTTTTTAGTAGTTTTACATTGTTTGCTATATAAAACGGGATTTTTTTTAATTTACAAATTAATCTAAATTTTTTTAATTTATCAATATTTTCATCATTATTATTTCTATAAATCACGCTAAATTTACCGAAATTTTTTATATTTTTTAATTCTATATCTTTTATACTTTCTATTATAAAAAAATATTTTTTTTTTTGTAAAAACATATGAGCACAATAATTGAAAGATATGATAAAATAAAATTGAATATCTCTAATATAAATATACCAAAACAACCGAATATTATAGCTGTAAGTAAAACCTTCCCATTGGATCATATACGCCCTCTAATAGATCGTGGACATGTTCATTTTGGAGAGAATAAAGTTCAAGAAGCATTAGTCAAATGGATGGATATAAAAAAACAATATAAAAATTTAAAATTGCATATGATTGGAAAGTTACAAAGAAATAAAGCTAAAGATGCGGTAAAACTTTTTGATTATATTCACTCATTGGATAACCAAAAATTAGCTGATGCTCTAGCTAAGCATCAGGCAAATTTAAATAAAAATCTAAGGTATTTTATACAAGTCAATATAGGTAATGAAATACAGAAATCTGGCATTGCAGTAAATGATTTAGATGCTTTTTATAATTATTGCGTTAAAGAAGTTGGTCTTAATATTATTGGACTTATGGTTATTCCTCCTGATGATAACAATACAAAAAAATATTTCAAATCCACGAGTGAGCTTAATAATTCTCTAGCGCTTAAGGAGTTAAGTATGGGAATGTCATCAGATTATATTGAAGCAGTGCATTACGGGGCTACATTCTTAAGAATCGGAAGCTCTATTTTTGGGAAAAGATCTTAACTTTAGTATTAATTTTAAGTTCTCTAACAATTTTTAAAAGTTCAAACTTTCTTATAGCAACACAACCTTCAGTTTTTCTAAAATTTTTTTTTGCCACGTGAATAAAAATTGCACTCCCTTTATTTTTTTTTATAGGGTTCATATTAAAGTTTAATACCAAAACGATATCGTAAACATTTTCTTTTTTATAAAGTTTTTCATACCTGAAATCGAATGGTAATTTTACAAGTTGATTATATTTTTGTGATCTCGGGTCATCACACCAAACCATATTTTTCTGTATAGCAACCTTTTTTAATTTAGTTTTTAATTTAACCCTATCTTTCCTATATAAAATAAGTTTAATTTTAAATTGTCCTTTTGGAGTAATTAGATCACCTTCTTCTTTTTTATAACCAATTCCTCTTTTTCCTATAGCGCATTTCACTTTATATTTGTTATAAATGAGGTAGTTTTTATTTATTAAAATATGCATCGATTAAGTGTTTTAATTTTAGGTCCAAATTCATTTATTTCTACAATAGATGAACTAAAAACTTATTTAAAGTTTAATCCTTCAACAGATAGATCAGATTTTAAACATGATTTAATTCTTTATCATGAAGGAGCGCTTAAAGATAAAAAAAACAATGAATTTATAATGAATAGCAATTCTTTGAAAGTGTGCGCTTCTAATGGAAAAAAAATAGCTGAAAATTCAGATGCTTTTCTTGAATTACCATGCACCTTGAGAGAAATAAATTCTGTAATAGAAAGTGTGGCAGCTAGAAAAAAATTTAGTATCAATTCTTCAATAAAAATAAAAAATTATTTGTTAGATAAGAACGAAAGAAAATTATTTAAAGATGATACCTACATTATTTTAACTGAAAAAGAGGTCCAGCTTTTAGATTTATTTTTGAATAAAAGTAAACCTATATCAAAAGATAAGATTCTTTCCTCAGTTTGGAACTATTCCTCTGATGCAGATACTCACACCGTTGAGACACATATATATAGATTAAGAAAAAAAATTAATGAAAAATTTTCTGATGATAATTTTATTCTTAACGATAAAAAGGGATACTCATTATGAAAAAGAGAAATAAAATTGCTATAGATCTCTTCACTACGAAGTATAGAAAAAGAGTTGTTAAACCAAAAAAAGGAAAAGGTAGTTTTAAAAGAAGAAAAAAATAAACTAATTAAAGTCTCGCCCCAATTATTTGAATTACTTTAGATGACATTTCGGTTCCAGTCTCTAAGCTCTCTTTTGTAGTTTTATTATTAATTAAACCGTGCAAAAATCCTCCTGCAAATAAATCTCCCGCACCTGTCAGGTCCTTTATTTTAAGATTTTTTTTTGCAACACACTCTACAATCTTATCTTTATTTATTGCAATTGCTCCTTTATCTCCGCGTGTGATTACAATTAATTTATTTAATTCTTTTGCAAAATTGATTACATCATCAAATTTTTTGACATCAATCAACGACATAATTTCTTGTTCATTCGCAAAAGTTATATCTAATTTATTTTTAACTAATTCTAAAAAATGAGGTTTGTGTCTTTCCACACAAAACAAGTCTGATAATGACATAGCAACTTTATTAGAATTATTTATTGCCTTTTCAAATGCTTTTTTTGGTTCACCTTCATCCCAAAGGTAACCTTCCAAAAATAAAATTTCACAATTTTTTATTGCACTGCCATCAATATCATTTTCATTTATTTTTCCTGCAGTTCCAAGAAAAGTTACCATTGTCCTCTCAGAATCAGGAGTAACTAATATTAAGCAAGTTCCGGTTGGCATTGATTCTTTTTTCTTTGAATAGAAGTACTTTACATTTTCTTTTCTTAGTCCCTCCTCATATTTATTACCTAAATCATCATCGCTTACTTTTCCTATAAAGCCTACTTTATTTCCCAATTGTGAGAGACCTACTATTGAGTTTGCTACAGATCCACCAGAAACAGTTTCTTCTATTTTAAGAGAAGATAGTAATTTTTTTAATTCAGCTTCATCCACAAGCTTCATTGTGCTTTTTGTTAGATTATTCTGAGTGATAAATTTGTCTTCAACTTTGCAAATTACATCAACAATAGCATTTCCAATTCCTAAGATCTTCATTCAAGCTTTTTTCGTTTTAATGGGTTTTTTTCTATTGGGATAACAGCTTTTACAAATTTTACAAGATATTCCATAACAATCTCGGGCTTTACAATACTCTCTTCCATACCAAATTATTTGCAAGTGGAGCTTGTTCCAATATTTTTTAGGAAAAACTGACTTTAAATCTTTTTCAGTTTGCATAACGTTTTTTCCATTTGTTAAACCCCACCTTTGAGCCAGTCTATGAATATGTGTATCAACTGGAAAAGCAGGGAAGCCAAAACCTTGAGACATGACAACGCTAGCAGTCTTATGACCTACACCAGGTAATTGCTCTAATTCCTCATAAGTTTTTGGTACTTTGCCCTTATATTTTTCAACTAAAGTTTTCGATAAATAAAAAATACTTTTAGCTTTAACTCTAAATATTCCAATTCTTTTTATCAATTTCTCAATTTTTTTTCTGCCCAGTTTTACAAAATGATGAGGTTTATTATATTTAGGGTAAATATCCTTTGTAACATTATTAACATTTACATCAGTACATTGTGCTGAAAGCAAAACAGAAACTAAAAGAGTAAAAGTGTTTTTGTAATTAAGCGGTATAGGGACTTTAGGATAAGTTTTATTTAATATCCTTAAAATAATTTTAGCTTTTTCTTTATTGTTCACTTAAAGTTAAGAAGATCTCTCATAGAATAAAGACCTGCTTTTTTTGACATTAACCAGCTTGCAGCAACAAGAGCACCTTCCGAATACAAAGCTCTATCAAAAGATTCATGATTAAGTTTTATAATTTCTTTTCCACTAAAAAATCTTACTTCATGTTCACCAATCACCTTACCTTTACGGATAGAATTAAAGTTAATTTTATTAGAGTAAGGAAAAGATTTTTTATTTAAATATTTTTTACCAACTAAGTTGTAGAAATTCTTATTTTTTCCATCAGCTACACCTTTCCCCAACATTAATGCAGTTCCTGATGGATAATCAATTTTATGCTTGTGATGCACTTCGTAAATTTTGGTTAAAAATTCATTTCCAAGAGATTTTGAGGCTATCTCGGTTAAATACATCAGCAAATTTACTCCCAAACTCATGTTACCAGCTTTAAGGATGGGAATATTTCTAGAATAAGTTTTTATTAAATTTTCTTCTTTTTTTGAAAAACCGGTTGTCCCTATAACAACTCTTCTTTTCAATTTAGATGCAATTTTAAGTATTTCTAATGTGCACTTAGGTACAGTAAAGTCTATTATTACGTTTGACTTTTTAAATGCATCAACACTGTTTTTTGTTGGTATTAACCCGGCAATTTTTTTACTTATTAATCTACTTTCTGTTAAAGAAACTAATTTAAAATTTCTATTTTTTTTTGAGGATTTAATGAGTTGTTGGCCCATTCTTCCCATACATCCTGAAATAGATATATTTATTTTTCTCATAAACTAATTAAATAAATGATTACAATAATAACTAATGTAATTATAGCCCAAATAGACAAATTTCTTAAAAACTCTTTTAATTTATAATTTGTTGATAGAAAACCTGGTAAAATTAAAATTAATACTGCAATAAGAAAAATCGCAGACATTATTTGATCGGTACTCATTTTGTACTAAGAATTTCTCCAAAATTTTTTGGCTTTTTCAAAAAAACTTTTAATGACAGGATCAGGTTTATTGCTTTCAATTTCATTAAATTCTTCAAGGATCTCTTTTTGTTTTTTAGTTAATGAAGTTGGTACCTGAGTATTAATTCTTATATATAAATCACCAAAAGCACTTCCTCTTAATACCGGCATCCCCTTACCTCTAAGTCTAAATTGTTTACCGTGCTGTGTGCCAGCAGGAATTTTAATTTTTGATTTACCTCCATCAATTGATGGAACTTCAACTGAAGTTCCAAGTGCAGCGTCTGTAAATGAAATAGGAAGTTCGTAGTATAAATTTTCCTCAGCTCTTTTGAAGATATCGTGATTATCTATAGATATGAACAAATATAAATCCCCGCTTGAACCACCTTTGGATCCTGCCTCACCTTTCCCAGACACTCTTATTCTAGTCCCATCGTCAACACCTTTTGGTATTTTTACAGTTACATTTTCATTTGATTGTACTTTTCCGTTGCCACTACATTTGTTACATGGATCATTAATCATTTCACCGTATCCACTACATTGAGGACAGGTTTGTTGGACGGTAAAAAATCCTTGATTGGTTCTTACTTTACCTCTTCCAGAACAGTAGTCACATCTAACTGGCTTTGAACCTTTAGCGGCTCCACTCCCAGAGCAAGAAGAGCAAGCCTTGTAAGTTGTGTACTTAACATTTTTTTGAATACCTTTATAGGCTTCTTCCAAATCAATACTAACATCATACCTTAAATCATTACCTCTATTGCTTGATCTTCTTGAGGAACTAACTCCACCAAAATCACTGAAAAAGTCTTCAAAAATATCTGAAAAAGATGAAGTGTCAAAACCACCAAAACCTTGTGAACCTCCACCAGCTCCCTCAAAAGCAGCATGGCCGAATTGATCATAATTAGCTTTTCTCTTCTCGTCCGAAAGAATGTGATAGGCTTCGCTTGCCTCTTTAAATTTTTCTTCTGAATTTTTATCACCTTTAGTTTTGTCTGGATGGTATTTTAGTGCAAGTTTTCTATAAGCTTTTTTAATGTCATCTTTTGATGCAGATCTTGGTACACCTAAGACATCATAACAATCTCTTTTAGCCACAGGACGTCTCCTTTATTTTCTTAGGCGCTTTTTTCTTTATCTTCTTCTTTTACGTCTTCAAAGTCAGCATCCACTACGTTCTCTTTGTCATTAGGTTTAGCCTTTTTTGGATCTCCAGCTTTGTTAGCTTCAGGTTTTTGTTGGCTCTTATATACTGCTTCACCTAGTTTCATAGAAACTTGTATTAAACTTTGTGTTTTCTTCTTTATATCTTCGACATCGGTTCCCTCGAGGGATTTTTTAAGATCAGCTATGCCATTTTCTATAGCTTTTTTTTCTTCAGCTGAAATCTTATCGCCATGCTCTTTTAAACTTTTTTCTGTAGAAAAAACTAAGCTATCAGCTTGATTTCTTGCATCTACTGAGTCTCTTTTTTTCTTGTCCGCCTCTTTATTGGCTTCGGCATCTTTAACCATCTTATTAATTTCCTCATCGGACAATCCACCTGAGGCTTGTATTTGAATTTTTTGTTCCTTTCCTGTGCCTTTGTCTTTTGCAGACACATTTACAATACCATTTGCATCTATATCAAATGTAACTTCTATTTGAGGAGTTCCTCTTGCGGCAGGAGGTATCCCTACTAATTCAAAGTTTCCTAATATTTTATTGTCCGCAGCCATTTCTCTTTCACCTTGAAGCACTCTAATGGATACGGCTGGTTGGTTATCTTCTGCCGTTGAAAAAACCTGACTTTTTTTTGTAGGAATTGTAGTATTTTTCTCAATTAACTTTGTAGATACGCCGCCCAACGTTTCAATCCCCAAAGAAAGAGGTGTTACATCTAAAAGCAAAACATCTTTAACGTCGCCTTGAAGCACACCTCCCTGTATAGCTGCTCCCATTGCAACAACTTCATCAGGGTTTACACTTTTGTTTGGATCTTTTCCGAAAAAGTTTTTTACTGTTTCAATAATTTTTGGCATTCTCGTCATTCCTCCTACAAGAACTACTTCGTTTATTTCAGCAGCAGAGAAGCCAGAGTCTTTTAAAGCAGTTTTACAAGGCTCGAGAGTTCTATCTACAAGTCCTTGCACTAAAGCTTCAAGCTTAGCTCTAGTAAATTTCAAATTTAAATGTTTAGGACCAGTTTTATCAGCAGTGATAAAGGGTAAATTAATCTCAGTTTGAGCTGCTGAAGAAAGTTCAATTTTTGCTTTTTCAGCTGCTTCTTTTAATCTTTGTAGTGCAAGCTTATCAGCTTTTAAATCTATACCATTATCTTTTTTAAACTCAGCAGCTAAATATTCTACTATTGAGTCATCAAAATCTTCACCACCTAGAAAAGTATCACCGTTTGTGGATTTTACTTCGAATACTCCATCACCAATTTCCAAAATTGATATATCAAAAGTACCACCGCCTAAATCGTAAACAGCGATTTTTTTTCCACCTTTTTTATCGAGACCATAAGCAAGAGAGGCCGCAGTCGGCTCATTAATTATTCTTAAAACTTCTAAACCAGCGATTTTTCCAGCATCTTTAGTAGCCTGTCTTTGAGAGTCGTTGAAATATGCGGGAACAGTAATAACTGCTTTCGTAACAGCTTGACCTAAATATTTCTCGGCTGTCTCTTTCATTTTTTGTAAAACAAAAGCTGAAATTTGAGCAGGGGAATATTTTTTTCCTTTTCCCTCGACCCAAGCATCACCATTTTCAGATTTCACAATTTTGTATGGAACTTTCGAAATATCTTTTTGAACTGAAGGGCCATCAAATTTTCTTCCAATAAGTCTTTTAGCTGCAAAAATAGTATCACCTGCGTTTGTTACAGCCTGTCTTTTTGCTGGCTGACCTACTAACTTTTCCTCATTTTCTAAAAAAGCCACTACGGAAGGTGTCGTTCTAGCTCCCTCTGTATTTTCTAAAACTTTGGCTTGTGAGCCGTCCATAATGGCCACACATGAATTTGTTGTTCCTAAATCTATTCCAATTACTTTGCTCATTTATAAAATCCTCTCGTAAAGATATATGGGTGTTATTTCTTCATCTACAAGGCTATTTTTACTCCTTTTTATCCTTATTTTCTTGATCTTTAGACGATTTTTTCTTTGCTACAGTTACCAAGACAGGTCTTAACAATCTATCTCCTAACATGTAACCACTTTGAATTTCTTGCAAGATTGAGCCCGGAGATGTTTTATCATCTTCGATTTCTGACATAGCTTGATGAAAATTTGGATCAAATTTTTTGTCGCGGACATCAATTTTTTTTATTCTATTTTTTTCAAAAATAGATATTAAGTCTTTTTCAATAATTGTAATATTTTCCAAAAATTTGTCCAAATCCTTGTTAGTCTTAAGTATTTCATCATTTTTAATAGCCTCTTTTGCTCTTTGAAGATTATCCAAGATCGATAAACTTTCCTTAGCGAAATTAAATGAACCAAATTCAAAAGCGTCTTTTATATCTTTTTCAAATCTTCTTCTTTGATTTTCAATTTCAGCTAAAGATCGTAATAATTTTTCTTCAGACTCCTGTAATTTTTCTTCTAGTGTTTTTTCAGGTACGTTTTCCTTGGCACCTATGCTTGGGGCTTTTTCACTATCTTGAGTTTCTTTAGAAACTTTTAAATCTTTATTATCATTTTCTTTTTCTTCACTCATCAAATTGCTATATAGTTAGTACTTGTTAAATTACTAGATCAAATATGAAAAAAATTTTAATAGGCACACATAATAAAGGCAAATTCAAAGAAATCGCATATTTACTACCAAAAAAATATAAGAAAATCTCACCGATATCATTAAAAATTAAAAGCCCTAAAGAGACTGGGAAATCATTTGTTTCAAACTCTAAATTGAAAGCAAAATTTTTTTCAAGGTATGTTGATTATCCCGTTATATCAGATGACTCAGGATTAAGCATAAAGGCTCTCAAAAATCAGCCAGGTATTTTTTCAGCTAGGTTAGCAAAAAAGCATGGAAGTTTTCTCAACGCTATGAAATTTATTATAAAAAAAATGAAAGGGAAAAAAAATAGAAAAGCTACTTTTGTTTGCAGTCTTTCTTATAAAAATAATTTTGGAAAGATCATTTCAGCAGAAGGTAAATTGAAAGGAAATATTTCTTTAAAAATTTTAGGAAAAAAAGGATTTGGTTACGATCCTATATTTATACCTAATAAATATAAGATCACTTTTGGACAAATGCTTAAATCAAAAAAGATAAAGATGGATCATAGATTTTT
>CACJSY010000009.1 GCA_902596205.1 uncultured Pelagibacteraceae bacterium
TGATAAGTGAGGTAAAGAAAGATGAAATATCTTACGCAGACTCACCTACAAAATTTGAGGCAGGGACAATGCAAACTGCAGAGGTAGTAGCTTTTGCAAAATCTATCAAGTTTATTCAAGACTTGGGAATTAAAAATATAGAAAAACATGAAAGTCAAATACTTGAGTATGGTTTAGAAAAATTACGAAAAGATAATACCGTTAATATAATTGGAAACCCAAAAAATAGAGCATCTATAATGTCTTTTACTATTAAAGGAATTCATCCGCACGATATAGCAACAATTTTAGATGACGATGGAGTTGCAATAAGAGCAGGACACCATTGCTGTCAAATTTTGCACGATAAACTTGGAATCCCAGCTTCCGCGAGAGCCTCTATTGGAGTTTATAACAGTAAAGAGGATATCGATGTTTTATGTGATTCAATTAACAAATGTAAAAAAGTATTTGAAATTTAAATGGAATTAAAAGAATTATACCAAGAAATTATCTTAGATCATGCCAAGAACCCAAGAAACAAAGGCAAGTGCGAGGGATATAATCATGATGCAAAAGCACATAATCCTCTTTGTGGAGATAAAGTTCACATTTATTTAAAACTTGATAATGATAAGAATATTTCTGGTTTAAGTTTTGAAGGTGAAGGATGCGCAATATCCTTAGCATCTGCATCTATCTTAACAGATATTTTAAAAGGTAGAGATTTGAAATTTTCAAAAAAAGTCACTGATGACTTTCTAAATATGCTCAAGAATAAATCTAAGATTACTCTTAACAGCTTATCAGAAGATCAAATTACAACTATTTCTTCATTATCTGGGGTTCAAGAATTTCCTATGAGAATAAAATGCGCAACAATGGCTTGGCATACCCTTTTGTCTGCATTAAATAAAAAGAGTTAAAATGACTGACTTAAAAAACAAAATTATAACTGAAATTAAAAAGATTTATGATCCCGAAATTCCAGTAAATATTTATGAACTCGGTCTTATTTATAAAATAGAGGTAAGTGAAAAAAATGATGTTCTTATTGAGATGACTTTAACTTCACCTAATTGTCCCGTAGCTGAAAGTTTGCCTAATTCTGTAAAAGAGAATATATTAAAGATTGATGGAATTAAAAATGTTGATTTAAAATTGGTTTGGGATCCACCTTGGACTAAGGAAAAAATGTCAGAGGCAGCAAAACTAGAACTAAATCTATGAGTAAACAAGTAATAAAATTAAGCGACAACGCAGCTCAAAGAATAAAAAAAATTATGTCAAAAGCTGAAAGATCAGCAATAGGAGTAAGGGTAGGTGTTAAATCTGGAGGTTGCGCCGGTATGTCTTATATTATGGAATATGCAAAAGAAATTAAGCCCAATGAAGAGGTAATAGAGGAAAAAGGAGTAAAAGTTTTTATAGATCCTAAGGCTATAATGTATCTTCTTGGAACTGAAATGGACTACAGAGAGGAGAAATTTTCATCCCAATTTGTATTTAAAAATCCTAACGAAACCGAGCGATGTGGATGCGGAGAGTCTTTTAAAATTTAACCGCTATAATACATTTCAAATTCTATTGGATGAGGTGTATGCTCGAACTTGTAAATCTCTTGAAATTTTAATTCAATATAAGCATCAATCTGGTCATCAGTAAACACTCCACCTTCAGTTAAAAATTTTCTATCTTTATCTAAATTCTGCATTGCCTCTCTTAAAGACCCACAAACCGTTGGAAGTTTTTTTACTTCATCCTCTGTAAGAGAATATAAATCCTGATCGAAAGCTTTACCTGGATCTATTTTATTTTTAATACCATCTATACCGGCCATTAACATTGATGCGAAAGTTAAATATGGGTTTCCAGCTGCATCAGGGAACCTTATCTCCATTCTCGCAGCTTTTGGATTCATTATTACTGGAATTCTACAAGATGCTGATCTGTTTCTTGCCGAGTATGCTAAAATAACTGGAGCCTCAAATCCTGGTATTAATCTTTTGTAACTATTTGTTGTGGCATTAGAAAATGCGTTAATTGCTCTAGCGTGCTTTAGTATTCCTCCAATATAATATAATGCCTCTTTCGAGAGGCCTGCGTACTCTTTTCCCATAAACAAAGGAGTGTTTCCTTTCCAAATTGATTGGTGACAGTGCATTCCAGATCCGTTGTCACCTTTTACAGGTTTAGGCATGAAAGTAGCTGTTTTTCCGAATGAGTGAGTGACCATTTGCACCGCATATTTATATAGTTGAACATTATCAGCTTGATTTGTTAATGTTCCAAAATACATTCCTAATTCGTGCTGACTTGGAGCTACTTCATGGTGATGTTTCTCAACTTTAACCCCCATATCCTTAAGAGCTTTTAAATACTCTCCTCTCATGTCTTGAGCACTATCAACTGGTGGGACGGGAAAGTAACCACCTTTAATTCCCGGTCTGTGTCCCATGTTTCCATTTTCATATTTTTTACCTGTGTTGTATGGACCTTCAGAACTGTCGATGTTAAAACTAGTTTCGTTCATATCATTTTTAAATCTTACATCATCAAAAACAAAAAATTCAGGCTCAGGACCAAAATAAGATTTATCTCCGATACCGGTTTTTTTTAGATAAGCTTCAGCCTTTTTCGCTGTGCCTCTTGGATCTCTCTCATAAGGATTTTTTTTAACAGCATCTAAAATATCGCAAAAAATATTTAGAGTTGTGTGAGAATTAAAAGGATCTATAATAGGTCTATCAAGATCAGGTTTTAAAATCATATCAGACTCATTAATCGCTTTCCATCCTGCGATTGATGAACCATCAAAAAACACTCCATTATTCAGCATGTCCTCGTCAACAACAGTTGTATCCATAGTTAAGTGTTGAAGTTTGCCTTTTGGATCTGTAAATCTTAAATCAACAAATTCTACTTGCTTATCTTTCATAAGCTTGAGAATGTCTTTTGAACTCATTAAATCTCCTATAATAATTAGTTTTTATTTTGCCACGAACATATATAAGGAACTTCTTTATAGTAATATTAAAAATATATACCTGCTATGCATTTATCACATATATACAATTAAAACTTGAAATGAGAGAAGCAAATACTATTGATTTATCTTTATTAATCCTATTAGCGATAATTTGGGGATCTTCTTTCTTTAATATAAAAATAGCAACTTACTCCTATGACCCAATTACTCTTGCGTTAGTAAGAGTTATTTTTGCAAGCGTGCCTTTGCTAATTTTGTGTAAAATAAAAAAAATTAGAATTGAAGCGTTTGGTAGAGGTTGGAGCTGGTATGCTCTTATTGGATTATGCAATATTGCAATTCCTTTTGTGCTTATAGCAATAGGTACAGCAAAAATTAATAGTTACCTTGCTGCCATTTTAATGAGTACTACGCCTTTAAGCGGATCGATTTTGGCACATTTTTTTACCAAAGATGAGAAGCTTTCTTTTTTAAAATCATTGGGGGTTCTAATTGGCTTCAGTGGAATAGTTTTATTGTTTTTTGATAAAGTGATTATTAATAATGAAAATTACATTTACGCTTTGATTACAATTTTAGGATCAACATTTTATTGCATTGGAGGGTTAATGACACTTAAATTGAAAAATAAAAAGAACGAAAATGTTACCACGTCAACAACCATTTGGTCAGTAATTTTTTTACTTCCCTTTTCCCTAATTTTAGAAACGCCTTGGAACTCAAGCCCATCATTAGTGTCGACATTATCCCTATTATATTTAGGTGTTGTAGCTACAGGGCTAGCATGGTTAATTAGGTTTAGAATTTTGACCGTTAATGGATTAGTTTTTCAGACTCAAGTAGCATATTTAATTCCAATTTTTGGAATAATTTTCGGATATTTTTTAATGAACGAAATTATTACTTGGAGAGTTATGGTATCATTAGTTATAATTCTTCTAGGTATTTATATATTTAAAAAGAATAATAAAGGATATCAAAATTAAATGGGAACAGAGTCGATCGAAGCAAGTTTTTTGTCTATTTTCGCTTTAATAAGTTTTTTTGTTTTTTTAATTACAAGCAAATACTCTTATAAAATTAAAAATGGTGCATTATTTGATAAAGATTTTGCAAAACCCCAGGCTTTTCATGATTTTCCTGTCAGTAGAAGTGGAGGCATACCGATACTTATTTCATTAAGTATATTTTTCGTAATTTATTACTTACTTTATTCAAAAATTTTATACGATTATATTTTAATTAGTTACTCAATGTTTTTAATCGGTTTTTTAGATGACATTAAAATTAGTATAAAACCATTTAAAAGATTAATTTTTATGACATCAATTTTATTTATTACAATTTACATTATACCAATTAAGATTTTCAACATTGATATTCCTTTTTTAGTTCCTTTAATGTCTAATCATCTATTTTCTACAATTTTTGTTTTATTATGTTTTTTGTTTGTAATAAATGGATCGAATTTAATAGATGGTTTTAATGGTCTTCTAACAATTAATTTAATTATAATTAATTCAATATTAACTTATATCAATTTAAAAAGTGGTAATTCTGAATTTTCAATTCTTCTTATTTCACAAATCATAATACTTTTAATTTTTTTGCTCTTTAACTTCCCAAGTGCAAAAATATTTTTAGGGGATAGTGGAGCTTACACAGTAGGAGCTTTAACAGGCTTAAACACTATTATTACTAATAATTTAAATCCAAACATTTCCTCATTTTTCTTTTGCACACTTTTATTTTATATTTTTTTTGAAGTTCTTTTTTCTTTTTTAAGAAAATTATTACAAAAAAAATCTCCAATTCATCCCGATAATGAACATTTGCATATGCTGAGTTTCTACAAGATTTCAAATATACATGGAAAAATTGAAGGTAACTATTTGAATTCACTCATTATTAATTTGTCTTACTTAATCTTAATAATACCAGGGTTGTATTTATCTGAAAATCCTACATTAAGTAGATATTGGTTTTTTTTCTTACTGTTAATCTATACAGTAATTTATTCCAGACTTTACAGTTTAACAAAAAATTAAATTGATATATAAAACAACGATTATTATTTGGGCAAGTGGCGGAATTGGTATACGCGCTGGTCTTAGAAACCAGTGCCGCAAGGCTTAAGAGTTCGAGTCTCTTCTTGCCCACCAAAAAATTATGAAAGTAGAAGTAAAATCAAAAAAAGGACTTAGAACAATTTTATCAGTAATTGTTGATAAAAAAAACGTACAGATAAAAATGAATGAAAGGCTAAAAGAACTTCAAAAAGAAGTAGCTCTAAAAGGTTTTAGACCAGGAAAAGTTCCACCTGAAGTTATTAAAAGTCAATTTGGGAAATCTATCTATGGAGAAGTAGTAGATAAAATTTTAAGAGAGACTACTACAAGAGCAATAGATGAAAAAAAATTAAAAGTTGCTGGTCAACCTAAAATTGATCTTAAACAATTTGGTGAAGGAAAAGATTTAAATTATGAGCTTCAAATAGATTGTTTACCTAATGTAAATTTAAAAAGTTTTGATAAATTTAAAGCTACAAGTTATAAAGTAAAAATTGAAAATAAATTAATTGAGGAAAAATTAAAAGAAATAGCAAATCAAAACAAACAATTTGAAGAAAAAAATGAAAAAGCAATTAATGGAGATCAAGTAACTTTTGATTACTCAGCTACAGTTGACGGAAGTAAGTTTGACGGAAGTGAAGGAAAAGGTGTTCAGCTTGAATTAGGAAAAGATTTGTTTTTAAAAGGTTTTGATAAACAACTAATTGGAGTAAAAAAAAATGAGACAAAAACATTAGACGCGACGCTTCCTTCTAATCATCCTAAAAAAGAACTTGCGAATAAAAAAACGAAATTTGAATGTAAAATCTTAAATGTAAAAAAGCCTATAACTAGTAAAATCGATGACAAATTTGCAAAATTATTAGGAGCTAAAGACGTCAAAGATCTAAAATCTTTAATTGAAAAACAAATTTCGAGTCAATATTCTCAAGCATTAAATTCAATTACAAAAAAAGAAATTTTAGATCAAATCGAAAAAAACCATCAAGTAGATTTACCCCAAAATTTAATTGATCAGGAAATTGTAATTATGACTCGAAATCTTAAACCAGAGGAAAAAGAAAAACACAAATCTAACAACGAAAAATTAGCAAAATCTAGAATCAAACTCGGTTTATTGCTCAATGAATATGGAGAAAAAAATAATCTAAAAGTATCAGATGAAGAGGTAAGAAATGAGATACAAAAACAAATAAAAGGTATGCCTGGCCAAGAAAAATTGGTTCTTGAGTATTATCAAAAAAACCCTAGCGCATCTCAAAGTTTAAAAGGTTCTTTATATGAAGAAAAAATTATAGATTTAATAAAATCAAAAATTAATGTTGTAACCAAAGAGATTAATGCAAAAGAGGCTGAAAAAATAATTGCTGACTTTAATAAACCAAATATAGATACTGGAAATTCTAAAACCACATCACCTGTAAAAAATAAGTCAAAAATAAAAAAAAATAGTAAAAAGTAACCAATAGTTGTATAAACAACTATGAGTCGCGAATTGGAAGAAAAAATGAACAGCTTGATTCCTATGGTTGTTGAACAAACAAGCAAGGGAGAAAGAGCTTATGATATTTATTCTAGGCTTTTAAAAGAAAGGATAGTTTTTTTAGTTGGTCCTGTGAATGACGCAGTAGCTTCTTTAGTAACAGCGCAATTATTATTCTTGGAGTCAGAAAACCCTAATAAAGAAATTAATTTTTACATTAATAGTCCAGGAGGGTTAGTAACTGCTGGTTTAGGTATATATGATACAATGCAATATATCAATTCACCAGTTTCAACACTTTGTATTGGCCAGGCCTCATCAATGGGGTCTTTTCTTTTAGCGGCGGGAGAAAAAGGAAAAAGATATTCTCTTCCTAACTCAAGAATAATGGTCCACCAACCATCTGCAGGATTTCAAGGTCAAGCTACTGATATTCAAATTCATGCTAAAGAGATTTTATCTCTTAAAGAGAGATTGAATAAAATTTACTCAAAACATACCGGCCAAACTGTTGATGAAATTTCCCAGGCTTTAGAGCGAGATAATTTTATGACAGCCGAAGATGCAAAAAAATTTGGCTTGATAGACTCTGTTGTGGAGAAACGAAAATAAAACACAATATATAGCTAATTTTACAACTTGAACTTGCTAAGTATTTAGCAGAGATTTATATTAAACATATTGATTCGATATGTCCGAAAAAAATAATAAAAATATATTGTATTGCTCATTTTGTGGCAAAAGCCAACATGAGGTAAGAAAACTCATTGCCGGTCCGACTGTTTTTATTTGTGATGAGTGCGTTGAGCTTTGTATGGATATCATTAAAGAAGAGAACAAAAGTTCACTCGTAAAGCATCAAGATGGCGTTCCTTCACCTAAAGAAATCTGTAACGTTTTGGATGATTATGTAATTGGACAGAGATTTGCAAAGGAAATTTTATCTGTTGCTGTACATAATCATTATAAAAGATTAAACCACGAAACAAAAAATAATAAAGATATTGAATTGTCAAAATCAAATATACTTTTAGTTGGCCCCACAGGTTGTGGTAAAACCTTATTAGCTCAAACGTTAGCAAGAATTTTAGATGTTCCATTTACAATGGCGGATGCAACAACATTAACTGAAGCAGGCTACGTCGGAGAAGATGTTGAAAATATTATTTTAAAATTACTTCAAGCAGCAGATTATAACGTCGAGAAGGCACAAAGAGGAATAGTTTATATAGATGAAGTTGATAAGATAAGTAGAAAATCAGAAAATCCGTCTATTACTAGAGACGTATCCGGAGAGGGAGTTCAGCAAGCACTTTTAAAAATAATGGAGGGAACAGTTGCAAGCGTACCTCCCCAAGGTGGCAGAAAACATCCTCAACAAGAGTTTTTACAAGTTGATACGACAAACATTTTATTTATTTGTGGCGGAGCTTTCGCAGGTTTAGATAAATTGATAGAGAGTAGAGGAAAGGGAAGCTCAATTGGTTTCGGAGCAAAAGTGAAAAATTATAAAGAACAACCGCTTTCAGAAATCATGAAACTACTTGAACCAGAGGATTTAATAAAATACGGGCTTATACCTGAATTTATTGGGAGAATGCCAATTATTGCCACTTTGGATGATTTAGACGAAAAATCGTTAGTAAAGATTTTAAAAGAACCAAAAAATTCTTTAATAAAACAATATCAAAGATTGTTTGAATTCGAAGAAGTAGAATTAGAGTTTAAAGACGAGTCTATTCAGGAAATAGCAAAAAAAGCCATATCTAAAAAAACTGGCGCAAGAGGGTTGAGGTCAATACTTGAAAATATTTTATTAAAAACAATGTTCGAATTGCCAGATATGGAAAATGTTATTAAAGTTACTGTTGACAAGGCTTCTGTAAAAGGTTCGTCAGAACCCATTGTCACATATGGCAAAAAATCATCAACATCAGTAGCATAATTCTAATTTGTTTCTTGAAATTACTTTATTAATAGCCATATTAATATCTTATGAAAGCTTCTTACCTTAAACCTCTATTACCGTTAAGAGATATTGTAATTTTTCCAACAATGGTGGTTCCTCTTTTTGTAGGAAGAGAGAAATCTATTAAAGCTCTTCAGGAAGTAATGAAAACTGATAAATCAATAGTTTTAGTTACTCAAAAAAATTCTGAAATCGATGATCCAACAGGTAAGGACCTATATCAGTATGGATGTTTAAGTAAAGTTTTACAACTTTTAAAGCTTCCTGATGGAACTGTAAAAGTCTTAGTCGAAGGTGAAAAAAGGATAAAAATTTTAAAGCATAATGAAAATAAAAATAGCTATTTGACTTGTGAGGTTGAAATCGCAGAGGACGAGAACATATCACAAGATTTAGAACCACTTGCTTTAGGACTAGTTAAAAAATTTGAAAGACTTCAAGTGTTAAGTAAGAGAGACTTAAATGACGGATCAAGTAATCTGAAAAATTTGAAAGACTCTTCACAAATAGCAAATAATATTTCCTCAAATTTAAATATACAAATATTTGAAAAGCAGGAGCTACTTGAAATTCTCGATCTTAAAAAAAGGTTAGAAAAGATTCATCAGTTAATAGAAAAAGAAACTAGCGTACTTTCTGTAGAGAAAAAAATTCGCGGTAGAGTAAAAAATCAAATGGAGAAAACTCAGAGAGAATATTATTTAAATGAGCAATTAAAAGCCATTCAAAAAGAACTAGGAGAAATTGATGAGGGTAAAGATGAGTTGTCTTCTATTTCTAAAGCAATTTCGGATGCTAAAATGCCTAAACTTGCAAAAGAAAAGTGTATGTCAGAATTAAAAAAACTTAAATCAATGAGTCCTATGTCAGCTGAAGCTACGGTAGTTAGGAATTATCTAGATTGGATGACAGAACTTCCTTGGTCAAATAAATCCAAAATAAATACAGATCTAAATAACGCTCAGAAAATTCTTGACGAGGATCATTATGGATTGGAAAAAGTTAAAGAGAGAATAATAGAATTTTTAGCTGTTCAAAAGAGAATTCAAAAAATGAAGGGACCAATATTGTGTTTGGTCGGCCCCCCAGGAGTTGGAAAAACATCTTTAGGAAAATCAATAGCAAAAGCAACTAATAGAAAGTTTATAAGGATTTCTCTTGGAGGAATAAGAGATGAGGCTGAGATAAGAGGTCATAGAAGAACTTATATTGGTTCTTTACCTGGTAAGATAATCCAAATGATGAAAAAAGCTGGCACAAAAAACCCTCTTTTCTTGTTAGACGAAATAGATAAAGTTGGAAATGATTATAGAGGAGATCCATCATCTGCTTTATTAGAGGCACTTGATCCAGAACAAAATAAAGAATTTAACGATCATTATCTAGAGGTAGATTACGACTTATCAGATGTAATGTTTGTTACCACCGCTAATACGTTAAATATTCTTCCGCCACTTCTAGATAGAATGGAGGTAATTAGATTATCTGGTTATACAGAAGATGAAAAAGTAAATATTTCCCAAAAATTCTTGATACCAAATCAAAGTAAAAACAATGGTCTGAAAAAAGATGAATGGGCTATTGATGAAAATATTAATAGAAAAATTATTAGGCATTATACAAGAGAGTCAGGTGTTAGAAATCTTGAAAGAGAGATTTCAAAAATTGCAAGAAAGTTAGTAAAAAAAATAGATAGCAGTGAAAAAGTAAACAATCCAATTAACGAAAAAGATCTTAAAGATTTACTAGGAGTGCAGAAATTTAACTACGGAGAGATAGAAGAGGAAAATAGAGTTGGTGTAGTTACTGGTTTAGCTTGGACGGAGGTCGGTGGTGAAATTTTAAAAATTGAATCTGCCGTAATGCCAGGCAAAGGTAAAATGCAAATTACAGGAAAACTAGGAGATGTAATGCAAGAGTCAGTCAAAGCTGCTAAATCATATATAAGATCTAAAAGTTTAGAATACGGAATTATTCCCCCAATATTTGATAAAAAAGATTTTCATATTCACGTTCCAGAAGGAGCTACCCCTAAAGATGGACCTTCAGCTGGTATAGGGATGGTCACTTCAATAATTTCAGCAATTACAGAAATACCTGTAAACAAAAATGTTGCCATGACTGGGGAAATAACTTTAAGAGGTCTAGTTTTACCCATAGGAGGTTTAAAAGAAAAATTATTAGCAGCACATAGAGCAGGGATTAAGAAGGTTTTAATTCCTATGGAAAATAAAAAAGATTTGATTGAAGTTCCAAAAACAGTATTAAATTCAATGGAAATTATCACAGTTAAAAATGTTGATGAAGTTTTAAAAGTAGCCTTAACTAAGCCTCTTAAGAGAGTTGAATGGGTTGAGGTAGATCAATTATCCAAAAAAGAAAAATTAAAAAAAGAATTAAGTACTCATTAATTATTTTTTAATCAATCCAATCTGAAAGAATTGATTTGTTCTTAATTATATATTCAGGCAATTGAAGATCATCTATTAAAGATAACTTAATCGTGGAGCCCCATTTTTTTCCCCTTTTATCTACGTTGTGATCATAGAGTACTTTTTTTTCAGCAATAATTTTTTTTATGTTTTCCACACCAAGACCACTTTCCTCGTATTCGAGATGATGTAAATAGTTTTTCATTTTATAGTCAATTTCTTCTGGCTTTTTTATATTAGTAAAGTGCCATCCTCCATCTTTTATAAAACTAACACTATTGTATTTTTTTTTTGAAAAATAAATGTTCAATTTCCATAATGGATATTTCTTTGAACGTATGTTTCTAAGCCATTGTGGATTAAGTAGATGTTTTTTTTTGCAGGCCCTTGAGCCATACCAAATAAAATCTTTTTGTACCAAGTTAAACTTATAAAAAAACATTTTTTGTTCAAAAAAAGTTAAATTTGTCTTATAAACAAATTTTTCAAGATTTGGGATTTCATCTAAATCACTAATTATTATTAAATCGTCATTATCAAAATTCTTAATTGCACTTTGTAAATAATTTCTCTGAAAATTTTCTCTTAGCACAGCATTATCTAAAATCTTTGAATTTTTTAGATGAATATCGTCATGGTTTTCAACTATCCTTAAATTCTTAGGTTGTTGCCTAAGGGGTAAATAAATTATTTTTTCTTTGAATTTTGAGAAATTTTTAATATCAAATTTTAGATCTCTTTTTGTTCCGTTATGATTGAAATTTGCCTCACAAATCACAAAATTTGACACATATTTATCTAATACATTTAGTCTGATATCTAAGACTAAATCTTCATCATAATACATGAAGCAGTCAATAATTTTCATTATAATTGAGTTATATTAAAACTTATTATAAGTAAATATAACGTTTAAAAATGAAAAAAAAAATCATCATAACTGGCGGTTTAGGCTATATAGGCACTGAACTATGTAAGTTATATTCTGGTGTCAGTTGGCATCATAATATTGTTGTAATCGATAATAGGTTTATATCCGAAAGAGTAAATCAACTTAGAAGTTGGAACATAGAATTTATCCAAGGAGATATATTAGATAAGGCTTTAGTAAAAAAAAATTTTGGAGATGCAGAAATTGTTCATCATTTAGCAGGCATTACAGATGTTCCAAGAACAAAGAGTGAGTCTTCAGAATTACAAGATGAAAAAATTAGAGAGGTTGCCGAAAAAGGAACCCAAAATATTTTAGAAACCATTAGTGATAAATGTAAAATTATCTTTCCTTCAACACACGTAGTATACGAGGGAATTAATGAAGTAAAAACTGATATTAAAGAAAATGAAATTTTAAAACCAGTTTTATCTTATGCTTCTTCAAAAGCTATTAATGAAAATCAGTTAAAAAATTCTGGTAAAAATTTTGTAATTTTGAGACTTGGTTCAGTTTACGGTTATTCTACCGACTCAATGAGGATTGACATAATGCCAAATTTATTTTCAAAAATCGCCTCACAAAACGGAACATTAAAATTATTTTCTGGCGGCAGACAAATAAAAAGCCTTGTGCCCTTAATAGACGTAGCACGTTGTTTTAAATTTATGGAGGAAAAAAATGATATTAATTCTGAGATATTTAATTTAACAAAAGATACACTGACTGTGAAAGAAGTTGCTGAAATATGTAAAAAATATAATCCCAAAATTACTTTAAAAGAGACAAATGACGAGGTCCCAAATTTAGGTTTTTCCTTATCAAATAAAAAATTATTGAACACTGGTTTTGAGTTTCTTTATAATTTAGATCAAAATATTAAAGAAATGATTCAAAAATGGTCAAAACAAAATTTAAAAAGAGATTTGGAGTATGTGAAAGATGGCGAAAATCTTTTTATGGATAAAAGAGGTACAATTAGTAATCATGAGTTAACTGAACCAATAAATTTAATCGGGTTAATCGATTCTAAAAAAGGAACGATAAGAGCTAATCATTATCATCCACAGCAAGAGCAAAAATGTTTATTCACCAAAGGACAAATCATAGAAATCTTTCAAGATATAATAAATCCAAATGCTCCAAAAATAACTCAAGTAGTAAATGCAGGACAGTTATCAGTCATAAAACCAAATGTAGCTCATACTATGGTTTTTACAAAAGATACAACATTTTTAAATCTTGTTAGAGGTGAAAGAGATCATGAAAATTATGGTATTACACATACGATAAGACATGTATTTGTAGATGAAAAAGAGAAAAAATTATTATTAGAATGTTATAAGTTTGAATGTAGATCTTGTGGTAATACTGAACTTAAAAGAGTTGTTTCTTTGGGATATCAACCTTTGGCGAATAATTTAACGAATAAAAAAGATGAAAAATGTGATCTTTATCCTTTAGAAGTAAATTACTGTCAGAAATGTCATAACTGTCAACTATCTGTGGCAGTTGATCCAAAAAAAATGTTTTCTAATTATCTATATACTTCATCTACATCAAAAACTTTCAGAGATCATTTTGTTAAAGCAGCAAAAAAATATTCTAAGGAACTTAAATTAAATAAAAAAAAATCGTATATCATTGACATTGGAAGCAATGATGGAATAGCTCTAAAACCTTTCATGGATCTAGGATTTAAAAAAGTTTTAGGTATAGAACCAGCTAAAAACTTGGCAAAACTTGCTAATAAAAATAAAATAAAAACTTTTAATGGTTTTTTAGAAAAAAAGAATCTTCCAAAGATTAAAAAAAATGCAGATTTAATATTAGCTTCAAATGTTTTCGCGCATTCAGATAAACTTAAAGAAATGGCAGAATGCATGTTCAGTTTGGTAAGCAAAAAAGGAACCATAATTATAGAGGTACAATATTTGATGAATACTTTGAAAGATCTAACTTTCGATAACATCTACCACGAACATTATAATTACTGGTCACTTACTTCTTTAGTTTATTTTTTTAAACAATTTAATGCAACAATATTTAGATCCGAAAAAATAGAGACTCATGGAGGATCAATTAGAATTTATCTTAAAAAAGCAAAGAAAGTAAAAATTGAAAAAAGTGTTAAAGAAATGCTCAAAGAAGAGGAAAATTACGGGATTAAAGATTTCAGAACATATAAAAATTTTGGAGATAAAGTTTATAAAATAAGAGAAAATGTTTTATCTAATATAAAAAAAATAAAAAAAAATAACAAAAAAATTATAGGATATGGTGCTCCAGCAAAAGCAACTACTGCATTAAATTTTTTTGGGATTTCTAGAGAAATTGATTTTATTGTAGAAGATAATAAGCTGAAACATAATAAATTTATACCTGGAGTGAAAATACCAATTAAAAAAAAATCTCATATAAAAAATAAAAATAATACTCTTTTAGTTTTAGCTTGGAATTTTTATAAAGATATAAAAAAAAATAATTCAAATTTATCGGATAATTTTGTAAATATCAAAGACCTAGAGATTAATAACTAGTAATTAAATTTTTCCAGATCTCAAACATATTTCTTATAGTTTCAAAAAAGTAATCTAAATAGTATTCAGTGAAAGGAAATGATTGAACAATAAGTTCTTGTGAAAAATGCAGACCTTTCGAAAAAGCAATTATGAGCACAAAAAACAAAATAAGTGAGTTATAAAAACCAAAAGATACTTTTTCTTTATTCTTCTCAATTTTACTGACTGTCTTTTTTAAATCTGTTTCATTAATTTTAATACCGTGTTTTTTTGCCAAATACTCTGGTGAGTACAAACTGATTTCCCTAGGTTTTGTATTACGCTTTTTTGCCTTTTTGGGTTTTTGTATTTTTTCTTGAATTGGTCTTGGTTTTGAAACTACCTCTGTAATTTTTGAAACTAATTTAGATTTATTAATTTTATCGGTAGGAAATTGTTTCCATTTATTCCCACATGAGCCACACTGAACCATTCTTCCAGTCGCAGTTATAGCCGCATCTGGAACAACAAATTTTTTACCACATGAGTTACAAGTTAAAATCATACAAATTCAATAATACCGCTATTTATATAAATTACACTACAATTTAAATACTTTTTTACTTTATAATTTTTTTATTGTATATCTCGGTTTCATTTAATTGGGGCGGTTAGCTCAGTTGGTAGAGCATCTCGTTTACACCGAGAGGGTCATAGGTTCGAGTCCTTTACCGCCCACCATTAGATGAAACCGTGGGGGTGTAGCTCAGCTGGTTAGAGCGCCTGCCTGTCACGCAGGAGGTCGCGGGTTCGAGTCCCGTCACTCCCGCCACTTAGTTGATAATGATTTTCATCTAGAAAGAAGTAAATCAACATTAATCAATCAACATTAATGCTTCCTTCTGTCCTGTACTCTTTAACAATAAATGTTATAAATAATTGTTAATAATATAAGAATCCTCAAACTACGGTATTGGGGTAGATATTAAACAAATATGATTTACAATTTTCTATCTGAATATTTATCTATAATAATATTTTTATTCATTTCTTTATTTTTAAGTATTGGATTTATTATTGCTAATTTTTTAGCCTCTCCCTCAAATCCAGATCCAGAAAAACTATCAGCTTATGAGTGTGGATTTGAGGCCTTTGACGACTCGAGAATGGAATTTGACGTTAGATTTTATTTAGTAGCAATTTTATTCATAATATTTGATTTGGAAATAGCATTCTTATTTCCTTGGGCTATATCCCTTGGAAGCTTAGGAGCACTTGGATTCTGGTCAATGATGATTTTTTTAGGAATTCTTACAGTAGGATTTATTTATGAATGGAAAAAAGGAGCATTAGAATGGGAATAAAATTTGGTCTATCATCTGAAAAACAGAAACAAATTCCTGAGGAGTTCAAAGAGCTTGCTAAAGATTTTGCGGAAAAAGGTTTTATTACCACTTCATCTAATAATTTAATTAATTGGGCTAGAACAGGATCATTACATTGGATGACTTTTGGTCTTGCATGTTGTGCTGTAGAGATGATGCAAACTTCAATGCCAAGATATGATCTTGAGAGATTTGGTGCAGCTCCAAGAGCATCACCAAGACAATCTGACGTAATGATTGTTGCAGGAACACTTACTAACAAAATGGCGCCGGCTTTAAGAAAAGTTTACGACCAAATGCCAGAGCCTAGATATGTGGTATCGATGGGTAGCTGTGCTAATGGCGGGGGCTATTACCATTATTCTTATTCTGTTGTTAGAGGATGTGATAAAATTGTTCCAGTAGATATTTACATTCCAGGATGCCCACCATCTGCTGAAGCTCTTTTGTATGGAATCTTGCAACTTCAAAAAAAAATAAGACGAGAAGGAAATTTACAAAGATAAAATGATTGAAAATTTAAAAAAATTGGAAAATTTAATTAATTCTGAACTTACAAGTAAAATTCAAAGTTCATTTATAGCAAATGATGAGTTATCTATTGAAATAAATGAGAACGATTTAATTGAGATTATTCAATTTTTAAAATCGAATGAGAAGTGTAAATTCAGACAATTGATTGACATCGCTGGGGTAGATTATCCAAATGAGGAAAAACGTTTTAAACTTGTTTACCTTTTTTTATCTCATGAAAACAATTGTAGAATAAAGATCTCAATTAATTTTCAACCAAAACAAATTATCAACTCAATAACAAAAATTTTTCCAGCTGCTAATTGGATGGAAAGAGAGGTTTTTGATATGTATGGTATTAAATTCAAAAATCATCCAGATTTAAGAAGAATTTTGACTGATTATGGTTTTAAAGGTCATCCATTAAGAAAAGATTTTCCTTTAACAGGCTTTAATGAAGTTAGGTATAGCGAGAAGGAAAAAAAAGTTATTTATGAACCAGTGAAACTTGAACAAAATTACAGAAATTTTGATTTTGAAAGTCCTTGGGAAGGTACAAATTATATTAAAGAGATAAAAAAAAAACAAGCTGATGGTAAAAAAAACTAAATCATTAAACCTAAATTTTGGACCTCAACACCCAGCAGCGCATGGTGTGTTAAGGCTAATACTAGAATTGGATGGAGAAGTTGTTGAAAAAGCTGATCCGCATATAGGTCTATTGCATAGGGGAACTGAAAAGTTAATAGAACAAAAAACCTATACCCAAGCATTACCATATTTTGACAGATTAGATTACGTTGCCCCAATGAACCAGGAGCATGCGTTCGCATTAGCTGCAGAGAAATTATTAAAAATAGAAGTTCCTATAAGAGCAAAGTACATTAGAGTGATTTTTTGTGAGATAGGAAGAATTTTAAGCCATATTTTGAATGTCACAACTCAAGCTTTAGATGTAGGTGCATTAACGCCATCTTTATGGGGTTTTGAAGAAAGAGAAACTTTAATGACTTTCTATGAGAGAGCTTCAGGTTCAAGATTACATGCAAATTACTTTAGAACTGGAGGAGTACATCAAGATATTCCTTTAAAACTAGTTGAAGATATTGAAAAATTTTGTAAATCGTTTCCAAAAATTATTGATGATTTGGAGAGCTTACTCACAGATAACCGTATTTTCAAACAACGTAATGTGGAAATTGGAATAGTAACAAAACAAGAAGCGCTAGATCATAGCTTTTCTGGAGTGATGTTAAGAGGATCTGGTGTTCCATGGGATTTAAGAAGATCTCAGCCTTATGAAATTTACAAAGATTTAGATTTCAAAATACCTGTAGGAAAAAATGGAGATTGTTATGATCGCTACCTATGTAGAATTGAGGAAATGAGAGAGAGTGTAAAAATTATTTTACAATGCATAGAGAGACTTCCTAAAGGGCCAGTCAAATCAATAGATGGCAAAATATCACCTCCAAACAGACAAGATTTGAAACAATCAATGGAAGCTTTAATTCATCATTTCAAATTATTCACAGAGGGTTACAGAGTCCCGCCAGGTGACGTATATACTGCAGTAGAGGCACCCAAAGGGGAGTTTGGAGTTTACCTAATTTCAGATGGCACTAACAAACCTTATAGATGCAAAATTAGAGCTCCTGGTTTCTCTCATCTCCAGGCTATGGACTACTTAATTCGTGGCCATATGTTAGCTGATGTGCCAGCAGTACTTGGTTCCTTAGATATAGTGTTTGGAGAGGTAGATAGATGAGTTTAAAAAAAGTTCACGATAACCAACCAAAAGAATTTAAATTTTCTGATGAAAATTTAAAAAAAGCTGAGGAGATATTAAAAAGATACCCTCAAAAAAGTAAAAAAAGCGCTGTAATGCCTTTTCTTTATTTAGCGCAGAGACAGAATGATAATTGGATACCATTATCTGCAATGAAATATATAGCTAATTATTTGTCTATGCCTTACATCTCAGTTTATGAGGTTGCAACATTTTACACCATGTATAATTTAGCGCCCGTAGGTAAGCATTTTGTTCAAGTATGTACCACTACACCTTGCTTAATTCGGGGTGCTGATAAAATAGTTAAACTTTGTAAAGAAAAAATCTCACCAAATGAAAACGAGATTTCTAAAAAAGGAAACTGTTCCTGGATGGAAGTAGAGTGTTTAGGCGCATGCGTAAGCGCCCCAATGATACAAATAAATGATGATTATTATGAAGACCTTGATGAAAAGAGCACAGTTGAAATTTTAGACTCACTTATTAAAGACAAGCCTTTAAAACCTGGATCTTTTAGGGGACGAAAGAATACTGCTCCTGAAAAAAAACAATCAATTAATGGAGAAAATCATGCTTAAACCAGAAAATAAAATATTTAAAAATCTTTATAATGATCATGGATGGGAAATTGAAAATGCAATTAAAAGAGATGATTGGAGAGATACAAAAGATATCATTTCAAAAGGAAGAGAATGGATTATCAATGAAATAAAAACTTCAGAGTTACGGGGAAGAGGGGGCGCAGGTTTTTCCACAGGTCTTAAATGGTCTTTTGCACCAAAAGAAGTTGGCTCCAGACCTCATTATTTAGTTATAAATGCAGACGAGTCTGAACCAGGAACTTGTAAAGATAGAGATATATTAAGATTTGAACCTCAAAAATTAATTGAGGGATGTTTAATCGCAGGTTTCGCAGTTAATGCTCATGTGTGTTACATATATATAAGAGGAGAATATTCAAACGAGGGTAAAAGATTACAGAGCGCTATTGAGCAGGCTTATCAAAAAAAATATTTGGGAAAAGATGCGTGTGGCTCTGGATGGGATTTTGATATCTACATACATTATGGAGCTGGCGCATATATATGTGGTGAAGAAACAGCTTTATTAGAAAGTATAGAGGGAAACAAAGGTCAACCTAGATTAAAACCCCCTTTTCCTGCTTTAGTAGGTTTGTATGGATGCCCGACGATTGTTAACAACGTTGAAACGATAGCTGTTGTCCCAACTATTTTAAGAAGAGGTGGTAAATGGTTTGCCTCAATAGGCAAGCCAAAAAATACAGGAACAAAAATATTTTGCATTTCTGGAAATGTGAATTCTCCGTGTAACGTGGAAGAAGAAATGGGTATTCCTTTAAAAGAATTAATAGAAAAACATGCAGGAGGCGTTATTGGAGGCTGGGATAATCTGCAAGCTGTTATTCCTGGTGGCTCTTCGATGCCGTTATTATCAAAAAAAATATGTGATACGATCACAATGGATTTTGACTCACTTATAGAGAATAAAAGTGGATTGGGAACTGCTGGAATAGTTGTGATAAATAAAGATCAAGACATAGTAGCTTGCATGGCAAGGATCGCAAGGTTTTATAAACATGAAAGTTGTGGTCAATGTACTCCGTGTCGAGAGGGAGCTGGATGGATGTGGCGTATATTAGATAGAGTAGTTAAAAGAAAAGCTACTTTTAGCGATATCGATTTATTATCTGACGTAACAAAACAAATAGAAGGTCATACAATCTGTGCATTTGGAGAGGGCTCTGCTTGGCCTGTTCAAGGTTTACTACGTCATTTTAGAAAGGAAATCGAAAGCCGCTGCAGAGAGGAGCCATTAATTAAAAAAAGAACTAATAATCCTTATTTAGTGGATCAACATCTTTTGGAGAATAAGAATGCCTAAGATTATTATTAATGGAAAAGAAATAGAGTTTGAAAAAGGAATGACAGTTCTACAGGCTTGTGAACTTGCTGATGTAGAAATACCAAGGTTTTGTTACCACGAGAAATTATCAATAGCTGGAAACTGTAGAATGTGTCTAGTTGAAATGGAAAAATCACAAAAACCAATTGCCTCATGCGCAATGCCAGCAGCTGAGGGAATGAATATTAAAACAAATACTGCATTTGTGGAAAAAGCCAGAAAAGGTGTTATGGAATTTCTATTAGCTAACCATCCTCTTGACTGTCCGGTTTGTGATCAAGGAGGAGAGTGTGATTTACAAGATCAATCAATGTTTTATGGAGTTGATAAATCTAGGTTTGTCGAAAATAAAAGACAAGTTAAAGAAAAATATATGGGTCCGCTTATAAAAACACAAATGACAAGATGTATTCATTGCACAAGATGTGTGAGATTTGCAACCGAAGTCGCTGGCGTCCCTGAGATTGGGGCGATAGGACGTGGAGAAAATATGGAAATTACAACTTACTTGGAGAAAGCGATGGAGTCAGAGTTATCTGCTAACGTAATTGATTTATGTCCTGTAGGAGCTCTTACTTCTAAACCGTATGCTTTCGAAGCGAGACCTTGGGAACTTAAAAAAACAGAGAGCATTGATGTAATGGATGCTGTTGGTTCAAATATAAGAATTGATACATATAACTGGGAGGTAAAGAGAATATTACCAAGACTTAACAATGATATCAATGAAGAGTGGATTTCTGATAAAACTAGATATTCGTGTGATGGTTTACTTAAGCAAAGACTAGATGTCCCATATATAAAAAAAGATAATAAACTTCAAAAGTCTAGTTGGGATGAAGCTATTTCTCTTTTAGTAAATAAGATTAAGTCAATTAATTCTAATGAGATAGGTGGTCATATCGGTGATATGGTCAATTTAGAGAATGCTCTTAGTTTTAAAAAATTTTTTAAGGTTTTAAATTGTAATAATTTAGAATTTAGAGAGAGAAAATTTTATATTAATTCTTCAGAAAAAAGTAATTATATATTTAACACCTCAATCAAAGGTATTGAGGAAAGCGATCTTATACTATTAATTGGAACTAATCCAAGACATGAAGCTACTATGTTAAATGCAAGAATAAGAAAAGTATTTGTTCAAAAAAATATTCCAATTTTCTCAATCGGTGATCCTGGTGACTTGACTTACGATTATAAAATAATTGGTAATACAACAGATGATTTGAAGAAAATTTTTCAAAATGAAGGCGAGTTTTCAAAAAAACTTTTAACGTCAAAAAAACCAATGATAATAATTGGTGAGTCCGCTTTAGAATTAAAGAGTGGAAAATATATTTTTGAAGGGTTCAAAAATCTCTTAAAAGAGAATAATTTTATTAATAAAGAGTGGAATGCTTTCAATTTTTTACCCCAAAATGCATCAACTGTAGGTTTAATAGATCTTAAAATCTTACCTTCCGAAGACGAAGAAAAAAAATCATTTTTTGAAAAATTAAAACAAAATCAATTCAAACTTCTTTATCTTTTAGGTTCAGATAATTTAGATTTTAAAAAAAATCATGAATTTGTAGTTTACCAAGGTAGTCATGGTGATAGAGGTGCAGAGATAGCAGACCTTGTTCTTCCAAGTGCAGCGTTTACAGAGCAAAATGGACTTTACGAAAACTTGGAGGGAAGAATCCAAGAGTGTAAAAAAGCATCTTATCCTATCGGAGATGCTCTAGAAGATTGGAAAATATTTAATTTGATTTTAAAAAAACTTAATAAAAATGAGGATTTGTCAAAATTTGATGTGCTTAGAAAAGAAGTTTTAAATTCAATTCCAAATTTTTCAAATCTAAATGAATTACCAATTTTTAAGGAAGTTGGAATTAAGGATACTTCTCCAACTTTCACAAGTGAGGAGATAGCAGTCAAAGAATTAGACTATTATTATACGAACTCAATTTCTAGATCTTCCAAAACAATGAGTGAATGTCGTCAAATTAAAAACAACTTAAAAAAGACTGGTACAGATAGCTAATGATAGAATATTTACAAATTTTAGGACAAGAAGTTTACAAGATTATTTTTCTTCTTATACCAATTCTTGTTTCAGTTGCTATGATTGTTTGGTTAGACAGAAGGGTATGGGGATTGGTGCAAAAAAGAAGAGGACCTAATGTAGTTGGTCCTTTTGGACTTTTTCAAACCCTTGCTGACGCTTTAAAATATATTTTTAAAGAAATCATAATTCCTGCAAGTGCGAACAAGGTAGTTTTTATTCTTGCTCCAATCGTAACAATGACTTTGGCCTTAGTTGCATGGGCGGTGATCCCAATGAGCGAGAACTTAGTTTTATCAGATATTAATGTTGGAATTTTATATTTATTCGCAGTTTCATCACTTGGTGTTTATGGAATTATAATGGGTGGCTGGGCTTCTAACTCAAAATATCCTTTTTTAGGAGCTATAAGATCTGCAGCACAAATGGTTTCTTACGAAGTTTCTATTGGGATAATTATTATCAATGTTCTTTTGTGTGTTGGATCTTTAAATTTAAACGATATTGTCATAGCGCAAAAAGAAATGTGGTACGTGATACCACTTTTTCCAATGTTTGTAATTTTTTTTATTTCTGCGCTTGCAGAAACAAATAGACCACCTTTTGATTTACCTGAAGCAGAGGCGGAATTAGTTGCAGGATATCAAACTGAATATTCAGGCATGATGTATGCAATGTTTTGGTTAGGGGAATACGCGAATATTCTTTTAATGTGTGCAATGGGCTCAATTCTTTTTCTTGGAGGCTGGCTACCAATTATGGACATTTTTCCACTAAATTTGATTCCCGCTCCTGTATGGATGATATCCAAAATTTTATTTTTATTTTTATTATTTGCTTTAATTAAAGCTATTGTCCCTAGATATAGATACGATCAATTAATGAGATTGGGTTGGAAAGTATTTTTACCATTCTCGTTATTATACTTGATATTAACATCAAGTTTTTTATTTTATTTTGATAAATTACCTAAGGTAGATTTCTAATGAATTTAGCCAGACTATTTAAAACAATTTTTCTTGTAGAATTTGTCTCAGGATTATTTATTGCTCTAAAAGAATTATTTAGAAAATCAAAAACTATTAACTATCCTTTCGAAAAAGGACCAATCAGCCCACGTATGAGAGGTGAGCATGCACTTAGGAGATATCCTAATGGTGAAGAGAGATGTATAGCATGTAAATTATGTGAAGCAGTTTGCCCTGCCCAAGCAATAACAATAGAGTCTACTGAAAGGTCAGACGGCAGTAGAAAAACTACTCGATACGATATTGATATGCTTAAATGTATTTATTGTGGGTTATGCCAAGAGTCTTGCCCAGTGGATGCGATAGTACAAGGACCAAACTTTGAGTTCGCAACAGAAACTAGAGAAGAACTTTATTATAACAAAGAAAAGCTTTTAGATAATGGAGACAGATGGGAGTCAGTTTTAGCAAAAAATATCAAGCTAGATAAGCCTTACAGATAAATGATAGTCCATACAATATTTTTTTATTTTTTTTCAGTAATAGCAATTTTTTCATCATTAATGGTGATTACATCAAGAAGTACAATTAATTCAGTTTTCTTTTTGATATTAGATTTTATTTCAGTTGGATGTTTATTTATTATGGTTGGAGCTGAGTTTTTGGGGATGATACTACTAATTGTTTATGTAGGAGCAGTAGCTGTTTTATTTTTATTTGTTGTTATGATGTTAAATGTAGCGGAGCAAAAACAATCCTGGTTTATTGGCAGAAAATCAACTCATATACCTACTGGTCTAATCGTAAGTGTTTTAATTTTATTGGAGCTATTGGTTGTAGTGGGAGGGTGGAAATACAAACAAGACTTAATGTCTAGCAGTACATTGGTTATGTCAAATATTTCAAATACTCATCAACTTGGTCTAGTTATGTATACTGACTATATTTTATATTTTCAATTAGCAGGAGTTGTTCTTTTATTAGCAATGATTGGAGCTATTCTTCTTACCTTTAGGGAAAGAGTAGGGGTAAAAAAACAAAGTTATTTAAATCAAATTTCAAGAAACCCTGCAAATGCAGTTGAGCTAAAAGAGGTTGAGTCCTTTAAAGGAGTTAAAATTGATGATTGAGATTGGATTAGGTCATTATTTATCTCTTGGAGCAATTATTTTTTTCCTTGGCGTCATTGGAATCTTTTTAAATAGAAAAAACGTAATAGTAATCTTAATGTCTATAGAACTCATCCTTTTAGCAGTTAATATAAATCTAATATCATTTTCTATTTTTTCAGGGGATATTGTTGGTCAAATTTTTACGATGCTAATTTTAACAGTTGCAGCAGCTGAAGCTGCAATAGGGTTAGCTATAATTGTTGTTTATTACAGAAACAGAGGTTCAATCAGGGTTGAAGACATCCACGGTATGAAAGGATAAATGGAATACGCAATTTTATTCTTACCATTATTGGGTTCACTTATAGGATATTTTGGAAGATCACTGACCAGGCTTTTTTCAGAAATCACTACAAGTTTATTTGTAAGTATTTCAGCAGTTTTATCTATATTTGTTTTTTGGAATGGTATTCAAAATAATATTTATGGAAATTATTTAATATTTGAATGGATTACTTCAGGAGAATTCACAGCTAATTGGTCTATAAACATCGACCCATTAAGTTCTGTGATGTTAGTGGTAGTAACTTTTGTATCAGCTTTAGTACATATTTATTCAATTGGTTATATGAGTCATGACCCTCATAAGCCAAGATTTATGTCATATTTGTCACTTTTTACTTTTTCAATGCTAGCTTTAGTGGTGTCTGATAATTTTTTACAACTATTTTTTGGATGGGAAGGCGTTGGATTATGTTCTTATTTGTTAATAGGTTTTTGGTTTAAAAAAGAAACAGCAAACAATGCAGCAATAAAAGCCTTTATAGTTAATAGAATTGGGGACTTTGGCCTTGCAATTGCAATATTTTTAATTTTCTTCTTTTTCGGTACAATAAATTTTGAAGAAGCTTTTCAAGCTACATCGCAATACTCTGAAAAAAAATTAGTTTTTTTTGGAATTGAAGTAAATTTAATAACTTTGATTTGTATTTTTCTATTTATTGGTGCAATGGGAAAATCTGCACAATTCTTACTTCATACATGGCTACCCGATGCAATGGAAGGTCCTACACCAGTTTCAGCTTTAATTCACGCAGCTACAATGGTAACCGCTGGAGTTTTTCTTGTAGTAAGATGTTCACCAATTTTTGAATACTCCCAAGTTGCTTTAAATTTAGTCACAATAATTGGAATGGTTACAGCGATATTTGCCGCAAGTATTGCATTAGTTCAAAATGACATAAAAAAAATAGTCGCTTATTCAACTTGTAGTCAATTAGGCTATATGTTTTTTGCTGCAGGCATTGGAGCATATCATGTAGCAATGTTTCATTTGTTTACTCATGCTTTTTTCAAAGCATTATTATTTTTAGGAGCTGGTTCAACAATACACGCATTTAAAGACGAGCAGGATATACGCAATATGGGTGGGGTAGCAAAGAAATTACCTTACACCTACGCCTTTATGTTAATCGGTACTCTTGCCTTAACGGGTTTTCCGTTTCTTTCAGGTTTTTACTCAAAAGACGCAATTATTGAATTTGCTTACCTTAAAAATTCCTCACTAGGAAATTATGCAGCAACAATCGGAATAATAACTGCATTTTTGACTTCCATTTACTCTTGGAGATTATTTTTTAAAGTATTTCATGGGCCTTATAATAACAAAGTTATTCCTATAAATGAAACACATGAGTCGCCTATTGTAATGTTAGCACCTCTAATATTCTTAGGTATTGGTGCAGTATTTTCAGGATATTTTTTTAAAAGCACATTCATAGGACACCATAGCATTGATTTTTGGCAAAATTCGATTTTTTTCTTAAACGAGATTAAGCATGATGCTATTCCATTATGGTTTTTATTTACTACTCCCTTCCTAGTTTTAATTTCTATTCCACTTTCATTCTATATGTATATTCATAATCCAAAAATATTAGAAAATTTCAAAAACACAAACTTACCGTTATATAAATTTTTATTGAATAAATGGTATATAGACGAACTGTACGAAAAATTATTTGTAAATCCAGCAAAGAAAATTGGTTCATTTTTTTGGAAGAAAGGTGATATTGGCATAATAGATAGGTTTGGTCCTGATGGTATTTCAAAACTGGTAAAAATTATTTCAAATAGAACAGGCCGTTTTCAAACAGGTTTTATTTATGATTATGCTTTCGTGATGTTGTTAGGTTTATCAATTTTATTAACTTATTTAATTTTGAAATAAAATGAATTTTCCAATATTATCAACTTTAATTTTTTTACCTTTATTAAGTTCTCTTTTCATTTTTTTATCAAAAGGTAAATCAAATAATTATAGCGCAATTTATATTTCTTTATTTAGCAGTATTGCTACCTTTTTATTGTCATTATTTTTATGGTATTCTTTAGACATAAGTACTGCAGAATTTCAATTTGTAGAAGAAAAATCTTGGATTAATAATTTTATAAAATTTAAATTAGGCGTCGACGGTATTTCAATACTGTTTATAGTTTTAACTACTTTCATTACGCCTATATGTATTATATCTTGCATTAACAGTGTTAAGACACGAGTTAAAGAGTTTTTAATAGCGATTTTAATTTTAGAAACCTTCATGATCGGCGTATTTTGTTCGCTAGATCTTGTAATTTTTTATCTATTCTTTGAAGCAGGCTTGATCCCAATGTTTTTAATTATTGGAGTCTGGGGAGGTCCAAGAAGAGTTTACTCTGCCTTTAAATTCTTTCTGTTTACATTACTTGGCTCAGTCTTAATGCTGGTTGCTATAATAGTTATTTATTGGCTAACTGGAACTACTGATATTACTCAAATTTATGAAATAAGAATTCCTAAAGAGTACCAGAATATATTATGGTTAGCTTTTTTAAGTTCTTTTGCAGTAAAAATGCCTATGTGGCCAGTTCATACTTGGTTACCTGATGCTCATGTAGAAGCACCAACAGCTGGCTCAGTAATACTGGCAGCTATTTTATTAAAAATGGCTGGGTACGGTTTCTTAAGATTTTCAATACCTATGTTTCCTATTGCATCTGAGTTTTTTACACCACTTATTTACACCTTAAGTATTATAGCAATAATTTACACTTCTCTCGTTGCGTTAATGCAAGACGATATGAAAAAACTAATTGCCTACTCATCTGTTGCTCATATGGGTTATGTTACTTTAGGTATTTTTACACTCACTAAACAAGGCATTGAGGGGAGCATCTACCAAATGATAAGCCATGGCCTTATCTCTGCAGCATTATTTTTGTGTGTTGGAGTAGTTTATGACAGATTACATTCGAGAATGATAAATACTTATGGAGGCTTAGTTAATTATTTACCAAAATACTCATTTTTATTTTTAGTGTTTGCTCTAGCTGCAATAGGTTTACCAGGTACATCGGGATTTTTGGGTGAGTTTCTAGTTTTGACCGGCGCTTTTCAAAAAAGCTATCTTGCAGCGATGCTAGCAACATTTGGAGTGATTTTAGGAGCAGCATATATGTTGTGGATGACTAAAAGAGTTATTTTTGGAGTTACGAATAATTCTGAAATCAAAAGTTTAACAGATGTTAATAAATCAGAAATAATAATGTTAGCTAGTTTAGCTTTTTTTGTAATCTTTTTTGGTTTTTACCCAGTCCCACTTATAGAGACATTTAGTGTATCAGTTAACAGTTTGATTGATAATTATGAAATAGCATTAAAATCAAATTAAATATGATGAATAATCTTAATATAATGTTGCCAGAAATATTTTTATCTTTGTCGATTTTCACTATACTTATGTTAGGGGTTTTTATAAAAAAAAGTTTCAATATAATATTTAATCTTACATCTTTAATTATAATTACAACAATAGCTATAATAATAAACAATCCTGATAATGAGGTAAAAATATTTTTGGAGAGTTTTACGAGAGATGCTTTTTCAAATTATTTTAAAATATTAATTCTAATATCATCACTCTTTGTTCTTAACTCCTCAAAAAATTTTATAATAGAAAATAAATTAGATAAATTTGAGTATCCAATCATTATTCTATTATCTATTCTTGGAATGTTTTTTATGGTAAGTTCGAATGATCTAATACTTTTTTATTTAGGTCTTGAGTTACAATCTCTTTCACTCTATATTTTAGCATCAATAGATAGGGACAATTTGAGATCAACAGAGTCTGGAATAAAGTATTTCGTATTAAGCGCTCTATCTTCAGGTTTATTGTTATATGGCTGTTCACTGCTTTACGGATTTACTGGATCAACAAATTTCGACACAATAGCAGAGCAGTTAAATACAGAAAATGTTGGTGCAGTATTTGCTATGGTGTTCATACTTGTAGGTCTTGCATTTAAGGTTTCTGCAGTCCCATTTCATATGTGGACACCTGATGTATATGAGGGAGCACCTACTTCAATTACAAGCTACTTCGCTGTGGTGCCAAAAGTAGCTGGATTAGCGTTATTAATTAAATTTATGTTTATACCATTTTCCAACATTTTACTTGAATGGCAAACTATTATAATTTTTATATCTATAGCATCTATGATTTTAGGAGCAGTAGCTGCTATGGTTCAAAAAAATTTAAAGAGACTTTTAGCATACAGTTCAATAGGTCATATCGGTTATGCTCTGGCGGGAGTGGCAACAGGAGTTATTTCAGGATATCAGAGTGCAATTATTTATATTTCAATTTATGTAATTATGAATATTGGTGCTTTTTCGTGTCTTTACTTATTAAAAAAAGATGGTCAATATAAGGAGAATATTTCAGATCTGTCAGGTATTTCAAAGAAACATCCTGTTTTAGCAATCTCTTTGCTAATTATTTTATTTTCGTTAGCAGGAGTCCCGCCTTTAGGAGGTTTCTTTGCAAAGTTTTATGTATTTGTAGCTGTTTTAGAGCAACAAATGTACACACTTGCAATTATCGGTCTTGTTACAACAGTAATGTCTGCATTTTATTATCTTAAAATAATAAAAACTATTTATTTTGACGATAATGTTATTACTTTTGATCCTGCAAAAAATAAATTTGCTCAATTATCAATCATATTAAGCTGTGGTATCTTATTAACTTTCTTTTTATACCCGTCAGTTTTTAATAATGTGGCAATAACACTATTCAATAGTTAATGAAATTAAAATTACTAAAATTTAAAAGTGTCAAAAGCACTAATGATGTAGCTTTAAGACTTATTAAAAAAAGATATTATAGACCTACAATTATTTCATCAGAAAAGCAAACAAATGGTAGAGGAACCATGGGAAAAAAATGGATTTCCAAGAAAGGTAATTTGTTTTTAACTATTTTTTTTGAACTTAATCAAAAAAAAATCGATTTTAAAAAATTTGCTATTTTAAATGCTTATTTGATAAAAGCTATATTGGTCAAAAACTTTTCAAATAAAATAAAGATAAAATGGCCTAATGACTTATTAATTGAAAAAAAAAAAATTTGTGGAATCCTCCAAGAAACAGTCAATAACCATGAAAAAAAGTTTTTAATTGTTGGGATAGGAATAAATACTAATTATTATCCCAAAATGAATAATTTTTCATCAACCTCAATAAAAAAAATTATAAATAAAAGTATAGATAATAATAAGTTATTAAATATTATTAGGGATAATTACGAAAAATTTTTATTTAAATCAAAAAAAAATGGATTTTCAGAATTAAAAAAACTTGTAAACAATTTATGAAATTTTTAATCGGTGATATCGGAAATACTTTTATAAAAATATGTATTTTGAATAATAGATTTAAAATCCTTAAATCTTATAACTTTGAGACAGATAAAATATATAAAGTAAATATTTTAAAAAAAATATTAAATAACCGAATAAATAAAAATTTAAGCACAGTTTTTTTATTTTCAAGTGTTGTACCAGCTGCATATAGAAATATCAAAAAAAAATTAAGATCAACAAAATATAAATGTTTGGAAATCAAAGATCTTAATTTAAATAAAATAATAAAGATAAATGTAAAGAATAAAAAAGAATTAGGCTCAGATAGAATAGCAAATGCAATTGGTGCGCAAAAATTCAAAAATTGCTTAATTTTAGATTTTGGAACAGCGACAACATTTGACGTAATTAAAAATGGAAAATATGAGGGAGGGGTAATCGCACCTGGTGTTAAGCTTTCAATAAAAAATTTGAGTAACGCAACAGCCTTACTTCCTTTAATTAATTTAAAAAGCCATCAAAAGAACTTTGGAAAAAACACTAGAGGGGCACTTAATGCTGGATTTGTTTGGGGATATGAAGGTTTGATAAACAACATAATTAATAAAATTATAAGAAAAAACATAGTTAAATATAAAATTATATTAACCGGAGGTTATGCAAATTTTTTTAAAAAAGTTATCAAAAAAAGTGTATCAATTGATAAAGATATAACTATGAAAGGCATAGCAAGTGTTTATAAAGAATTAATATGAGCAAAGAAGAATTACTTTTCTGTCCATTAGGCGGATCCGGAGAAATAGGTGGTAATATGAACTTATATGCCTATGGGAAAGAAGATAATCAAAAATGGATAATTGTTGATATGGGTGTTTCCTTTGCTGATGACTCTGTACCTGGCATTGATTTAATAATGCCGGACGCAGGCTTTATTGTTGATAAAAAAGATGATTTGCTGGGAATAGTTTTAACCCACGCACACGAGGATCATATTGGAGCAGTAGCACACATATGGCCAGATTTAAAATGCAAAATGTACGCTACTCCATTCACCGCAGCTTTAATTTTAGAAAAATTTAAAGAAAAAAAAATTGATATATCTCCTTATCTTAATATTGTTCCATTAAACAGCCAAATTAAACTTGGCGATTTTGAAATAGACTTTGTAACATTAACTCATTCTATTTTAGAACCAAATGGGTTGAGTATAAAAACTCCTCTAGGTACCATTCTTCATACAGGTGATTGGAAAATTGATCCCAACCCTTTGATTGGCGGTCAAATTGATGAAAAAAAATTAAAATTAATTGGAGATAGCGGGGTATCCGCAATGATTTGTGATTCAACAAATATTTTTAGTCCAGGCAGAGCTGGTTCTGAATCTGAGGTGAGAGATAGTTTGCTAAGAATTATGGAAATTAAAACTAATAGAGTTTTAGTAACTTCTTTTGCATCAAATGTAGCCAGAATGGAGACCATTTTTTATTGCGCTAAAAAAATCGGAAGAAATATTTGTCTCGTAGGGCGTTCTATGCAAAGAATTTATAAAGCAGCAAAAAAATGCGGTTACTTAAAGGGTCTAATCGAGCCAGTAGAGCCTAGAGATGCTAAAAAAGTCCCAAAAAATAAAATTTTGTATTTGGCAACAGGTAGTCAAGGTGAGCCAATGGGAGCAATGAACAGGATTATTAATGGTACCCATCCAGATGTTTTTCTTGAAAAAGGAGACTGTGTAATTTTTTCATCAAAAATAATTCCTGGTAACGAAAAAAAATTATATTCAATACAAAATTTAATCGTCAAGAATAAGATGGAAATGATAAGCGAAGAAAATGCTTTTGTTCATGTTTCTGGTCACCCTAATAGGGATGATTTAAAAGATATGTATAAGTGGGTAAAGCCTCAGTGTGTTATTCCTGTTCATGGGGAGCATCGTCATATGGTTGAGCACGTTTCATTTGCAAAAGAAATGCAAGTTCCAAAAACATTATTAATTGAAAACGGAGACATTGTAAAAATTTTACCTGGAGATAAGCCAAAAATTATAGATAAAGCACCATCTGGGAAAATTTATTTAGATGGAAATATTAATGTTGAAACTGATGCTCAATCAATTAAAGAAAGAAAAAATCTTTCTGTAAATGGATATTTAGAGATAACTATTTTAGTGTCAAATAATGGAAAAATAAAAAAACCTATTATTTCGTTTAAAGGAATTCCAGAGAGTGAAAATAATGAGCCATTTATTTTTGATATGGAAGATGAGATTTTAAACATTTGTAGAACTTTTTCTTTAGATAACAAAAATCAACAAAAAAATTTAATAGATACTATTAAGCAAAATTGCAGAAGAATAGTTAAAGAAAAAACAGGTAAAAAACCTTTTACAAATATTAATATAGCGAGAGTTTAGTGGGTATAACTGGCTCAATTATAGTTTATGTATTAATTTGGTGGATAATTTTCTTCTCTATTTTACCTGTAGGAATTCAATCAAATAAGGAAAAATTTAAAGAAAATATTGAAGGTATTGATCCCGGAGCTCCAAAAAATCCAAGAATTGCAAAAAAATTTTTAATTACGACGATAATTACTTCAATAATTTTTATTGTAATATATTATCTAGTCAGGTTTAATTTGCTAAATTTAAGAGAATATCTACAATAAATGTACCTTTCAAAATTATTTATTCCAATTACTAAAGATCTACCAGCTGAGGCAAAAATTAAATCTCATCAGCTAATGCTAAGAACTGGCATGATTAAACAATCTTCAGCAGGAATATATTCTTGGTTGCCTTTAGGTTTTAAAGTAATGAAAAAAATTGAGCAAATTGTTAGAGAGGAACAAAATTTGATTGGAGCTCAAGAAATGTTGATGCCGACTATTCAATCTTCTGAAATTTGGAAAGAAAGTGGGCGTTATGATGATTACGGTGAAGAAATGTTAAGGATTAAAGATCGTCAAGGTAGAGAGATGCTCTATGGTCCTACAAATGAAGAATTAATTACGGATGTATTTAGATCAAGTGTTAAATCTTATAAATCTCTCCCTCAAATTCTTTACCATATTCAATGGAAGTTTAGAGATGAAATAAGACCTAGGTTCGGTGTTATGAGGTGTAAAGAATTTTATATGAAAGATGCATATTCTTTTGATTTAACAGATGAGGATGCAAAAAAATCTTACAATAAAATGTTTTTTTCTTATTTAAAAACTTTTAGAAGATTAGGATTAAAAGCAATACCAATGGCTGCAGACACAGGTCCGATTGGAGGTGATTTATCACATGAATTCGTCATTTTAGCTGAAACTGGAGAGAGTCAAATTTTTGCTGATAAGCGAATATTTGAAATTGACTTGAACAAGTATGATTTTACAGATGAGTCTTTATCAAAAGTGAGGAAAGACTTTACAAGTTTTTACGCTGTTACTGATGAAAAATTTAGTGAAAAAAAGTTTAATGAACAAGTTGATAATAAAAATCAAATTAAAACAAAAGGTATTGAGGTAGGGCATATATTTTACTTTGGTGATAAGTACTCAAAACCTATGAATTGTTTAATAGATGACAAAAGTGGTAAGAAAATCTCTGTTAAAATGGGATCTTATGGCATTGGTGTATCTAGACTAGTTGGTGCAGCAATAGAGGCGAATTATAATGATGATGTAATGAAATGGCCGAAGCCAATTTCACCATTTGACGTAGTTATACTGCCAAGTATTAATAAAAATAATAACGAAAATTTACAAAAAGCTGAAAAAATATACAAAGAATTAAAAAAACAAAATGTTGACGTATTGTTAGATGATGTTGATGAGAATATGTCTAATAAATTTAAAAAACATGACCTAATAGGTATACCTTATCAAATCATTATTGGATCAAAATCTGAGGAAAATAAATTTGAATTCAAAGAATTAAAGTCCAAAAGTGAACTGTTGAGTGTAGAAAATATCAAATCTAAACTTAAAGAATAATATCTTGTTCACAAAAGTAGAAAGATTAATTTCATCTAGAAATTTAAGACCTAAAAAAAAAGAGGGTTTTTTAAAAATAATTTCAATTTTTTCTTTTTTAGGAATTGCATTAGGTGTTGCTATTTTAATAATTGTAATGTCTGTAATGAATGGTTTTAAAAATGAGTTAACAAAAAAAATTTTAGGTTTAAATCCTCATATTATAATTGAGCCTAATAGTTTTAATATTGATAATGATTATATATTAAGAATTACAAAAAAATTTACTGATGTTAGTTTAAGCAAGACTTATTCAGGAGAAGGTATAGCTATAAGCAATGACAAAGCTAAAGGTTTGATATTAAAAGGTGTTAATATTGAAGAGGAAAAAATAAAAGAATTTTTTAAAAAAAATTTAACTAGTGGTAAAATTGAAAATTTTAAAAATAACAGCGTGTTTATCGGAACAGAACTGGCTTTTAATCTTAATTTAAAAGAAGGGGATTCGATAAATTTGATGTCTTCTGCTTTTATAGCAACCCCGCTAGGTGGTTTACCTAAACAGGAAAATTTCAAAATAGCTGGAACATTTAATACAGGTTTCTTAGAATTCGATCAAAATATTGTTTTTTTAAACATTCAAGATGCTCTATCAATTTTCGATAAAAGTCCTAAGGATCAAAATATTGAATTGTATTTGACTGACCCTTTAAAGGCTAATCAATATAAAAATCAGATTGAAATAATAAATCCAAATTTTTTTATATATACCTGGGCAGATTTGAACAAATCTCTTTTTAGCGCTCTTAAAGTTGAAAGAAATGTTATGTTTATTATTTTAACTTTAATAATAATAGTTGCTGCGTTTAATATCATATCAGGTTTAACGATACTAATTAAAAATAAAACCAAAGAAATTGCAATTTTAAAAACATTAGGACTTAGCAATGCTTCTATAAAAAAATCTTTTTTTTTAACAGGTTTTTCTATAGGTTTTTTAGCAACTTTGACTGGAATTTTCTTAGGTATTATTTTTTCAATAAATATAGAAAAATTTAGAGTATTTTTGTCTACAGTATTTAATTTAGAAATATTTCCCGCAGATATTTATTTCCTAGAAAAACTTCCTAGTGAAATCAATTTCCAATCTATTTTAATAATCTTCTTTTTGTCATTATTTGTATCAGCTATTGCTTCTTACATCCCTGCAAATAATATTACTAAAATGAAAACATTTAGAGCATTAAAATATGACTAAAACTTTTATAGAAACTTTTGATCTTAAAAAAACTTACAAACATTTAGATGGGAATATTACTCTATTTAATAATTTAAATATTAAAATCAATCATGGAGAATTAGTAGCTTTAGTAGGGCCTTCAGGATCTGGCAAATCATCTTTGCTTCATCTCCTGGCATTATTAGATGAACCAACTAATGGAGAGATAAAAATTAATAAAATGAATACTAAAAAATTTAAAAGCGAAGAAAAAGATAAAATAAGACAAGAAAATATATCAATTATATTTCAAGATAATAACTTATTAACTGATTTTACTGCTTTAGAAAATGTAATGATACCCTTACTTATTAAGGGAGAAAATAAACAAAATGCAATAATTAAAGCTAAAAAAATTTTAAAATCAGTAAAAATTTTAGATAGATCAAGCCATTTCCCCAACGAACTTTCTGGAGGTGAACAACAAAGAGTTGCGATAGCAAGAGCTTTAGTAGCAGAGACAAGTTTAATCCTAGCAGATGAGCCAACTGGAAATTTAGACTATAAGACTTCAAAAGAAATTTTTAATTACTTCCTTAAATTAAAAAAATTAAAAAAAACAATTATTTTTGCAACTCACAATAGAGAACTTGCTAACAGGGCTGATTACAAGTTGTTAATTTCAGATGGTGATATAAAACGTATTAATGTCTCTAAATGAAAGAAGTTTTAATCATTTAAAAGTTCACACACAATATTCAATATGTGAGGGTGCAATTAAAATTGATGATCTCGCTGATTACTGCAAATTAAATAAAATTAAATCAATAGGTCTTGCAGACAGTTTTAATTTATGCGGAGCCTTAGAATTTTCAGAAAAACTCTCAAAAGTAGGAACTCACCCAATTATCGGAACACAAATTAATTTGAAAACTAGCGATATTTTCGGAAAAATTACTTTGTATGCTACTTCTGAAAAAGGATATAAAAACTTAACAAAATTATCATCGCTAAGTTATTTAGAAAACAGTCTCACGACAGATCCCTCTTGCACTTTAGATGATTTAATCAACAATAATGAAGACTTAATTTTATTGACAGGTAACTATTTAAATATTTTTGGCAAACTTTTTTTTAAAAATAAAATTAAAGATATTGATAAAATTTTAACTAAATTAAAATTGAATTTTAAAGATCGAATATATTTAGAGATACAAAGACATAATGAAAATCAAGAAAAAACATTTGAAAATTACATTCTAAATACTTCAAAAAATCTTCAGCTACCCTTAATAGCTTCACAAGAGGTTTTTTATTTAGAAAAAGATATGTATGAAGCACATGATGCACTAATCTGTATTGGTGAAAAAAATTATTTAGATGAAAAAAATAGATTAAGATACAATAATCAGCATTACCTAAAATCGCACGACGAACTTAAAATCATTTATAAGGATATTCCAGAGGCTTTAGAGAATAATTACAATTTTCATTTAAGATTTAATTTTAAACCTAAAAAATCAAAGCCTATATTACCATCTATTGCCAGCAATCAAAGTAATTCACCTGAGGAAGAATTAAAAATATTAGCAAATAAAGGATTAGAAAACAGATTAGAAAATTTCATTTTAAAAAAAAGCAATAAAACAAAAGAAGAATTATTTAAGATTTATGAAGATAGGTTATCACATGAGATAAACATTATAAACTCAATGGATTATGCCAGTTATTTTTTAATTGTCTCTGATTATATAAAGTGGGCTAAAAAAAATTCAATACCTGTAGGTCCTGGTAGGGGTTCTGGGGCAGGCTCGCTGGTAGCTTATTGTTTGGATATTACAGACCTAGATCCTATAGAATTTGATTTGATCTTCGAGAGATTTTTGAATCCAGATAGAATTTCTATGCCAGATTTTGATATTGACTTTTGCGAAGAAAAAAGAGACCAAGTTTTCGAATACCTTAAATCAAAATATAAAAATGGAGTTGCACATATTATTACTTTTGGAAAATTAAAAGCTAGAATGGCATTACGTGATGTTGGTCGTGTTTTAGGACTCTCTTATGGTCATGTTGATAGGATTTGTAAAATGATACCCTTTGATCCTTCTAGACCTCTAACTTTACAAGAGTCAATTGATAGAGAACCTAGATTTAAAGATGAAGTTAAAAACAATTCTAAAGTAAAAAAACTATTAGATTTGTCTTTGAAATTAGAAGGATTAAATCGGAACATGGCTACTCATGCAGCAGGAGTGGTAATTGCTGGAGATAAATTAGCAGAGCAATTCCCTTTATATGTCGACCATAATTCAAACTTAACTCTACCTTCTACTCAATATGATATGTACTCTTCCGAAAATGCTGGATTAGTAAAATTTGATTTACTTGGCCTTAAAACTCTTACTGTCATTGATAATACAATTAAAAGATTAAAATCAAAAAATATTTTTTTAGATATTAGTAAAATTAATCATAACGATGAAAAAGTTTTTACTATGTTATCAACTGGAGAAACAACTGGTTTATTTCAGCTTGAAAGCACAGGGATGAGAGAAGCAATAAAGCAAATGAGGCCGAATAAACTTGACGATATAATAGCACTTGTGGCTCTATATAGGCCTGGCCCGATGAGCAACATTCCAATTTATAACGATTGTAAAAATGGAATAAGACAGCCTGATTATATTCATGAAACTTTAAAAGAAATATTAAAACCTACTTACGGCATAATTATTTATCAAGAACAAGTAATGCAAATTGCTCAAATACTAGCAGGTTTTACAGCTAGTGAAGCAGATATTTTAAGAAGAGCGATGGGTAAAAAGAAAAAAGCAGAGTTAGATAAACAAAAAGAAAGGTTTATAAACGGTGCATTAAAAAAAGGTATTAAAAAAGACGTAGCTAATTATGTTTTTACAAAAATTGAACCTTTTGCTCAATATGGCTTCAATAAAAGTCATGCTGCTGCCTATGCCTTGATTGCCTATCAAACAGCCTATCTAAAGACTTATCACAAAGAAGATTTTATAGCAGCGACTATGTCAACAGAACTTACGAATACATCTAAATTAAGAGAATTTATTGAGGAACTTAAAAAAATGAATATTGAAATTGTTAACCCGTCATTAAACAAATGTTTCTCTGACTTTAGAGCCATTAACGGAAAACTTTATTACGGGCTTGGGGCTATTAAAAATGTCGGTTTTGAGGCTATATCAAATATTGTAAAGGAAAGAGATAAAAACGGTATTTTTAAATCCTTAAATGATTTTATTCATCGAGTAGATACTAAGGATGTTAATAAACTTCAACTAGAAGGATTAGTAAAAGCTGGAGCTTTTGATGAGTTTGATAAAGATAGAAACAAAATTATTAATTCTATTCCAAAAATAATTCAAAAGATAAAAAATATTAATGATGACAAAGAAAATCATCAAACTAATCTTTTTGAAAATGAAGAAAACGTTAAAGAAGAATTCGTCTTTACAACTTCTTCGCCATGGTCGTTAAGAGAAGCTTTATCAGAAGAATTTAAATCAATTGGTTTTTATTTGTCGAACCATCCCCTTAATGAATACCAGGAGATATTCGAGCAATTAAATATAAATTCTTACGACAAATTTTATCAAAGCGATCTGTCTGAAAGTTTGGTCGCTGGAACAATAATGTCAATACAAGAAAAGAAGAGTGCAAAAGGAACACCATACGCGATTGTAAAATTTAGTGACAAAAATTCAGATTTTGAGGTTTTTTTATTTGCAGAAATTTTAATCTCAAATAGAGACAAATTAAAAGAATCCGAGTCTTTTATTTTGACGCTTCAAAAAGATAAAATTACTGGAGATCCTGCAAAAAAAAGAATTAATGTAAAAAAAATACTTAATCTTCAAGATGTTATAAGCAAGCCTTATTCTAAAGTAACTATTGAGTTAAAAGATAATAGTAATATAGATGAAATAAAAAAACTATTATCAAATAAAGGGGAGACTGAAATTAACCTAATTGTCAAAGTTAAAAATAAGCTAGCTACTTATTTACTTCAAGAAAATAGAAAATTTGATTTAAATCATCTTAAAGCACTAAAAGCCAAGGAATACGTTGAAAAAATAACAGTTTAGATAGTTGATTTTTTAATGTGATTGTATATATCTGTGGCTTATTTCGCACACAGTTTCAAGGGCATTGCCCTACCGGTCCAATAAATTGGAATTACTGTGGTGGATTAACCGGAAAAAATATGAACGTACCTAAAGTCGATATAAAACAGTTATTAGAAGCAGGCGTACACCTTGGCCACAAAACCTTAAGGTGGAATCCAAAAATGAAGAAATACATTTTTGGAGAAAAAAATTCAATTCATATTATAGACTTAACACAAACTGTAGATTTTATTAAAAATGCTTTGTTACAAGTTCATAAAACAATTGCAGCTGGAGGTAAACTATTAGTCGTTTCCACAAAAAAACAAGCTTCAGAACAAATAAGTGAATTAGCTAAAGAGACAAATCAATATTATGTTAATTACAGATGGCTTGGTGGAATGCTGACAAATTGGAATACAATTCAAAATTCTATAAAAAGACTTAAAAAACTTGACGATCAATTATCAAAAGAAAATTTAGGATTTACAAAAAAAGAAATACTTAAATTTGGCAAAGAGAGAGAGAAGCTACAAAGATCACTTGGAGGAATTTCTGAAATGAAAAAAACCCCTGACTTATTATTTATCATCGATACAAACATCGAGTCTTTGGCTGTGGCAGAGGCAAAAAAATTAGGCATTCCAATTATAGCAGTATTAGATACAAACTCTGATCCAACTGGAATAGATTTTCCAATACCTGGCAATGACGACGCTAGAAGATCAATCAATCTTTATTGTGATTTATTAAAAAACACAATTAAAGATGCAGAAAAGTTTATAAAAGGTCCTGACGAAAAAATTGAGGAAAAATCTTCTAAAAAAAAAGATAAATAATTTTAAATTATCATCTCATGTCAAATAAAGATTTATTAGATAACATAAAAAAACTTAGAGAGATGACAGGCGTTGGTTTTAAGGATTGTAAACTAGCCCTTGATGAATCAAAAGGTAATATTGAAAAATCAATTGAGTTTTTAAGAAAAAAAGGGATTGCAAAAGCTTCTAAGAAAATGAGCAGGACAGCTTCAGAGGGTCTTGCATTAGTGAAAGAAAAAGAGGGAAAAATTTCAGTAATTGAAATTAACAGTGAAACAGATTTTGTTGCAAAAAATCAAGACTTTATTAATTTTTGCAAAGAGCTTTCTGAAATCAACTTCATTACAAAAAGTGATCTTAACAAATTAAATGAAACCAAAATGTCAAACGGTTTATTAGTAAAAGATAACTTAGTAAATCTAATTGCAAAAATTGGTGAAAAAATAACTATTAGAAGAGCTAATTATTTTGATAATTCAAATGGCATGAATTTTTTTTATGTCCATTCTGCTATAGAGAAGGGAATCGGAAAAATAATTTCAGTAGTAAAAATAGATGGAGTAAAAAAAGGATCAAACGATGATATAGGTACCAAATTAGCTATGCATATTGCTGCTTCAAATCCACTTGCCATAGATAAGGATAATATAGATCAAACTATTATAGATAAAGAACTTGAAATCATTAAAGCAGAAATTACCAATACTGGGAAACCAGCTGATATGGCAGAGAAAATCTCTAAGGGTAAAATAATGAAATTTTTAAACGATAACTCACTTTTAAATCAACTTTGGATTATGGATCCTAAAAAAAAAGTCTCTGATATACTTAAAGAAAACTCATTAGACAAACAACTTAAAATATTAGAATATATTCGATATAAAGTTGGAGAAGGAGTTTAAAAAGTGAGCGGCGAATTTAATGAAAAAAATTATTCATCAAAGATGGATAAAAGTATTCAATCTTTAAAGAAAGATATCTCAACACTCAGAACTGGACGGGCGAATACCAATATGCTTGATACTATTAAAGTAGATGTTTATGGACAACTTATGCCTGTCGAACAACTAGCAACGATAAGTGTCCCTGAAGCAAGATTAATTTCAATACAAGTTTGGGATAAAGCTAACACTGGTTTGATAGAAAGTGCTATTCAAAAATCTGAACTTGGAATAAATCCTCAAATCGATGGTCAAATTATTAGGCTTAGAATTCCAGATTTAACAGAGGAGAGAAGAAAAGATTTAATCAAAATATTAAAAAATATGGGTGAAAAAAGTAAAGTAGCGATCAGAAACATAAGAAGAGAGGCAAATGAAGACCTTAAAAAAAAACTTAAGGATAAAAGTATTTCAGAAGACGACAATAAAAGTTATGAAAAGAATATTCAAAAACTTACTGATCAAAATATAGAAAATATTGAAAAAATTTTAATTGAAAAAGAAAAAGAGATAAGTCAAATATGAATAGTCTCAACCATATTGCCTTTATTATGGATGGCAATGGAAGGTGGGGTGAAAAAAAAGGCAAAGGTAGAAATTATGGTCATTTAAAAGGTGTAGAGACCGTAAAAAAAATTGTAAAGCAGTCAATCAAACTCAATATACCAATTTTAACTTTTTATGTTTTTTCATCTGAAAATTGGAAACGGCCAGAAAAAGAAAAAAAATACTTGTTTAATCTTATAAAGAGATATTTTTCTATTGAGTTAAATAATATTATTTACCAAGGGATCAAAATAAATATTTTAGGTGATTTTAAAAGATTTTCCTCAGATTTAAAATTAGTGCTTAAAAAAACAACAGAACTAACAAAAAAAAACAGAAAAATTATTGTTAACCTTGCAATTAACTATGGTTCTAAAATGGAGATAATTCAAGCATTTAAAAAAACAAAAGGTGATTTTAAAATTAAAAATTTAGAAAAAAACTTGTTTACAAAAAATATGCCAAATCCAGATATTTTGATTAGAACAGGCGGATATCAGAGATTAAGTAATTTTTTACTTTGGCAATTAGCTTACACTGAACTTTTTTTTTTAAAAAAATTATGGCCAGACTTTAATATAAAAGATTTATTAAAAATTATTAAAAAATTCAAAAAAATTAAAAGGAACTTTGGTAGAATATGATACTTACTAACTTTCAGAAAAGATTTTATACGTCTATTGTTTTATTATCGATAATTTTTTTGATTTTTAAATTTAATATAATTCTTGTTTATTTTCTAATAATTTTGGGCATATTCTCTATTTTAGAATTTATGGACGTAACTAAAAGATTATCTATAAATTTATTTCAACTTTATTTTATAAATTTTATATTTATATTTTATGTTTTTATCTTTTGCTTAAATTTTTTTTTATTTTCTAATTTACCTGGGTTAAAAATCATACTTCTAATTTTACTATTAGCTTGTGTTGCGTCTGA
>CACJSY010000010.1 GCA_902596205.1 uncultured Pelagibacteraceae bacterium
TAAAGCAGAAGCTAAAAAGGAAGAACCGAAAAAGGCTTAGCCAAAAGGTAATTAGAGATGTTAGAAGTAAAGATATTTACTTTATATCCAGATTTATTTCCTGGTCCTTTAGATACTGGAATATTTAAAAAGGCACAGAAAAGTAAAATCTGGAATTTAAAAGTAATTAACATTAGAGACTATTCCAAGGACAAACATGGTGCAGTAGATGATACTCCTTTTGGAGGAGGGAATGGAATGCTCTTGCGTCCAGATGTATTGGCATCTGCACTTGATGATAATACAAAAAAAGGGGAAAGAATTATCTACCTATCTCCAAGAGGTAAAAAATTTGATCAAAATACTGCTAAATCTTTAAGTAAAGAAAAAAACTTAAACCTTATCTGTGGGCATTTCGAGGGTGTTGACCAAAGAGTTCTAGAGACACGAAATATTGAAGAATATAGTTTAGGTGATTTTGTGTTATCAGGAGGCGAACCAGCTTCTTTTGTATTTGTTGATGCTTTAGTAAGATTATTACCAGGGGTTCTTGGAAATAAAGAATCCATTAAAGAGGAAAGTTTTGAAAATCACCTCTTAGAATATCCTCAGTATACAAAGCCTAGAGAATGGGAAGGTAAAAGCCCACCTGAAGTCCTATTTTCAGGGGATCATGCCAAAATAAAAGGGTGGCGTTTGTCTCAATCTGAGGCTATAACACGTCGCCAGAGACCTGATCTTTGGAAAAAATATTTAGAGAAAAAAAATGAAAAACATTGAAGATATAAACAAAGCAGCAATTAAAAAAATAGTTGCTGGTAAAAAAATTGCAGACTTTTCTCCTGGGGATACAATTAAAGTTGGTGTTAAAATTGTAGAAGGTAAAAGAGAAAGAATACAATATTTTGAGGGTGTATGTATTGCAAAAAAGAATAGAGATATAAACTCTTCTTTCACAGTAAGAAAAATTTCATTTGGCGAGGGGGTGGAAAGAACATTTGCTCTCTATAGCCCTAATGTTGATTCAATTAAAGTAATTAGATCAGGTAAAGTAAGAAGAGCAAAGCTTTATTATTTGAGAGATAGAAAAGGGAAATCTGCAAGAATTGCCGAAAAAATTAAAAAGAAGATAGGTGTGGATGTTTCAGTTAAGCCAGAGGAACCAAAAGTAAAACCGATCGAACCTGTTAAGCAAGAGACTAAAGTTGAAGAAGTTAAAAAAGAATCTCCAAAAGTCGAGGCTAAAGCTGAAAAGCTAACTAGCGAAAAAAAATAAAATTTAATGTCAAAAACTCTATACGATAAGATATGGGAAAACCATCTTGTTCATGAACAAAGCGATGGCACTTCATTAATTTATGTTGATAGACATTTGGTACATGAAGTTACAAGTCCGCAAGCTTTTGAAGGACTTAGATTACAAAAAAGAAAAGTCAGAAGACCTGAACTAACTCTCGCAGTACCTGATCATAATGTTCCTACAACTGATAGGACTAAGGGAATTAACGATGAGGAGTCTAGAATCCAAGTTGAAACATTAAGAAAAAATTGCAAAGACTTCGGAGTAGAACTTTTTGATGTTAATGACAAGCGTCAAGGTATAGTTCATATCATAGGACCTGAACAAGGCTTCACTCAACCAGGCACAGTGATTGTATGTGGTGATAGCCACACTGCAACTCATGGAGCCTTTGGCGCATTAGCTTTTGGGATAGGAACTTCTGAAGTTGAACATGTACTTGCCACACAAACGTTAATGCAAAAAAAATCAAGAAATTTGAGAATTAATGTCAATGGTAAACTACCTAAAGGAGTTACAGCTAAAGATGTAATTTTAAAAATTATAGGAACGATTGGAACAGCAGGTGGAACTGGATACGTAATTGAATTTGCTGGTGATGTGATCAAAAGTTTAAGTATGGAGGAAAGAATGACGGTCTGTAATATGACTATAGAGGCAGGCGCTAGAGCAGGTTTAATTGCACCAGACGAAAAGACATTTGATTATTTAAAAGGTAAAACGATGTCACCTAAAGGTGAGAATTGGACAAAAGCAATAGAATATTGGAAGACTTTATATTCAGATAAAGATTGTAAATTTGATAAAGAAGTTAATATTGACGGGAAAAATATAGAACCATTAGTAACATGGGGGACCTCACCTCAAGATGTGTCTCCGGTGACTGGTATTGTGCCTGATCCTGAAAACGAAAAAAATGAGGATAGAAAAATGGCTATGAAAAGATCCCTTGATTATATGGGCTTAAAAGCAAATACTAAAATTTCAGAAATTAAAATTGATAAAATTTTTATAGGAAGTTGCACTAATGGTAGAATAGAGGACTTAAGATTGGCTGCGGATCTTCTTAAAGGTAAAAAGATTGCCAAAAATGTGAGTGCAATGGTTGTCCCTGGATCAGGACTAGTTAAAGAACAAGCTGAAAAAGAGGGAATTGATAAAATTTTTAAAGATGCGGGCTTCGAATGGAGAGAGCCTGGGTGCTCGATGTGTTTAGGTATGAACCCAGATCAATTGAAGCCAAAAGAAAGATGCGCATCAACATCAAATAGAAATTTTGAAGGTAGACAAGGTCGTGGAGGAAGAACACATTTAGTTAGCCCTGGGATGGCCATCGCAGCTGCAATTAAAGGTCATCTCACAGACGTTAGAGAAATATAGAATGGAAAAATTTAATAATTTAAAATCAATACCGTCATATTTATCACTACAAAATATTGATACGGATATGATTATCCCAAAGCAGTTTTTAAAAACTATTAAGAGAACTGGCTTGGGAAAAAGTCTATTTTACGAAATGCGCTATGATGAAAAAGGAAAAAAGAATGAAGATTTCATACTTAACAAGGAACCTTACAATAAATCTAAAATTCTTTTAGCGGGAAAAAATTTTGGATGCGGCTCATCAAGAGAGCACGCTCCATGGGCTCTTGCTGATTTTGGTATCAAGAGTGTTATAAGTTCTAGCTTTGCAGATATTTTTTACAATAACTGCTTCAAGAATGGAATTTTGCCAATTAAGATTGATGATAAAATTGTGTTTGAGTTAGCTGAATATTCAAAGAGGCAAGAAGAGATTGAAATAAATTTAGAAAATCAAGAAATAAAATTTGGCAATAAAGTTGCAAAGTTTGACCTCGATGCTTTTAAAAAAAAATGTTTAATGGAAGGGTTAGATGATATAGCCCTATCAATGGAAAAAATTTCAAAAGTGGACGACTATGAAAAAAAATTACAAAAAACAAAACCTTGGGTTTTAAATAATGGCTAAAAAAACTAGAAACATTCTTCTTTTACCTGGTGACGGTATAGGTCCAGAAGTTATATCAGAAGTTAAAAAAATACTTGAGTGGATGAACAAAAATAAGTCTTTAGATTTTGTTTTGAGTCAGGAATTAATTGGTGGAGCATCTATAGATAAAAACGGTGTTCCAATCACAGATGAAGTGTTTTATAAATCTCTGGAGTCTGATGCTGTGATACTGGGTGCATGTGGAGGACCCAAATGGGATAATTTAGAGTTTTCAAAAAAACCCGAAAGAGCCCTATTAAAACTTAGAAAAGAATTAAAACTTTTTGCAAATTTAAGACCTGCAATTTGTTTTAAACAATTAGTAGACTCATCTACCTTAAAACCAGAAATAGTCTCAGGTCTTGATATAATGATCGTTAGGGAATTAACTGGTGGAATTTACTTTGGAGAACCTAGAGGAATTGAACCTATGGAAAACAACCAGAGGAAAGGAATAAATACGCACAGTTACACTACTTCGGAAATTCAAAGAATAGCAAGAGTAGCCTTCGACTTAGCAAAAAAAAGAAGAAATAAAGTAACATCATGCGAAAAATCAAATGTTATGGAAGCAGGTGTTTTATGGAGAGAAGAAGTTCAGTTAATAAAAGATAAGGAATTTAAAAAAGTAGAATTAAATCATATGCTCGCAGACAATTGTGCTATGCAACTTTTAAGGTATCCAAAACAATTTGATGTAATTTTAGCTGATAATTTATTTGGAGACATGTTATCCGATGAAGCCGCAATGCTTACAGGATCACTTGGTCTGTTGCCTTCAGCTTCGCTTGGAATAAAAGACAAAAACGGAAGAATCAGGTCGCTTTATGAACCAGTCCACGGTTCAGCTCCTGACATAGAGGGTAAAAATATTGCAAATCCTATAGCTACTATTTTAAGTTTATCGATGGCATTGAGGTATTCATTAGACTTAGAAAAAGAAGCAGATCAACTTGATAAAGCAGTGCAATCCGTCCTTGATGAAGGGTTAAGAACAAAAGACATTCTCTCTAAAAATATGAAAGAGGTTTCAACATCTCAGATGGGTGATGCAATTATTGCGAAATTAAAATAAAGTAGTCTTTATGAATTTTGCGATTATAGGAGCATCAGGTAATGTAGGTAGAAAAACCATTGAAATATTGGAGAAATCCAAAATTCCATTTAAAGAATTATTTTTGGTTGCCTCAAAGAAAAGTGCTGGAAAAAAAATTAGATTTAGGAATAAAGATATTAAAATTGAAAATTTAGAAAGTTATGATTTTTCTAGAGCGCAAATAACTTTTTTTGCTGCAGGAAGTCAAATAGCCAAAGAATGGGCTCCAAAGGCGGCAAAAAAAACTATCGTAATAGATAACTCAAGCTACTTTAGAATGCAAAAAGAGGTTCCTTTGGTGGTTCCTGAAGTAAATGCTGATCAGTTAGAAAATCATAAAAATATTATTTCAAATCCTAATTGTTCAACAATGCAGATGGTGCTTGCACTAAAACCTCTACATGACGAATATAAAATTAAAAGAGTGATTGTTTCGACCTACCAAGCAGTCTCAGGCGCAGGAAAAGCACCAATGGATGAACTTATTAGTCAAACAAAAGATTTTTTAGATAATAAAAAAATAAATTCAAAGAATTTTACTAAGCAAATCGCTTTTAATTTAATTCCTCATATCGATCTTTTCGATAAAGATGGTTACACAAAAGAGGAATTAAAAATGACTAATGAAACGAAAAAAATTTTAGATCAAGAAATTGATGTCACAGCTACATGTGTGAGGGTTCCCGTAAGAACTGGACACTCCGAGTCAATAAATATTGAATTTGATAATTTATATGATTTTGAGAATATTATTAAAATTTTAAAAAATGCTCCTGGTTGTAAAGTAATAGATGACAGGAAAGATGGGGGGTACATCACACCGCTAGAAGCTGAAGGAGATTTTACAACTTATATTTCCCGAATCAGAAAAGATAATTCAAATGTCAAAGCTATAAATATTTGGGTTGTTTCAGATAACTTATTAAAAGGAGCCGCATTAAATACTGTTCAAATAGCTGAGCATTTAGTGAAAAAATTATAACTTTAGTTTATAAATAATTTATGTATGAACGAAAATAATACACCTTTAAGCCCACACCTTCAGATTTATAAATGGCAGATATCATCTTTGTTGTCCATTACACATAGAATTGTTGGAGTGATTAATACATTAGCTATAACAGTAATTTGTTTCTGGAGTTTATCTTTACTGTTTGGGGTAGAGGGATACCAAATAATAAATAACTTTTTAAAAAGTTTTTTTGGTAAATTTATAGCAGTTGGCCTTTGTTGGACTTTTAGCTTTCATATCTTGAATGAGCTTCGACATTTATTTTGGGATCTTGGATATGGCTTTGATCTTAAAGTTTCTAAAATTACCGGAGTTTCAGTTTTAGTAGGTTCGTTTCTATTAACAATTTTATTTTATTTAATTGGAAAAAATTTTATTTAGTATGCACACATCAACAAAAAAATGGTTATTTACTAAAATAAGCTCATTTATCCTAATCCCTTTTATGATTTGGTTTATTATCAGCTTTGTATCTATTTATGAGAATGATTATCAAGATGTAGCTACTTTTTTTACTCAACAACCAACTAGAATTTTGTTTTCTCTATTTATTGTATTAGCATTCTTTTTTTCAGCTTTAACAATAAGTGAGATATTTGAAGATTATATAAAAGACCAAAAAATCAAAAATGTCGCAAATAAACTATTGAATATATTTGCTATAATTATGCCTTTAATAACTATTACAGGAATATATAATTTATCATAATGAGTGCATATAAAATTATAGACCACGAATATGACGTTGTTGTTTTAGGAGCCGGCGGCTCTGGTCTCCGAGCAGCAGTTGGTCTATCAGAAGCTGGACTTAAAACAGCTTGTATTTCAAAAGTGTTTCCAACAAGAAGTCATACTTCTGCTGCGCAAGGTGGCATATCGGCTGCATTAGGTAATATGGGTGAAGATGATTGGAGATGGCACATGTATGATACTGTCAAAGGGTCAGACTGGTTAGGCGATCAAGACGCCATCGAATATTTATGCAAGGAAGCTCCAAGAGCAGTGGTAGAACTAGAAAGATACGGGGTACCATTCAGCAGAACTGATGATGGGAAAATTTATCAAAGGCCTTTTGGCGGAATGACAAAAAATTATGGAAACGGAACCGCACAAAGGACCTGTGCTGCAGCTGATAGAACTGGTCATGCTATCCTTCACACATTATACGGACAAGCATTAAAACATAATACAGAATTTTTCATAGAATACTTTGCATTAGATTTAATAATGAAAAATGGTGAGTGCAAAGGAGTAATAGCTTGGAACTTAACAGATGGAACTATTCATAGATTTAGGTCTCACATTACTATAATTGCAACAGGCGGATATGGAAAAGTTTATTATTCAGCTACCTCAGCACACACTTGTACAGGAGATGGGAATGCAATGGTATTAAGAGCTGGATTACCTTTGCAAGATATGGAGTTTGTACAATTTCATCCAACAGGCATTTACGGAGTAGGATGTCTAATAACAGAGGGTGCAAGAGGTGAAGGCGGGTTCTTAGTAAACGGAAAAGGTGAGAGATTTATGGAACGTTACGCGCCTAACGCAAAAGATTTGGCATCTAGAGATGTAGTAAGTAGATCAATGGAGATGGAAATTAATGAAGGCAGAGGAGTAGGTAAAGATAAAGATCATATAAATTTACATTTAGATCATTTAGATAAAGAGGTTTTAGAGGAAAGACTTCCAGGAATATCAGAGGCTGCAAAAACATTTGCAAATGTTGATGTAAATAAACAACCAATTCCAGTTGTGCCTACTGTTCATTATAATATGGGTGGTATACCAACAAATTATAAGGCAGAAGTATTAACTTTAAATGGTTCAGAAAAAACAGTTCCTGGATTAATGGCAATAGGTGAAGCAGCTTGCGTATCAGTCCACGGTGCCAACAGATTAGGTTCAAATTCTCTAATTGATCTTGTAGTATTTGGAAGAGCTGCTGCTAAAAGAGCAGCAGAACTTGTTAAACCAGACATGGCTCACGAAGAAGTTTCTAGTTCTGAAACGGATAAATGTTTGAGTAGATTTGATAAAATCAGAAACTCTATGGGCTCAACAAAGACTTCAGAATTAAGATTAAATATGCAAAAAACAATGCAATCAAAATGTGCTGTATTCAGAACTGAGAAAACACTCAAAGAGGGTGTAGATCAAATTAGAAAGCCTTATGAAGGAATAGAAGATATTTCTGTAAAAGATAAATCTCTTCTCTTTAATACAGATTTAGTTGAGACTTTGGAGTTCGATAACCTCATTAGACAAGCGCTTACAACTATGGACTCAGCTTATAGCAGAAAAGAGAGTAGAGGCGCTCATGCCAGAGAAGATTATAGCAAAAGAGATGATAAAAACTTTATGAAGCACACTCTAGCATGGCAAAATGGTAAAAAGGTAGAAATAAAATATAGAGATGTGCATTCAAGAACTCTTACAAACGATGTGCAATACTTTCCACCTAAGGAGAGAGTTTATTAAGAATGGCTCAATTTAACTTGCCTCAAAACTCAAAAATAGAAGTTGGTAAGTACTACAAAGACGAGACAAATTCAAAAAATTTAAAAAAAGTCAATGTTTATAGATGGGACCCATCTAGCGGGAAAAATCCAAGAGTTGATACTTTTGAGGTAGACATGGATACATGTGGGCCAAAAGTTTTAGATATTCTATTTAAAATAAAAAATGAGATCGATCCATCGCTTACGTTTAGAAGATCATGTGCTCATGGAGTTTGTGGATCCTGCGCGATGAACATTGATGGTGTAAACACCTTAGCTTGCATAAAATCTCATACAGATATTAATGGTGATCTTAATGTTTACCCTCTACCACATTTGAAAGTGGTTAAAGATTTAATTGGGGACTTAAGCACACTTTATAAACAGTACGAGTCGATTAAACCTTGGTTGCAAACTGAACAGACTGGAAAGGAAAAAGAAGAATTAAGGCAATCTCAAAAAGATAGAGAAAAGCTAGATGGGTACTACGAATGTATACTTTGTGCTTGCTGTTCAACTTCATGCCCAAGTTATTGGTGGAATGGTGATAAATATTTAGGACCAGCTGTACTTCTTCAAGCATATAGATGGATAAATGATAGTAGAGATGGAGACAAAAAAGAGAGACTGAAGAAAGTAGCCGATGAGTTAAAATTATATAGATGCCATACAATAATGAATTGCACAAATTCTTGTCCAAAAGGATTAAATCCTGCAAAAGCCATAGGATCTATTAAGAAAATGCTTGCAACAAGCTAAAAGCTTATTTATTCAATATCATCATGAAAACTATAGAACACTTTGTTGCAGGAAAATCATTTAGTGGGGATTCAAAAAGAACAAGTAAAGTTTTTAATCCTGCTACGGGCGAACAAAGTGCAGAGGTAAAATTAGCTTCTACAAAGGACGTAAATCAAGCAGTTGCTAATGCAAAAAAAGCTTTTGAAGATTGGGCTAATAAGCCATCGCTTCAACGTGCAAGAATAATGTTTAAATTTAAAGAATTAATTGAGAAAAATTCAGATGAACTTACCAAAATTATAGTTTCTGAACATGGAAAAGTTTATGAGGATGCAAAAGGCTCACTTACCAGAGGTTTAGAAGTTGTTGAGTACGCCTGCGGTATACCACAAATGCTTAAAGGTGAGTTTACAGAAAACGTGGGTTCCGGCGTTGATAGCTGGTCTATTCGTCAACCTCTTGGTGTTTGTGCAGGGATAACACCATTTAATTTTCCTGCAATGGTACCAATGTGGATGTTTCCAATGGCTATTGCTTGTGGAAATACTTTTGTTTTAAAACCATCTGAAAAAGATCCGTCATGTTCAATGATGCTAGCAGAACTTTTAAAAGATGCTGGCTTACCTGATGGGGTTTTTAATATTGTTAATGGAGATAAGGAAGCAGTAGACGCTTTAATAAGTAATAAGGATGTCGTGGCTATGAGTTTTGTTGGTTCTACTCCAATAGCAAAATATATTTACGAGAATTGTGCAAAAAACGAAAAAAGGGTGCAGGCACTTGGCGGAGCAAAAAATCATTGTGTTGTAATGCCAGACTGTGATTTGGATCAAGCAGTTAATGGTTTAATGGGTGCAGCTTATGGTTCAGCAGGTGAAAGATGTATGGCTCAATCGGTAGCGGTTGCAGTAGGTGGAATTGGAGATAAACTTGTAGAATCTTTAGCAAAAAAAGTAGAAGCATTAAAAGTTGGCCCAGGAATGGATAAACTATCTGAAATGGGACCGTTAGTAACAAAAGAGCACTTAGCAAAAGTTAAAGGTTATGTTGATATTGGAGAGAAAGAAGGAGCTAAATTAATTGTGGACGGAAGAAATTTTAAATTACAAGGTTATGAAAATGGATATTACATAGGCGGATGTTTGTTCGATCATGTAAAAAAAGATATGAGAATTTACAAAGAAGAAATTTTCGGCCCAGTATTATCTGTTGTAAGAGCTAAAGATTTTGATGAAGCTTTACAACTTGTTAATGATCACGAATTTGGAAATGGCGTAAGCATATTTACAAGAGATGGTGATACAGGAAGGACATTTTCTAATAAAGCTAAGATTGGTATGGTTGGAATTAACATTCCAATTCCAGTACCAATGGCATTCCATAGTTTTGGTGGATGGAAGAGATCTTTGTTTGGAGATCAGCACATGCACGGACCAGAGGGAGTAAGGTTTTATACTAAATTAAAAACCATTACCTCAAGATGGCCAACAGGCTTGAGAACTGACCCTGAGTTTGTGATGCCAACAATGAAATAAATAGCAATGAAAAAAAAAATAACATTAATTGGAGCGGGGCAAATTGGGGGTACTTTAGCTCATCTTATAGCCCTTAAAGGTTTAGCAGATGTTGTTTTATTTGATGTTGCTTCAGGATTGGCAAAGGGAAAAGCTTTAGATATAGCCCAATCATCTCCAGTGAACGGATTCAATGTTAATTTATCTGGAACTGACAATTACCAAGATACAAAAAATTCTGATGTAATTATAATTACTGCAGGCGTTCCTAGAAAACCAGGCATGACAAGAGATGACTTGCTAGGAATTAATCTTAAAATTATCAAACAAGTTGCCGAAGGAATTAAAAATACATCTCCAGATGCTTTTGTCATATGCATTACCAATCCTTTAGATGTAATTGTTATGGCTTTGCAAAAATATTCTGGGATGCCTAAAAATAAAGTTGTTGGAATGGCAGGTATATTAGATTCTTCAAGGTTTATTTACTTTCTTTCTCAAGAATTAAAAGTACCTGTAGATAAAATTAAATCTTTTGTTTTAGGCGGTCATGGGGACACCATGGTTGCAATGTTGGGTTCAACAGAGGTAGAAGGTAAAAAAATCACTGAGTTAGTCAAAGAAGGTAAACTAACTAAAGAAAGATTAGCACAGATAGTTGATCGAACAAAAAAAAGGAGGTGCGGAAATCGTAAAATATTTAGAGAAAGGTTCAGCATTTTATGCTCCAGCTGCTTCGGGAGTTGAGATGGCAGAGTCGTATCTAAAAGATTTAAAAAAACAACTTCCTTGTGCAGTTCATCTAAATGGAGAATATAATACAAAAAATATTTATGCTGGTGTACCAGTAATAATTGGATCTAGAGGAGTTGAAAAAATTATTGAATTAAATCTTACTCCAGATGAAGAAACAAATTTTAAAAAATCAGTCGAGTCTGTTAAAGATTTATTCGATGCTGCAAAAAAAATTGATCCAGAACTTAAATAACATTCTATTTAAAAGAAATTATTATATTTTTTTTTTAATAATAAGTTCATTTTTCTTTACATTTTATTATGGTTTTATTGGTATTTTCCCAATCGATAGTTTTTTAATTTACGATGCAGGTTATAAGCTTTTAAATGGATATCACCCTTTCAAAGATTATTGGTCTATCACTGGGCCGATATTAGATTATATTCAGTTTGTTTTTTTTAAGTTATTTGGGATTAATTGGTTTAGTTATGTATTACATGCAGCCGTATTAAATCTATTTATAACACTTATTTTTTTTTACTTTTTTATACAGTTAGGAATTAAGACTGGTTACAGTTTTCTTTACTCTATTAGTGCATCAATTTTAGCTTATCCTTCAGTAGGAACACCTTTTATGGATCATCACGCAGTAATTTTTTCGCTAGCATCTGGCATATTTTTATTTTTAGCGTTTTTAAAAGATAAACCAATTTTCTGGTTTTTAGTTCCTGTATTTCTTTTTGCGTCATTCTTATCAAAACAAATACCATCTGCTTATTTACTTTTATTGTTTTTTTTATTTATTTTAATATTTTGGATTTTTTTTAAGACTAAAAATTACAAATTTTGGATTTATTTAATTTTGGGGTCAATCTTATCACTATTTATCTTCTTATTATTTATTCTAATAAATAAAATACCTCTAAAGAGTTTTTTCATTCAATACATTTTCTATCCCTTAGAAATAGGCAAAGATAGAAGTTCAATTATTAATTATAACTTTAATAACGTCTTTTCTCAATTTAAGTTCATTTACTTTTCCATGATACCTTTAATTTTTGTACTTTTCAGATTATCAAAAAAAAAACTTAATTTGGAAATTAAGAAAGATTACTTTTTATTAACATTTACATTGCTAATGGTAAGTACATTTATGTTAGGACAAATATTCACAAAAAATCAAATCTTAATATTTTTTTTAATACCTTTTCTTATTGGTATGTCACATTTTTTTTGTAACAAATATTTCAATAAAAAATTTATTTTAATTTTCTTAGTTTCAATTCTAATTATCTCAACAATTAAATTTCATTTACGATTTAATGAAAATAAAAAATTTATGGAGTTAAACAACGTAGATTTAAATCTTGCCGTTGAAGCTGAAAATTTTGATAAATCATTAAAAGGTTTAAAATGGATTACGCCTTACAACATAAGTCCAGCAGAAGAAATCGAAAATCTAATTGAAATTAAAGAAATTATTTTATCTGATAAAACAAATAAAATTATAATAACAGACTATCAAATTTTTCCATCAATATTAAAACTAAAAAATATAGCCCCAAATAAGTGGTTTGACTCTATAAGTGTACCAAGTAGAGACAATAAATATTTTAATAACTATAAAAATTTTTTTATCGCAAGTTTAAGGGATCAAAAAATAAAAACTTTATTCATATTTAAAGATAAAGAAAGGTATTTAAAAAATATATTTAATACTGACTGTTATGTAAAAGAAAATATAAATAAAAACTTATCAAAAATTAACATAGAAAAATGCATAAATTAGGTTCAAGTTAAGTAATACTTTTTATTATAGATAAATTAATTTTTTTTGGTTTTAGAATAATATTTATTCCCACTAAAGTTAAATTGATTATTAAAAAAAATGAAATAATTATAATTTTTAATTTTATATCCTCTAAAAAAAGTAAAGTTAAAACTAGTAAAAAAAAAGTTCTAAAAAAAACTGTTTTGTAAAAGACAGAGATTATTTTAAAAGTGTGTAATATTAAAAATTTTAGATTTACTTTTGAATTTCCGTAAAATCTCTTGTTCTTTTTTATCTTTACAAAAAAAAACTTATTATAATTTTTAAGCACTCCCGATGAATAAGCTAAATATAAATTATTATTAGAAAGAATTTTGTTTAATAAAAATGATGGAAATGAACTAAAATTACCAAAATTAATATATTTTCCAGTTAAAATAAAAGTAATTATTAGACGAAATTGATTTAGAGCTTTTAGAAAATTATTTTCCGTTCTTTTTTTTCGTGAAGCAAAAATGAAGTAATCTTTTTTTAAATTTACTAACTTTATTAACTTTTTAACCATATTAGGATTATCTTCGCCATCAGAGTCTAGAATAGATATTATTGTTTCTTTATCTTTTCTCTTAATTATTTTTTTCAAATATTTTAGACCAAAAAAAATCGCTTTTTGACTACCGACATTTTTACTTAAATTAAGTACATTTATTTTTTTTAGATTAGAATATTTCTTATTTATGATTAATTTTTTTGAAGAAAAATCATTTACTATAATGATGAAGTTATTTGATTTTAAAGTTTTAAAGCTTTGATTAAGAATTTTTAAAACTTTTTTCAAAGAGTCCAAATCGTTGTAGACAGGTAATATTATATAATTTTTTTTCATAAATATAAAATAAATATAAATTTTAATTGCTTATAAACTTATATTAACTATAAATGATAAAAAAAAAAATAATTAATGAACATTCACGAATATCAAGCAAAAGAGATTTTAAAAGAATTTGGAGCTCCTGTATCAAAAGGAATAGTTATTTTCAACTTAGATGAGCTTAAAAAGAAAATTTCCCAACTGAAAAGTAAAGAATATGTATTAAAAGCACAAATTCATGCTGGCGGAAGAGGAAAAGCCGGTGGTGTAAAATTAATTAAAAATCTTCCCGACCTTATAAATGAGTCAAAAAAAATGATGGGAAAAATTTTAGTTACTCACCAAACTGGCCCAGAGGGCAAGCAAGTGAAAAGACTTTATATAGAAGAAGCCTCGAATATTTCAAAAGAATTTTATTTATCATGTCTGGTTGATCGGGAGACCTCTAAAATTGCTTTTATAAGTAGTACAGAAGGCGGCATGGATATAGAAAAAGTTGCTCAAGAAACACCAGATAAAATAATTACAAATAAGATAGATCTTAATGAAAGTGGACCTAGTAATGACGAAATAGAAAAAATAATTTCAGTTTTCAGACTTAGTGAAAAACAAAAAAAAACAGCATATAAACTAATAAAATCTCTTTATGAGATAATAATTTCAAAAGATGCAAGCTTAATTGAAATTAATCCCTTAATACTAACAAAATCCAACGAATTAATTTGCTTAGATGCTAAAATGAACTTCGATGACAATGCTATTTTTCGTAGACCAGAGATATACGAGCTTAGAGATTTAAATGAGGAAGATCCAACTGAAATAGAGGCAAGCAAATATGATCTCGCATACATCAAATTAAATGGTTCAATAGGTTGTATGGTCAATGGAGCTGGTTTAGCTATGGCAACAATGGATATAATTAAACTTCACGGTAAAGAGCCTGCTAATTTTTTAGACGTGGGTGGTGGTGCATCCAAAGAAAAAGTAGCTGCTGCTTTCAAATTAATTTTGTCGGATAAAAATGTAAAAGGTATTTTGATAAATATATTTGGAGGAATAATGCGATGCGATGTTCTCGCTCAAGGTGTGGTTGATGCTGCAAAAGAAATAAACCTTAAAGTTCCTTTAGTTGTAAGATTAGCTGGCACGAACTTTAAAGAAGGTAAAGCAATATTAGATAAATCGAATTTGAAAATATTGTCAGCCTCAGATTTAAATGATGCGGCAAAAAAAATTGTTGAGGCAATTAAATAATGTCAGTTTTAATAAACAAAAATACAAAAGTTATTTGTCAAGGTTTTACTGGAACTCACGGAACATTTCATTCTGAACAAGCCTTAAAATATGGAACAAAATTAGTCGGAGGTGTTACCCCAAAAAAAGGTGGCCAAAAACATTTGGGTTTACCGGTTTTTAATAGTGTTAACGAAGCAAAAGAAAAAACATCTGCTGATGCCACAATGATTTATGTGCCTCCAAAATTTGCTGGCGCTGCCATTATTGAAGCTATTGAAGCTAAGATAAAATTAATAGTTTGTATAACTGAAGGGATACCAATTTTGGATATGTTAAAGGTAAAAAAAGTTTTGAATAAAAGTAATTCAAGGTTAATAGGTCCTAATTGTCCAGGTATAATCACACCAGAGGAATGTAAAATTGGTATAATGCCGGGTAGTATACATAAAAAAGGTAATGTCGGAATAGTTTCAAGATCAGGAACATTAACTTATGAAGCAGTAGCACAAACATCCACAAATGGTATGGGCCAATCTACTTGCATTGGAATAGGTGGCGACCCAATTAATGGAACAAATTTTATTGATTGTTTAGAACTTTTTTTAAAAGATGATGAGACAAAATCAATTGTCATGATTGGAGAAATAGGTGGTTCAGCAGAGGAAGAGGCTGCAGAATTTTTAAAAAAAGAGAAAAAAAAGAAGCCCATGGTCGGTTTTATTGCTGGTTTAACAGCGCCCTCTGGCAGAAGAATGGGTCACGCTGGAGCTATAATTTCTGGCGGAAAAGGGGGTGCCGAAGACAAAATTGAAATAATGAAATCTGCTGGAATCACAATTTCAAAATCACCAGCAGACATAGGTAAAACTCTTTACCAAAAACTTAATGGTTGATTTTTAATAATTTATGTTAGAATAAATTTTTAATGTCGTCTTCAAATAACAACACAATATATAAAAAGACATCCTTTTTAGCAGGGAATAACTTAGAATTTATTAACGAGTTCTATGCTGACTATATTTCAGATCCTAATTCATTACCTGAGGGCTGGAAAAGTTTTTTCGATGGATTAAGCGAGGATGAGAAACTTATTTATGACAATTTAAAAGGTCCAAGTTGGTCTCCTGAAAAAAAAATAAAAAAACCATTAGCAAAAATTACAAATAATGAAGTCTCAGGCGAACAATCTTCAGAGCTAAACTTGAGATCGATTAAGGAGGCCTCAAAAGATTCTGTTAGAGCTATCATGTTGATAAGAGCTTATAGAATTAGAGGACATCTAATCGCAAATCTTGACCCATTATCAATTCAAAAAAAAAAGGAACATCCTGAATTGAAGCCAGAAAGTTATGGATTTAAAAAAAGTGATTATTCAAGAAAAATTTTTTTAGATGGTGTACTGGGATTGCAATATGCTGATTTGAATCAAATTCTAAAAATTTTAAAAAAAACTTATTCCTCTAACATTGGCTATGAATTTATGCACATGGGTGACCCAGATGAAAAAGCATGGATAAGAAATAGAATTGAGGGTCCAGAAAAAGATATTACTTTCACAAATAATGGAAAAAAAGCTATTCTAAATAAAATCATTCAAGCCGAGGGGTTTGAAAAATATTTGCACGTAAAGTTTGTAGGAACAAAAAGATTCGGTTTAGACGGAGGTGAGTCTTTAATACCTGCGTTAGAACAAATAATTAAAAGAGGAGGAAGTTTAGGGGCAAAAGAAATTAAGATTGGAATGCCCCATAGAGGAAGACTTAATGTTTTAGCTAACGTGATGGGCAAGCCTTTTAAAGCAATATTTAGTGAATTTTTTGGAAAGACTGTAGGTGCTGGTAAAGATTTTGAGGGTGATGTTAAATACCACCTTGGAGCTTCTTCAAACAGAGAGTTTGATGGAAACTCGGTACATATAAGCTTAACAGATAACCCTTCTCATTTAGAGGCAGTAAATCCAGTTGTACTAGGTCAGGTTCGAGCAAAACAATTTTTTCATAAAGATAAATTTAGAAAAAAAGTTATTCCCGTGTTGATGCACGGAGATGCAGCTTTTGCTGGGCAAGGTATTGTTGCTGAATGTTTCGCAATGTCAGGTTTACCAGGACATAACATTGGTGGAACAATACATATAATTGTGAATAATCAAATAGGTTTCACAACAGCTCCAAGGTTTGCAAGATCATCACCTTATCCCTCTGATGTTGCAAAAACTGCCCAAGCACCTATATTTCATGTCAACGGAGATGATCCAGAAGCCGTCGTGCATTGCGCAAAAATTGCTACAGAATATAGACAAAAATTTAACAGAGATGTAGTGATCGATATGGTTTGTTATAGAAGATTTGGTCATAACGAAGGTGACGAGCCATCTTTTACACAGCCTATAATGTACAGAAAAATAAGGTCACACCCGACTACCTTAACAATTTATGGAAAGAAACTAAGTAATGAGGGATTGACTTCTGATACTGTATTACAGGATGAGAAAACAAAGTTTAAAAACTTTTTGGAACAAGAATTTGAGTCATCGAAAAATTACAAGTCAGAGCTAAAGTGGTTTGATGGAGCATGGTCAAGATTTAAACCTGGTCTTGGAAAAGACAAAAGAGGAGTAAGTGGTGTTGAAAAAAACAAATTATTAGAAATTGGTAAAAAAATTTCATTAATTCCAAAAGACTTTAGTGTTCATAAGACCTTAAAAAAAATATTTGACTTAAGGATGAATGCCTTAAAAGAGGGTAAAGCGATAGATTGGTCAACTGCAGAAACTTTAGCTTTTGGAACTTTGCTAACCGAGGGATTTTCCGTCAGGTTATCTGGCCAAGACTCAGGCAGAGGGACTTTTAGCCAAAGACACGCTGTTCTAAGAAATCAAGATAATCATGAAAGATACATTCCTTTAAATAATATTTCCAGAGGTCAAAAAAATTTTGAGATTATTGATAGTTTACTCTCAGAACTTGCTGTTTTGGGATTTGAATTTGGTTATTCGCTATCAGAACCGGAGACATTAGTTTTATGGGAAGCACAGTTTGGAGATTTTGCTAACGGAGCACAAATAATAATTGATCAGTTCATTTCCTCAGGAGAATCAAAATGGGGCCGAGCTAGTGGTTTAGTAATGTTATTGCCCCATGGTTATGAAGGTCAAGGTCCCGAACATTCTTCAGCCAGATTAGAAAGGTTTTTACAATTATGTGCTGGTGAAAATATTCAAGTAGTAAATTGTACTACGCCTTCAAATTATTTTCATGTTTTAAGACGTCAAATGCATAGAGAATTTAGAAAACCATTAATTATAATGACACCAAAATCATTATTAAGACATAAAAAGTGTGTTTCACATATCTCTGAGTTTTCAAAAAAAAGCACCTTTCACAGAGTTTTAGAAGATGACGCTTATTCAGAAATAAATAATTTATTGGCACTTAAGAAAAGAGATGATCAAATTAAGAAAGTAGTGATGTGCTCAGGTAAGATCTATTATGATCTGATCGAAGCTCGAGAAAAAATAAAAAACGATAAAGTTACTTTTGTCAGATTAGAGCAGCTTTACCCATTCCCCGCTAAAACCTTAGCAAATGTTTTAAAGAGATATACAAAAGCAAATTTTATATGGTGTCAGGAAGAACCAAAAAATATGGGTGCGTGGAATACTGTAAGAAATTATATCGATAGAACTTTAGAAATGATTAATTTTGGTGATAAATCAGTAAAATATGTTGGTAGAAAGGCAGCTTCATCTACTGCGACCGGAAATTTGAACAAACATCTTGCACAACAAAAAGAAATATTAGAAAAGATACTTAGATAGTAAATGGCAGAAAAAATTACAGTTCCAACTCTAGGCGAGTCAGTCACCGAGGCTACAGTTTCTAAATGGCTAAAATCGCAAGGAGAAAAAGTTTCAGCTGACGAACCTTTAGTAGAATTAGAAACAGATAAAGTAAATGTAGAAGTTCCCTCACCAACTAGTGGAGTTCTAGGTAGCATAGCTGTTAAGGAAGGAGAAACTGTAAATGTAGGTTCTTTATTAGGAACAGTTGATAGTTCTATATCAAATAAAGAAAATAAAGTTAAAGAGTTAAAGAATTATGACCCACCAAAAAAAAAGGAAGTGACAAAGCCAAGAGTCTTTGAAGAAGAAAAAATTTTTAAAACAAGAAAAACTAAATCAAAAAAATTAGATGAACCAGTTCTCAAATTAGAAGAGGAAGAGCCATTAATTTTAGAAGAAGTTCATCAAGAAAAAAAACCCTCAACACAAAGAAAACAAATTTCTCCAGCTGCGAGGAAAATGGCTAGCGAGGCAAAAGTTGATATTAGCAAAATCGAAGGATCAGGAAAAAATGGCGTAATCTTAAAAGAAGATATAATGAGCTTGATGGGTTCTAAACCAGCACCATCTGAAAGAAAAATAAAATATGGTCCAGAGGAAAGAGTTAGGATGACTAGGCTCAGATTAACAATCGCAAAAAGATTAAAAGAAGCTCAAGAGAACGCTGCAATGCTTACTACTTTTAATGAAGTTGATATGAGCGAAGTAATTTCAATGAGAAGTCAATATAAAGATGAATTTTTAAATAAATATGGGGTTAAACTTGGATTCATGTCTTTCTTTGTAAAAGCATGTGTAATTGGATTAAAAAATTATCCAACAATAAATGCTGAAATTCAAGGGGAGGAAATAGTTTATAAGAATTATTATAATATCAGTATAGCTGTTGGTACTGATAGGGGTTTGGTTGTTCCTGTTCTAAGGGAAACAGATGAAATGTCGTTTGCCGACATTGAAAAAAATATAGGCGAACTCGGTCAAAAAGCAAGAGATGGAAAAATTACGATAGAGGATTTGCAAGGCGGAACTTTTACAATCACTAATGGAGGCATATACGGATCAATGCTTTCTACACCTATATTAAACCCACCTCAATCAGCTGTCTTAGGGATGCATAATATAATTCAAAGACCATTTGTAGTTAATGGAAATATTGAAGCAAGACCTGTTATGTACTTAGCTTTATCTTATGATCACAGAATCATTGATGGTAAAGAAGCAGTATCTTTTTTAAAAATTGTAAAAGAGTCTCTAGAGCAACCTAAAAGACTTTTTTTAAATATTTAATAATGGAAAATAATTTTGACATAGTAGTTATAGGTGGAGGACCGGGGGGGTATGTTTGTGCAATAAGAGCATCTCAACTAGGTTTAAAAACGGCTTGTATAGAGTCGAGAGGTGCACTTGGAGGAACTTGTCTTAATGTTGGGTGTATTCCATCTAAGAGTTTATTAAATCTCTCAGAAAATTTTCACAAAGCAAAAAAAGATTTCAATCAACAAGGTATAGAGATTGATGGAATAAAACTAAATATTCAAAAAATGATGACAAATAAAAATAAATCAATACAAGTTTTGACAAAAGGCGTCGAATTTTTGTTTAAAAAAAATAAAGTTACATACTTTAAAGGAAAAGGGGTTCTTTTTTCGAAAAATGATGTTGTAATTTATGAAAGTGATAACAAAAGAAATAATATTAAAGCCAAAAATATAGTCATAGCTACAGGAAGCACAGTAACTTCCCTTCCTAGTATAAATATTGATGAGAAAAATATAGTCTCCTCAACTGGTGCATTATCTTTTGATAAAGTTCCAAAAAAACTTGCAGTGATAGGGGGAGGTTATATTGGTTTGGAAATGGGATCTGTGTGGTCAAGACTTGGATCTGAAGTAACTGTAATAGAGTATCTAGATCATATAACTCCAGGGATGGATAGAGAAATTTCAAATGAATTTCAAAAAATTTTAACTAAACAAGGTATTAAGTTTAAAATGGGGTCAAGAGTTGACTCAGTAAAAAATAAAGGCAGTACAGTTTTAATTACATATACAGATTTAAAAAAATCAAAAAAGGAAAATATTGAAGTAGACAAAGTTTTAGTTTCAGTTGGAAGAAAACCATATACAGAAGGTTTAAATTTAACAAAAGTTGGAGTTAAGAAAGATAATCAAGGAAGAATCGAAGTGAATGATAAGTTGCAGACTTCCGTTAAAAACATATATGCAATTGGAGATGTAATTAAAGGTCCTATGCTTGCTCATAAAGCAGAAGAGGAAGGCATTGCTGTCGCAGAAATTTTAGCTGGTCAGGCAGGTCATGTAAATTATGACGTCATACCGGGAGTAATTTATACCTCTCCCGAGGTTGCAACAGTTGGAAAAACTGAAGAACAATTAAAAAGTGAGAACAAATCTTACAAAGTAGGAAAATTTCCATTTCTTGCAAACTCAAGGGCAAAAGTGAATAATGAAACTGATGGATTTGTAAAAATTTTAGCAGATAATAAAACTGATAAAGTTTTAGGAGTTCATATTATTGGACCACATTGTGGTGATATGATAGCTGAGATGGCATTAGCAATGGAATTTGGAGCAAGTTCGGAAGATATTGCTAGAACCTGCCATGCACACCCAACTCACACTGAGGCAATAAAGGAAGCCGCTTTAGCTGTTGATAAAAGACCAATTCATTTTTAAATAAATAAAATTCAATTACTATAAATTTATGAAAGCACAAGTGCTGTTGCCAAAAATATTCAATTTTCCATTTACATATAATAGTAATCGGTTTGCTGTACATACGGGAGACATCGTTGAGGTGCCTTTTGGCCAAAAAAAAGAAATTGGAGTAGTCTGGCCTGGAGAAATTTTTAAACTTAAAAATGTTAAAATTAAGAAAATAAATAAAAAAATAAATAATTTTTCATTAGATAAAAAATTCATAAATTTTATAAATTGGTTTGCTACCTATAACATGATGCCCTTAGGACTTGTTTTAAAAATGTCCATAGGTAATAATCTTAACTACTTCTCTAAAAATGATAAAAATTTCTTTCAAATAAAAAAGAAAATTAAAAGATATCATTTAAACGATGAACAGAAGAATGCATTAAAATTTTTGAACACAACTAATAAAAACTTTGAGGTTTCAGTTTTACAAGGTACCACTGGCTCTGGAAAAACACTTGTATATTTCGAAAGAATAAAAAAAATAATAAGTAAAAAAAAACAAGCATTGGTTCTTTTGCCAGAAATTTTTTTAACAAATGAATTTAAATCGAGATTTGAAGATTTTTTTGGATTTGAACCAGCAATATGGCATTCTAAGATTACTCCCAAGAATAAACGGATTATTTGGAAAGGAGTAATTAATAATCAAATAAAAATAGTTGTCGGAGCCAGGTCATCCTTGCTATTGCCATTCAAAAATCTTGGCATCATTATAGTAGACGAGGAACACGATACCTCCTATAAACAAGATGAAGGAATTATATATCACGCAAGAGACATGGCGATCTCAAGAGCTTCATTTGAAAAAATTCCAATTCATTTAATTACTTCAATACCTTCAATAGAAACATTTAATAATATCCAATGCAAAAAGTATAAATATTTTAAGATATCAAAAAGATACAACAACTATCCTTTGCCGAAAACAAAAATTATTAATCTTAATATAAAAAAAATTAAGAATAATTTAATTTCTGAGGAAACAGAAGCGATAGTAAAAAATTATTTAAAAAACAATCAACAAGTTTTATTTTTTTTGAACAGGAGAGGATACGCCCCATATATGATTTGTAAAAATTGCGGTTATAAGCAAATCTGTCAAAATTGTTCTATGTATTTAACTTTTCATAAAACTAAAAATAAAGCTGTATGTCATCATTGCTCATTTGAAAAAAATATTTTTAGAAATTGTAAAGAAGGTAAAAATTGTGAATTTATAATGCATGGACCAGGTGTAGAAAAAGTTTTTGAGCAAGTTAAAAAAATCTTTCCTTTGAATAAAATCGAAATTTTTTCAAGTGATTATATGAAAAAGAAAGATCGTGTAAAGTCCATGTTCGAAAGAATAGAGAATAATAAAGTAGATATTTTAATTGGCACTCAAATGATCTCAAAAGGTTTTAATTTTCCGAAATTAAATTGTATTGTAGTAATAGATGCAGATTTTTCCGGAAGAGGATATGATTTGAGAACGACAGAAAAAAATATTCAGTTATATCATCAGTTAAGTGGTCGAGCAGGCAGGTTTAGTTCAGAGTCATTAATTATTTATCAAACTTTAAGTCCCGAGAATTTTACACTGAATGAATTAATAAAAAATAATTCTGAAGAACTTTTAAAAAAAGAATTGATATTAAGAGAGAAAAATCTTTTACCCCCATTTTCGAGATTAATTGCAGTGATAATTTCTGCAAATAAACATGATCTTAGTTTAGAGGGAGCTAGAGAAGTTAAAAAACATTTGAACAAAATACAGGAGATCGAGGTAATGGGCCCAGTGGACTCACCTTTATTAAAAATAAGAAAAAAATTTAGATCAAGACTTCTAATAAGATTTAAAGGCAAAAGCCTCATACAAAAAAAAATCTCAAACTTGCTAAATACCTTGAAAATATCAAGTAAAATTAAACTCACAGTTGATGTCGATCCAGTAAACTTTGGATAATTAGCTAATTGGTAACTTGATCAACATTTACTCTTGTGATACGAAACGCCCATTACATCACATTAATTTCTAACAATTAAAAATGAGCAATAATAAATCTTTCTCAACAGAAACTTCAGAAAGGTACTCACGTGCTTTATTTGAAATTTCTAAGGAGTCTGGAGAACTCGAAAAAGTTGAGACAGATGTGAAAACTTTTAAATCTCTTATAGAAAAAAATATAGAATTAAAGAATTTCATTCACAATCCCACACATAAAATAACTAATCAAAATAATGTTTTTAATATCTTGTCAGATAAATTAAGTTTTTCTAAAAACTTTAAAAATTTTCTATTTCTTTTAGTTGAAAAAAGAAGAATATTTTTTATTTCAAAAATTATAGAAAGTTTTCTTAAACTATGCTTAAAAAAAAGAGGTGAATTAAAAGCATCTTTAATTTCCTCAAAAGAATTGTCTAAAACTGAATTAGAAAACATAAGCAAAGAATTGTCCCTATCAATGGGATCTAAAATAAAATTTGACTTCAAGATTGACGAAGAGTTAATAGGAGGTTTTAAACTTCATATTGGAAGTTTCATGATTGATACTTCAATTAAAAATAAATTAAAAAAATTTCAACAAAGAATGTTAGAAAATTAATATGTCTATCAATCCTTCAGAAGTAACAAAATTATTAAAAGATCAGATAAAAAATTTTGGAGAGAAAGCAGAAGTTTCTGAAATAGGAAAAGTTTTATCAGTTGGTGATGGTATTGCTCGAGTTTATGGGCTAGATAATGTTCAAGCTGGGGAAATGGTAGAATTTGACGATGGTTCAAAAGGAATGGCGTTAAATTTGGAAAATGATAATGTTGGTGTTGTAATTTTTGGAGACGATAGGAAGATAAAAGAAGGAGATACCATAAAAAGAACAAATGCGATTGTCGACGTGCCTGTGGGCAAGGAGCTTTTAGGAAGAGTTGTTGACGGTTTAGGAAATCCAATTGACGGAAAAGGAGTCATCTCTTCAAAACAGAGGAAAAGAGTTGAAGTTAAAGCTCCAGGAATTATCCCAAGGCAATCTGTAAGTGAACCAATGCAAACCGGTTTAAAATCAATTGACTCATTGATACCTATAGGAAGAGGCCAAAGAGAATTAATTATTGGTGATAGACAAACGGGCAAGACTGCCGTAGCAATTGATGCTATTATCAATCAAAAAAAAATTAATGAGTCCACAGATGAAAAGAAAAAATTATATTGTGTTTATGTAGCAATCGGACAAAAACGATCTACTGTTGCGCAAATAACAAAAACTTTAGAGGAAGCTGGAGCATTAAAGTATACAACAATAGTTGCAGCAACAGCATCAGACTCAGCACCTTTACAGTTTTTAGCTCCCTACACTGGGTGCACTATCGGTGAATATTTTCGAGACAATGGTATGCATGCTTTGATAGTATATGATGATTTATCCAAGCAAGCTGTTGCTTATAGACAAATGTCATTGCTGTTAAGAAGACCTCCGGGAAGAGAAGCTTACCCAGGTGATGTTTTTTATCTACACAGTAGACTTTTAGAGAGATCAGCTAAGCTTAGTGAAAAAAATGGTGGTGGTTCACTCACAGCTTTACCAATAATTGAAACTCAAGCAGGCGATGTTTCTGCTTATATTCCAACAAATGTAATATCAATCACGGATGGACAAATATTTTTAGAGACAGAATTATTTAACCAAGGAATAAGACCAGCAGTAAACGTGGGGTTATCAGTATCAAGAGTAGGATCAGCTGCGCAAACAAAAGCGATGAAAAAAGTTGCTGGGTCAATAAAATTGGAGCTAGCACAATACAGAGAAATGGCGGCATTTGCTCAATTTGGATCAGACTTAGACGCTTCTACCCAACAATTATTGAATCGTGGAGCGAAATTAACAGAATTATTAAAGCAAGATCAATACTCACCAATGACTGTTGCTGAACAAGTTATATCAGTATTTACAGGTGTAAAAGGTTATTTGGATGATCTTGATTTAGATAAAATTAAAAAATTTGAAACAGAAGTTATAGAAAAAATTAAATCTGAGAAGCCTGAAATAATCGATGCTATTCAAACATCTGGAAAATTAGAAGAAGAAACAGAGAAAATATTAACACAGATTCTTGAGGAATATAAAAAATAAAAGATGCCTAGTTTAGATGATTTAAAAAAAAGGATTAAAAGTGTTAAATCAACACAAAAAATTACTAAAGCAATGAAAATGGTAGCAGCAGCAAAATTAAGAAAAGCACAAGAAAGTGCTGAAAAGGGAAGGCCTTATAGTGAAAAAATGCAAAATATCATTTTAAATCTCACTAAGTCAATTAATGACACACAAAATGCACCAAAGCTTTTAGTAGGAACCGGGGAAGATAAAAAATATTTATGCGTGGTTTTAACTGCTGACAGGGGATTATGTGGAGGATTTAACTCAAATATTTGTAAGCTTGCCAAAAGCAATTTTAAAAAAATTCTTAGTGAAGGAAAAGAACTTAAAATAATTTCGGTTGGATCAAAAGGATTAGATCAAATTAAAAGAGAGTACGGAAATTATGTGATTAAAAAGTTTAGTTTCAAAGATAAAAAACAAATCTCATTTAACGAGGCTGACATCATCGGACAAGAAATTATAAATTTATTCAATAAAAATGAATTTGATAAATGTATTTTATTCTATAACAACTTTAAAAATGTAATTACTCAAATTCCTCAAGCGCAACAAATAATACCGGCTGAAAAAGAACAATCAAATGATAATGATGAAAAATTAGTTTCTTATGAATTTGAACCAGATGAAGATGAAATTTTGGAGGATTTATTACCAAAAAATATTTCTACTCAAGTGTTTAAAGCTTTATTAGAAAATGCTGCAAGTGAACAAGGTTCTAGAATGACAGCAATGGATAACGCAACTAGAAACGCCGGTGACTTAGTTGATAAGCTTACAATAAATTATAATAGAAGCAGACAAGCATCTATCACGAAAGAATTAATTGAAATTATCTCGGGAGCTGAAAGTTTATAATATGAATAAAAATGGAAAGATTACACAAATAATCGGGGCAGTAGTCGATGTAAATTTTGATGCCAATCTACCTGAAATTTATACTGCACTTGAAGTTAAAAATTCTGGAAATAAATTAATTCTAGAAGTAGCTCAACATTTAGGAGAGAATGACGTGAGAACAATAGCAATGGATGCAACTGAGGGTCTCAAAAGAGGTGATGAGGTGATTAATACGGGTGCACCAATAAGTGTTCCTGTTGGACCAGAAACATTAGGAAGAATTATAAATGTGGTTGGTGAGTCTATAGATGAAAAAGGTGCCGTCAAAACAAAAGAAAAATGGCCTATTCATAGAGCAGCACCTAAATTTACCGACCAGGCAACAGAAACTGAACAGCTAGTAACAGGTATTAAAGTAATCGATCTTCTTGCTCCGTATGCGAAGGGTGGAAAAATCGGTTTATTTGGAGGAGCAGGAGTTGGAAAGACTGTGACTATAATGGAATTAATAAATAATATCGCAAAAGCTCATGGGGGTTTTTCTGTCTTTGCAGGTGTGGGAGAGAGAACAAGAGAAGGAAATGACTTGTACCACGAAATGATTGAGTCGGGTGTTATTAAAACAGATGGCAAAGGTTCGAAAGCAGCACTTGTTTACGGGCAAATGAATGAACCTCCAGGTGCTCGGGCTAGAGTTGCTTTAACTGGATTAACCGTTGCAGAATATTTTAGAGATAAGGAAGGACAAGACGTTCTATTTTTCGTTGATAATATATTTAGGTTTACTCAAGCAGGATCGGAAGTATCTGCTTTACTTGGAAGAATTCCATCAGCAGTTGGTTATCAACCAACTTTAGCTACTGATATGGGTAATTTACAAGAGAGGATAACATCAACCGACAAAGGTTCAATTACCTCTGTGCAAGCAATATATGTTCCAGCTGATGATTTAACAGATCCAGCTCCAGCTACATCTTTTTCGCATTTAGATGCTACAACAGTTTTATCAAGACAGATCGCAGAAATAGGAATATATCCAGCAGTTGATCCTTTAGATTCTACTTCAAGGATCTTAGACCCGAGGATAGTTGGCGAAGAACATTATAGAGTAGCAAGAGATGTTCAAAGAATTTTACAAGCTTATAAATCCTTGCAAGATATTATAGCTATTTTAGGTATGGATGAACTTTCAGAGGAGGATAAATTGACAGTAGCAAGAGCTAGAAAAATACAAAGATTCTTATCGCAACCTTTTTTTGTGGCTGAGGTATTTACAGGTTCACCTGGTAAGCTAGTAGATCTTGAAGATACTATAAAAGGGTTTGATGCTATTTGCAAAGGTGAGTACGATCATTTACCAGAAGCAGCTTTTTATATGGTTGGAGGAATTGAAGAAGTAATTGAAAAAGCAGAAAAATTATCTAAAGATAGCAAATAATGTCCGGCAAATTCAAAGTAGAAATAATTTCACCTGAACAAAAAATCTTAAACACTGAGGCCAGTGAGGTTACAATCCCATCTTATGAGGGCCAAATGGGTATTCTTAAAGATCACATTCCGTTAATAACTTTCTTACGACCGGGATTTATATCCGTTAAAAATCAAGTTGAAAGTAAGTATTTTGTTGAGGAAGGCACAGTAGAATTTTCAGACAATAGTCTTTTGATTTTAACCTCATCAGCCAAAGATTTAAAAAATCTTCAAAAAAATTCTATAAATAATCTTCTTGAGGAAGCGGAGAGAAAAATCAAAGATGAAAACTCTTCGGATAAAGAAAAATTTGTATTATCACACAAAGTGCAATCTTTGAGAGAAATTATTCAATAAGTGATTTGATCTCTTTGACAAGACTTAGATATATTTCTTTTTTAAAGTAAACTATTAATTCTGGTAACTTTTCCGGCTCTATCCATTTCCACTCAATAAATTCAGGATGCTTTGTGTTAAGATTTATTTCTGTATCTTTTCCTAAAAAACGAGTAATAAACCACTTCTGTCTCTGACCTCTAAATTTACCTTTCCAGATAATTCCAACTAAATTTTTCGGAAGATCGTATTGGTATAAATGTTCTAACTCTTTTAAAATCTTTATATTTTTTATACTTGTCTCCTCCATTAATTCTCTTTTCATAGCAGATATAAAATCTTCTCCTTTATTAATACCACCTTGAGGCATTTGCCAATTATTACCTGGGTTATCTTTTCTCTTACCTACAAAAACTTGATTTTTATTATTTAGAACTATAATGCCAACTCCAATCCGGAAAGGGAGTTTTTCTATATCCATTTGTTTTAGGAATTAAAAAGATTTATAGCATATTTTAATTGATTGTCATTTTCCGAATTAATTTGAAAATCATTTCCAGTTTCCTCAACTAAAATATCAGGAGTTACACCTACCTCAGAAATAGACTTACCAGATGGCAAGTAGTATTTTGAAATAGTTAACCTCATACCGCCCCCGTTCCTTAAAGGTATTATCGATTGCACCGAACCTTTTCCATAAGAATTTTCACCAAGAATAATCGCTCTTTTATGATCTTTTAAAGCTCCTGCAAATATTTCAGAAGCTGATGCAGAACCATTATTAATTAGAACTACTAATGGTTTACCTTTAATTTCATCTCCTTTTCTTGCAAAAAATTTTCTTGTTTCAGAAACTTTACGACCCTTTGTAGATACAATTTCTCCATCATCTAGAAAAAAATCAGTTATGTTGATTGCTTGAGTTAACAACCCTCCAGGATTATTTCTCAAATCAATAACGTAACCTTTAATTTTTTTATTTTTCTCAAATTTTTTAATTGATTTTAAAAATTGGTTATCACTGTTTTCATTAAATGATTTTAGCCTAACGTAGCCTATATTTTTCTCTTTACTAATTATTTCAGAGCTTACAGATTGAACCTCTATTATCTTTCTAACAATCTTAAACTCTAAGGGTTTTTTTTCATTTTTTCTTCTAATTGTGAGATCAATAGATGTTCCAACTGGTCCACGCATTAATTTTACAGCTTCCATTAATGATTTACCTTGAACTTGTTCTTTGCCAATTTTTACAATGTAGTCACCAGCTTTTATACCAGCTTGCTCAGCAGGGGTGCCATCAATTGGAGAAATTACTTTTACCACACCTGCCTCCATACCTATTTCAATTCCTAAGCCTCCGAATTCTCCCTTTGTGTCTGTTTGCATTTCGTTAAAAAGTTCAGGACTCATGTATGCTGAATAAGGATCTAAAGATTGTAAAACCCCATTAATTGCAGAATCCATCATTTCTGCTTGGTCAACTTCATCAACATAATCTTTTTTAATATTCTCTATCACTTCTCCGAAAAGATCAATTTTTTCATAAAGATCATTTTTTGAGAAAACTGAGGTACTTAAAGAATAAATTATTAAAATTGATAAAATAATAAGTTTTTTCATATCATTGCC
>CACJSY010000011.1 GCA_902596205.1 uncultured Pelagibacteraceae bacterium
ATCTAGATATGCTGTGCAGAGATCGACGGATGATATTTCACCTGATTGGAGTTTTTGAGATAATTCGTAAGCACTTAAAGATGTAACGTCTATCATTTAAATTCGTTAATTAGCAAATAATGTATCTGGCAACCAAAGAGCTATCCCTGGGAAGAGGTACATTAAAAACATAGCTAATATAACTATACCTAAAAATGGCATAATACCTTTGAATATATCTAACAACTCTACATTTTTAGTTTGCACACCTTTTAAATAGTATGCGGACATCGCCATGGGTGGAGTTAAAAATGAAGTTTGTAAATTTAGTGCAATTAACATTGCAAAAAAGTAAGGGTTAACTCCAAAAAATTCTACTAGAGGTAAAAAAATTGGTACAAAAATAATTAATATCTCTGTCCACTCTAATGGCCAACCGAGTAAGAAAATTATTATTTGTGTAATTACTAAGAACTGCCAAGGCTGTAGGTTCATTGATTTAAAGAAATGCTCAAATACTTCGTGCCCGCCTAAATAGGAAAAGACTGATGCAAAAGTCCATGAACCAATAAACAACCACATAATCATTGCAGTTGTTTTTGCAGTTAAAAATACCGACTCTTTAAAATTTTTCCACTTAAGTGTTTTATAAAAGTATGAAAGCACTAATGCCCCAAATGCTCCAACTGCTGCCGCTTCTGCAGGGGTTGCAAGTCCTCCTAAAATAGTTCCTAATACTAAAATTATTAAAGAGAAAAGCGGTAAGAAAGAAACCATCACCTCTTTTAGAATTTCTGATCTTGGTGGAATATCTTCTTTAGGTGGTTTAGGTGCGATCGAAGGATTAAAATAAGCTAAAGTTACCGCATAACCTATATATAATCCTGCTAATAATAATCCTGGAAAAATTGCAGCTGCAAATAATCGTAAGGGTGAAAGTTGTGCGATAACTGAATAAACAATTAACATTATACTTGGAGGAATAAGAATTCCTAAACACCCACCAGAACAGATTACACCTGAGGCAAATTTTTTATCATATCCAGCTCTGATCATCGCCGGCCAAGCAAGAAGCCCCATAAGAGTTACAACAGCTCCGATAATTCCAGTCGCTGTAGAAAATAAAGCACAAGTAACTAATGCAGCTACTGCCATTGAAGCGGGCAACCTATGAGAAGCTAGTCTAATTGCAAAAAATAATCTTGAAACTATTCCAGCTCTTTCAACTAAATACCCCATAAATAAAAAGAGTGGGACCGCGGTCAAAACTGTATTATCCATAACGGTGTAAGTATTTTGAACGAATAATTGGAAAATTCTATTATCTAAAAGATGTTCCATCCTTGTCGGATCAAAGTAAGCGTAATAACCAAAACCAACTCCCATTGCCATTAATGTAAATGCTATTGGGAATCCAAGTAGCACGGCAAATAAGAATATTCCCATCATTAAAATTGCAATTTCAGGATTTGTTAAACTAAATAACATCTTTTTGATCCTCGTCTTGTGAAGTTCTCATTAACATTTTTTCTGTTTCCTCAGCTACAACCATTCGCGCTGGCCAGTGCCCAGTTTGAATACAAATGATAGCTCTACATACTTCACTAATACCTTGGATAACTAATAAAATTCCAGCGGCTGGTATTAAAGATTTCGCCATATAAATTTGGATTTGAGCTGGACTGTTCCAACTTGTTTCTTTTATCTTCCAAGCAAGTGAAGCATATTCATAACCATAAAATGCTAAAGCTAACACGCCTGGAAAGAAAAATATGAAGTATAAAATTAAATCAATATAACCTTGGGTTCTTGGTTTAAAAAGTCTGTAAATTACATCTCCTCTTACATGGGCCTCTGTAGATAAAGTGTAAGCACCTGCCATCATAAAAATCGCACCATACATTTGTAAACTGAAATCAAAATTCCATAAGGTAGGAGCATTGAAGGCATATGCCATAACAACCTCATAACAAGTACCACCCATTAAGATCACAATGCACCATGAAAATGCCTTCCCAACGGAAGTGCTTAAAGTATCTGCAAAATGAATAAATCCCCTCATGAAATTTTAAACTATTCTAATTTTTTTGTAATTTCCATAAAAAAAGGGGGCGCAAATACGCCCCCTTTTATGTTTAAAATATAATTAAATTTTAACTTTTGCTATTGAACCGAACTCATTCTCGTAAGCCAACTTGTAATTAGGTTGGTTCATGAGTAAGTACTTCATAACTCTCTTAGCATAAGCTTTTTGTGAGTCTACAATCTTTTTAAAGAATGGATCTTTCTTATTGAAATCTCCGATTACTTTATCCCAACCTTTTAATTGTTGAGCTAAGATCGCATCTGACGTTTGATACACATTTACTTTGTGCTGGTTCATCAATTTAGATAAGTCAGCTGAGTATCTTACTAATGCTTTAAAGTAGTTATCACTGTTCGCAGCATAAGCAGCATTTTTTAGGATAGCCTGATGTTTAGGCGATAATCCATTGAATGTCTTCTTATTAACTGGGATTTCAAACATCTCTTGTGATTGGTGGAAGCTTCCTAAGTGATAATGCTTAGAAACGTCTTGCATACCAAACTGAGAGTCTGATGTTGGGTTGTTAAACTCAGCAGCTTCAATCAAACCTGTCTTCATTGCAGGCTGAATTTCACCACCTGGTAATTGTCTTACAACCATTCCCATTGCTGTTAATACGTTAGTAGCTAATCCTACTGTTCTGTACTTCATACCTTTTACATCAGATACTTTTGTTACGTTCTTTTTGAACCATCCAAAAGGCTGTGCAGGCATTGGCATGTGGAAGAACCCTATATAATCGAAACCAACTTTTGCAAGTGTTTCATCATAAAGTTTTCTACCTCCACCATACTCTATCCATCCCATGATTTCTTGAGATGACATTCCGTATGACGGACCAGTACCGAATAGAGAAGCTGCTGGATTTTTTCCATACCAGTAAGCTGTTACCCAGTGTCCCATATCAAGTACACCTGAACTTACTGCTTGTCCAATTTCCGAAGTCTTTACTACAGCTCCAACTGGCTGAAGATCAATTTTTAATTCACCTCCAGACATGTCGCCTACCATTTTTGCGTAGTCGCCAGCCATTTCAAAGAAAATGTTAGCGCCTGACGGCCAAGCCGCTTGCATCTTTAAAGTTTGCGGAGCACCAAATGCAACGTTAGGCATTGCAACTGTTGCTGCTGCTGCAGCACCCGTAGCTGCTGCTGCTTTAAAGAACTTACGTCTTGATGGAGTTTTTACTCCTTTTTTTATTTTTGACATATGTCCTCCGTTAGTTAATTAACTGAAATATTTAAGCATAAACTCAAATCAGAGTCTCTAACTTTTTAGAATTATTTTAAATTGCAGATTCAATCTAGAGGTGTACTAATTTACCTGATCTCTTGGTTTTTTCCCTAAAAAAAAATCTTCCAAATTTTTAGTAGCCCTATATGCCATATCCCACCTTGTCCTTTTGGTAGCACTTCCTAAATGAGGTAGCAAAAAAATATTTTTTAACTTTAAATATTCAGGATGAATTTTTGGTTCACCATTATATACATCTAAACCATAAGCAAAAACTTTCCCATTTTTCAAAGCCTCAATCATAGCTTCATCATCAACTACATCGCCTCTTGCTGCGTTACCTATTACTGTATTTTCTTCTAAATAACTTAAGGTCTCTTTATTAATTAAGTTTTTTGTTTCTGGGGTAGCGGGGCAATTAATCGATAAAAATTCACTTTTTTCAAATAAACTCTTTAAATCTTTATGATAAATCGCTCCATCCTCTAAGTCTGAAGAAAGTTTAGACCTATTGTGATAATGTATCTCCATATTAAAAGCTTTTGCTCTTTTAGCAACTGCTCTTCCTATTCTGCCCATGCCAAGAATTCCTAGTCTTTTATTAGACATTTGTTTCCCTAATAAAAAATCCCAAGACCATTTCCAGTTTTGTGTTTCTGCTGCAATTCGGCCCTCATAAGCTTTTCTAGATGCGCCTAATAAAAGTAATATTTGAATATCAGCTGTCGCATCTGTCAAAACATCAGGTGTATTTGTAACGGTTATTCCTTTTTCTTTTGCAGCTTGTATATCTATGTTTCCGAAACCAACTGCACCATTAGCAATTATCTTTATTGAGTCAGATAATTTAGAAATAGTATCAGCGTTTATCGGGTCTGTGACTGAGCTTAAAATTCCATCATAATTTTTTGAACCATCAATGATTTCTTTTGGTGTATAAATCTTATCATCTTCATTTAATGTAACTTCAAATAAGGTTTTAAGTTTCTCTTCATTTTCTTTAAGAAGCCTTCTAGTAACAAAGATTTTTTTTTTCATTTTAGAAATTATCTAATTTATTTGGTTTGGGACCACCAGTGAACCAATCAAGTAATTCAACTGTATGAATAATTGGAATTCTAGTTCCTGAGGAAATTTGAGTCATACACCCAATATTACCAGTTGAAATAAAATCAGGTGAAATTTTTTCAATGTTTTTAACTTTATTTTTCAACAAAGATTTTGCCATTTTTTGATGAAGGATATTATAAGTACCTGCAGACCCACAACATAAATGTCCTTCTGGTATTTCTAGAACTTCATTACCTGTTTTTGAAATTAAATCTTTAGGTTGTTGATGAACTTTTTGTCCGTGTTGCATTGAACAGGCTGAATGATATGCAATTTTATATTTTTTTTCAGTGTTAAGATTTATATTTAGCTTTAAATTCTCATCTAAGTACTCAGTAATATCTTTTGTTAATTCAGAAATTTTTTTTGCCTTTTTTTTTAGATTTTGGTCATTTTTAAAAATATGACCGTAATCTTTTAAAGTTGTACCACAACCAGATGTATTGCTTATTATAGCGTCTAAGCCATTCTTAAGATATTCCTCATGCCAGCTATTTATATTATTCTTAAAAGACTCGTGAGCTAATTTTTGCTTACCTAAATGATGATTCAAGGATCCGCAGCAGTATATGTCTGGCATAACGACAACTTCAACATTATGTCTGTTTAAAAGTCTAATGGTTGACTCATTTATCTCAGGAGATATGACTCTTTGAACACATCCAGTCAGTAGTGCAACCCTCGAAACTTTTTTGCCCTTCTCAACCTCGTAGACTTTTTTTTCTTTTAATTTCTTTCCAGGTATTTTATCAGGCATTAAGTTCAATGCATTTCTTATAAATTTAGGAAATAAAAAACTGAATGGTTTTACAATTTTAGAAGACCAAGCCATTAACAAAAACGCTTTAGGTCTTGGTAATACAAATGAGAGGATATTTCTAAATAATCTATCTAAAAAAGGTCTTTTATAAGTTTCCTCTACATAATTTCTTCCATGATCAATTAAATGCATATAATTAACTCCTGATGGACATGTAGTCATGCAGGAATAACAAGATAAACAACTGTCTATATGTTTTGCAATTTCCTTGGTTGCTGGTTTTTTATTTTCCAACATATCTTTAATAAGATATATTCTTCCTCGTGGTCCCTCTAATTCCTCCCCATTAATTCCGTAAGTAGGGCAAGTAGCATTACACATTCCACAGTGGACGCACTTTCTAATTATTGTTTCACTTGTTTTATTATCTTTGTTCTGAAGTTGTTTTTCAGTAAATGATGTCTGCATTTAAATTCCTGTGTACATTTTTCCCGGGTTAAAAATTCTTTTAGGATCAAAACTCCTTTTAATTTTTTCACTTATTTTATACTTAATTGGATCTATTGTAAAAATATCAGCAGAGGCTTTAAGATCCTCCTCAACTTTGATTAACGTTATATAACCATGATGTTTTCTTACTATATCCTTAATTTCATTTAGTATTTTAGTATTTAATTGATCAAATGAAGCCCAAATTAGGCTTCCTCCCCAGTCGATAAAATATTTTATCTCATAATTTTTGAATTTTTGTATTACTTGTAAGGTCTCACTAATTGGCACAACAATTCTTAACAAGTTACCTTTTAAACTTTTAAAAACCTCTAAATTTTTCGTTCTACCCCAAAAAATATTACTTTGTTCATTATCTAAAATTGAAAGCTCTTGATCCAAAAGACCCAATTCTTTAGACAATCTATTCAATCTTTGCTCAACAGAATTTGTTGGCCCCTCAATTCTGATAGCAGTTAATCCTCCCTCATGAGTAAGATCATTTAAAACAAAATTTTTTCCAAAATAATCTGGATAAAATACTCCACCTGATGGATCGGTTGAAGACGACAATCCTTTTCCAAGATAGCTTAATGCTTTTTTAAGATGAGGATTTTTAATTACTAAAGTCTTGCTTGTTTCAGGTTTTGGTAATACTTTTATTGCAAGTTCAGTCAATATCGTTAGTGTTCCGAATGATCCTGATATTAATTTGCTTAAATCATAACCAGTAACATTTTTAACTACTGTCCCACCTGATTTGATAGTTTCACCTTTTCCATTAATCCCTTGAAAGCCAAGTATATGATCTCGAACACTTCCAACTTTAAATCTTCGTGACCCAGCAAAATTACATGAGACAACTCCACCTATAGAACCGCTGTTACTTTCTCCAGAAAATAGGTAACCAAAATCATTAGGTTCAAAAGCTAGTTGCTGATTATTCTTATTAAGCTCTTCTACTATTTCTTTAAGTGGTGTCCCTGCTTTTACTTTAATATAAAGCTCCTCGGGTTTGTAATCAATTATACCCTTATAGTGAGAAAGATCTAAAGTTTTTTCAGACTGAAAATTTCTTCCGATTTTATTTTTTGATTTTAAACCGTTGATTTCTAAGGGAATGTTTCTTCTATAACAATTTTTGACTATCTCAACTATTTCTTCTCTAGAAGTTGGTTTAAAAATATTTTGATTAAAATCTAGGGATGTCTGGGAATTTTGTTTTTCCTCCATGGACATGAACTCTTCCTTCCTCAGCACATTTTCTAAGTATTGGATAAACCTTGCCTGGATTTAATAACGAATTAGGATCTAAAGCCACTTTAATTGTTAATTGTTGCTGTATATCTTTATCATTAAATGCTTCGCACATTAACTCTCTCTTCTCAATACCTACTCCATGTTCACCAGTTAGCGCGCCACCAACTTTGACACAATACTTTAAGATATCAGCTCCAAATTCCTCACATTTTCTTAAAGACTCTTTATCATTTGCATCAAACATTATTAAGGGGTGAAGATTTCCGTCTCCTGCGTGGAATGCATTAGCTACTGGCAAGTTATATTTCTTAGACAACCTTGAAATTTCATTTAAAACTTCAGCTAGCTTTCCTCTAGGAATTGAGCCGTCCATACACATGTAATCAGGAGCCAGAACTCCGCAGGCAGGAAAAGCTGCTTTTCTGCCAGCCCAAAATTTTAGTCTCTCTTCATTAGATTTACTAATTTTTAAACTTGAGGAATTATTTTTCTCTGCGATTTCTTTTGCCTTATTAATATAAGCCTCAACTTCATGTTCTGTTCCATCAAATTCTATAATCATCATTGCTTCAGCATCGGTTGGATAACCTGCTTTAGAATAATCATTTGTTGCTTTTGTTAAAGCTTTATCCATTATTTCCATACCTGCTGGTATACATCCCTCTGCGATTATTTGTGCAACACAGTTTCCAGCATCTTCGATTGAAGGAAAGCCCACTAAAGCCGCTTTAACAACTTCAGGTGATTTTAAAATTTTTACAGTTACCTCAGTTATAACACCTAGTAAGCCCTCTGAACCTGTCATCAAGCCTAAGAAATCATATCCTTCTGCATCCATTACTTTTCCACCGAACCTAGTGATCGTTCCATCCATTAGAACCACCTCTATACCCAAAAGGTTATTCGTAGTAGCTCCATATTTGAGAGAGTGAACGCCACCAGAGTTTTCAGCAACATTTCCACCAATAGAACATGCAATTTGACTTGATGGGTCTGGAGCGTAATAAAAACCTTTATCTTGAACAGCGTGAGTAATAGCCAAATTTGTAACACAAGGTTGTGTCACCACACATCTGTTTTCATAATCAATTTCAATAATTTTATTAAATTTACCCATTGCAATTAAAACACAATCTTCTAAAGGCATAGAACCACCAGATAAACCAGTTCCAGCTCCTCTTGGAACAACTTTAATTTTATTTTCGTTGCAATATTTTAAAATTTGACTGACTTCTTCTACAGTCTCAGGCATGACTACTAAAAGAGGCATTTGTCTATACGCTGTCAAACCATCGGTTTCAAAAGGTCTTAGTTCATCAAGACTAGAAAGAACATTTTTCGAATTTATAATTCCACGAAGATCTAAAGCTATTTTGTCTTTTTTAGACATAATCGCTTTATCAACTTTTGGCATTTGTAAACTACTCATAAGTCCCTTTACTTAAGCATTTTTGATATTTTATCTAGTGCTTTTTGGATGTTATCCCTCGATGCGGCGAAGCTAAAACGTACGTAATCTGTTGAAGTTTTACCAAAAGCTGTACCAGGCACAATTGCCACACCGGCTTCGTGCATGCATTTTTTTGAAAATTCGGATCCGCTCATGCCTGTACCGCTTACATTTGGAAAAGCATAAAAGGCGCCCCCTGGCATACTACAAGTAACACCAGGTAAATCGTTTAATCCTTTATGAATTAATTTTCTTCTTTGATCAAATTTTTCCATCATATGATGAATTGAGTCATCAGGCCCATCCAGTGCAGCTATTCCAGCAAATTGTGACGGTGCGTTAACGCAAGAAAAACTATTAATTGCTAACTTGGTAACATGAGGAATTAATTTCTCAGGCCATACGCTCCAACCCATTCTCCAACCAGTCATAGAATAGGCTTTGCTCCAACCATCTAATACAATTAATCTCTCCTGCAAATCAGGGTAATTGAAAAATGTTGGCATTTCTTTTCCATCAAAAATTTGTCTACTATAAATTTCATCACTTAAAATATAGACATGAGGATGTTTTTTTAATCCATCAGCAAGAAAATCTATTGCGGGTTTTTCAACAAAACTTCCTGTTGGATTGTTTGGATTAATTAAAATTACTAATCTTGTTTTATCAGTTATTAAAGATAATATTTTTTCCGGATCAAATTTAAGATCTTTCTCTTTTGTTAAATCATAAGGAACTGCTTTTGCTCCAGTATAGTTAATCATTGACTCGTAAATTGGAAAACCTGGTGTTGGATGAACAATCTCTGCACCAGGCTCACCTATCATTTGAATTGCATAATACATTGTGGGTTTTCCCCCTGGCATAATCATAATTCTTTCAGAGTCTATGTCTTTTTTGTATAAGCTTTTTATTTTTCTTGAAACAGCTTGCCTACACTCTGTAATTCCGTTTGCCAAAACATATCCATGATGCCCATCATCAATTGCTTTTTTTGCTGCATCCATAATATGCTGAGGAGTTTTGAAATCTGGTTGACCTAAACCCAGGTGGATCATCTCTTTTCCTTGGGCCTCAAGTTTTTTAGCCTCAGCTAAAACACTAAATGCAGTTTCTGTTCCGAGTCTTTCTAAATTTTTTGCCAATTTCATAATTCTAGCCTAATATTTATTTTTGCTTTTGCATATTAGTTTTTTTGCATCACCTATATGCAATTTTGGTTTTATTTAGCTCTTTTATGCTTTTACACCCTAATAAAATCATATCTCTTCTTATTTCATCTCTCATTCTTTTAAGAATTTGTTCAACTCCAGCTTGACCGCCTGCTCCTAAAGCGAATAAAAAACCTTTTCCAAAACTACATGCTGTAGCACCAAGTGATAATGCTTTAAGGACATGTGTCCCTCTTCTTATGCCGCCATCCAATATTATTTCTAATTTATCTCCAACTGCATCTTTTATAAGTGGCAATTGATCGAAAGGTGATCTTGAGCCATCAAGTTGTCTTCCACCGTGATTAGATAATAAAATTGCTGAAGCGCCAATATCAATCGCTCTTTTAGCATCCTCGACTGACATAACACCTTTTAATGCAAATGGTCCCCCCCATTTTTTTACAACGTACTCGGCATCTTTCCAACTCATTGCTGGATCGTACTGTTCATTAATATATTCCATCACACCTTTTGCGATACTTGATCCTTTTTTTGTCCAATGAGATACATTAGCTAACTCAAATTTTTTGTGTGTTAAATAATTAAAAGCCCATTTAGGATGTGCTGCAAAACTCATAATACTTTTTAAAGTTAATTTAGGTGGAGTTGTAAAACCCCATCTATGGTCTCTTTCTCTATTACCTGCTACTACTGTATCAACAGTTAGACATAGTGATTTAAATCCAGAACTCTTACATCTATCTATCAGGTTATCCGTTAGACCTTGATCTTTATGTATATAAAGTTGAAACATTTTCGGTCCACCTGCTGTGTTAGCTATTTCTTCAATTGAAGATGTTGCCATAGTTGACATACTATAAAATGTACCGAACTTTTCTGCTGCTCGCGCTGAAGCCTTGTCACCATCATGGTGATATAGGCGTTGCATAGCAGTTGGAGCTAAAAATAAAGGCATATCAATTTTCTGTCCAAAAACTGTTGTTGAAAGGTCCGGCTCACCAACGCTTGCTAAGATATTTGGTACCAAGTCGCATTTTAGAAATGACTCTGTATTTCTTTTTAATGTTGTTTCATCATCTGAGCCCCCATCGATATAATGAAATATTGGGGCTGGTAAATTTTTTTTTGCTAATTTTCTAAAATCATCATAATTATAACAATCATTGAGATTCATAATTATTAAAAATTTTTTGAAAAAGTTATTTGTTGATTATCTGTTCCTGGATTTGTTTCTCCCCAATCGTTATTTGAGATATGACTGTAACTGTAACTTAGTTTAGAGTTTTCAAAAATGTCAAAACCGACTTTTACTTCACTCTTAAATTCCAAAACACTACCTAAATCTTTTCCGTCACCTTTTTCATAATAACCTGGAGAAAAACTTGGTAAAATTTTTAATGGACCAATACCATACTCACCTTCAACACCTGTATATAAATAAATTGAACTATTACCTGTCATAAAAGCTCCAGAGATTGGCTTAAATTTTCCTAAAAATGTATCTCTAAACAAATTTGGATTTTTATGCTCTATTCCAAATAAACTAGTTTGATCGTCGCCCTCTTTGTCTATTACATCAAAAGTGCCTGCGTAAAATGAAACGTTAGTATCACCTTGATCAGCAACCGCATAGTTAAGTGCAAACAGCATGGTGAAAATGCTTATAATAATTTTGAATTTCATGTCAAAAAAATACAACTAAATGTTTAATATGTACAGTTTCCAATAGTCTTTTATTGTCTTTTTTTTATTAAGCCAAAAATGAAAAAACCACCAAAAATTAAGGCAATATAAGGCAAGATCCATAGAAGAGAATTATGCATATTTAACTCTGGTTTAAAAACGATCCACTCTCCGTACTTATCTGACATGAATGAATAAATTTCTTCCTCAGTTTTACCCTCATTTATTAAATCTTTTACAACCAATTTTATAGTCTGCGCAAAGTCAGAATTGGAGTCTGATATGGTCTGCCCCTGACAAACTAAACACCTTAGATTTTTATGAATTGAGTTTGGATCTATTTTTTTTTCCTCTGAGAAAATAGATTGAGAGTATAAAACGAATAAAATCAAAAATAATTTAAATTTCATAATTAATTAATTATCTCTACTATTTGACTCAAATCATCAGAAGAAAGAGGTCCTACAAATTTTTTCATAATCAGAAGATTTTTATTAATTAAAATACTTTCAGGTATTCCATAAATTCCAAATCTTACTGATTGTTTCCCGTTTATATCTTTTCCTATAAAAGCGTATGGATTTCCTAACTCTTTAAGAAATTGATCAGCATGAATTTTCTTATCTTTAAAATTTACGCCAAATATTTTTAAATTTTTTTCTTGTGATAATTTCATTAGAATTGGATGTTCAGTTCTGCAAGGTGCACACCATGAGGCCCAAAAATTTATGAGTGTATAGTTATTTTTTTTTAGATCATTATTTTTGTAAAATTTTTTTTCATTAAAGAAAGAGATTTCAAACTCTGGTAATTCTTTATTAATTAAGCTTGAAGTATTATAACTTGTATCCCTATTTAGGCTTATATAAAATATGCTTATGACAAATATCAAAAATAATATTATTAGTACTTTAGTTGCTTTTTGCATTAGTAAATATTCTTAAAAATCCTCCAATTACGATCATAACTACTGAAATCCAAATCCAAATCATTAAAGGTTTCCTCTGAAATTTAATGTTATAATAATCTGATCGATCAATGTTGCTCATAGTTAAATAATAATCCCTCAAAAAATTACTTTTTATCGAAGCTTCATAAGTAAGAGTTTGAGGGTTGTCATATATTCTAATTTCAGGATTCAAAATATTTTTTTTATTGGTATCAGTGTTTAAGACCTCTAATTCACCAACAACAGCTTTATAATTAGAAAACTCTTTTAAGTCTAATGTTTGAAACTTAATTGAGTAATTTTCAAATTTTTTTGTCTCACCAAGTTTAATATTATAGTCTTTTTCAATTGAGAATATATCGTTCAATCCGATAAATAATACTAGAAAACCGAATGAAGCATGAGAAATTATCCTGGCATAATCTAATCTATTTTTTTTTAATTCTTTAATACCATCAACTAAAGAAGAGCTAATTAAAAATAAAGCGCTGATAATAATTAAATTTGATAAAATACTATAGCTTTCTAAAAAATATGTAATTAAAAAATTAATTAAAAGCGAGCCAATTAATATGAAAATGTAAATTTTTAAATCTTCAAATTTATTTTTTATCCATTTAACTCTTGGACCTACTGCCATAAATAAAAGGAAAAATACTACAATAGGAATAATTATAGTGTTATAAAAAGGTGGTCCAACAGATATTTGATTATTTGTTATCGCGTCTGTAAAAATAGGATAAATTGTTCCAAGTAAGACTGTTACTAAGTAGAACATCATAAACCAATTATTGATTAGTATGAATGTTTCTTTGCTATTTTGATTCAAATTATAATTTTCCGTTTTATATTTCTTAAATAATAAAAAAATTGAGCCAAAAATCATTAGACTTAAAAACGATAAAATATAAAGACCTCTAGAAGGGTCGCTAGCAAACGTGTGAACAGAATTTAATATTCCTGATCTAACTAGAAAAGTTCCCATTACACTTAGAATGAATGTCATTAAACACAATATGATAACCCAGAAATAAAATATATTTCTTCGCTCAAAAACAATTAGTGAATGAAACAAGGCAGTCATTGCGAACCACGGTAGTAGCGAAGCGTTTTCTACTGGATCCCAAAACCAAAATCCACCCCAACCCAATTCATAGTAAGCCCATATAGAACCTACTAATATTCCTAATGATTGAAAGCACCAAGAAACCAAAACCCAATTTTTAATTGAGAGAGAAAATGAATTCGAAGAATAATTTGAAATCAATGATGCTATTGCTGCAGAGAAGTAAATAGATGAACCTACAAACCCTATGTAAAGTAATGGAGGATGTATAGCTAATGCAGGATCTTGTAAAATTGGATTTAGTCCTAAACCTTCATTAGGTGCCGGCACTAAAGAACTAAAAGGATTTGAGTTGAATAAAATAAAAAAAAGAAAACCAAGTATTAAAATATTCTGAACTATTAAAGTTAATAATCTGAATTTTTTTGGATGATTATTATTATAAACTAAAAATAAAAATGAAAATATTGTTAATATTATTGCCCAAAGCAAAAGACTGCCTTCATGATTCCCCCATGTTCCAGAGATTTTATAAAGAATTGGTTTAGAAGTGTGCGAGTTTTGGTAAACAGTAATTAAGGAAAAATCTGATACAATAAAAGCTGCTATCAAAGTAAAAAAGCAAACTATTATTAAACAACTTTGAACTAAACTGAATTGATAGATAATTTTACTTATCTTACCCTCAGGTGTTTTTAGACTCTGATTTGCAAAGTAAATAATGCTTAAACTTAAGATTACACATAAAAATAATATAGAATTTCCAAGATTACTTAACATTATTTTTCATCAAATTTTTTAGCTCTGGTGGCATATAATTTTCATCATGTTTAGCTAGAATTCTGTCTGCAATAAAAAATGATTTATCTTGAAGCTTTCCCTCTGCTACAACACCTTTTTCTTCTGAAAATAAATTAGGAACTGTTCCGCTAAAGCTAATTTGTAATTCATTTTGAAAATCAGTGATTATGAACTTAATTTCTTTCTCTTCAATTACTAATGAATTTTTTTTTACCATTCCCCCAACTCTTATTTTTTTATTAAAATTGATATCTTCGTTAGTTTTTATGTCAGTGGGAGATTTAAAATATAAAATATTTTTGTTTAGTCCCATTAAAATAAAAAAAATTGCAAGTAACGAAATAAGGGTCAAAGCAATTAAAAGAGTTGCTCTTTTTTTTACTTTTTTTTGAAGCATTAACTGCTTTAAATAGTTTTGCTATATGAAGATAAGACTTGTGAAGCTATTTTTGAATTTTCGACAACTAATTTCTTTTGTTCTGCTGAAAGCTCATTAATCTCTTTTGCAAACTCTCTCTCATACTTTTTAAGTGTTTTATAAGTTTTGTAATAAACTAGACCGCACACAATAAAAGTAATTATAAAAGATGACCACACAAATAAACCGTAGCCATTCATTAATAAAAAATTTTGTATCATAATCTTTTCAAGTTTTTTTTCTTTATTCTAATGATTTCTGTCTTGTATTTCATCAGAAAAATTAACGCACAATACAGCAATAAGACAAAAAACATAAGTAATAACGGTGTTAACATAGATGAATGAATTGAGCTTGATCCTGATAACTTAATACTTGCTGGTTGATGAAGAGTGTTCCACCATTCAACTGAATATTTAATTATAGGTATATTTATTAAACCTAATATAGCAATAAAACTTGAAATTTTGTTAGCTTTGTCCTCTTCTGATACAAATTTATAAGTTAAAATTAAAACAATGTAAAAAAGAGCTAGGATTGACATCGAAGTTATTCTTGCATCCCAAGCCCACCAAGTTCCCCAAGTCGGTTGCCCCCATATTGAACCTGTAACTAATGCTAAACATGTAAACATTAAACCAATTGGAGCAATACTTTTAATAACAAGCTTTAAATTTTTAATCTTAAATAAAAAATGTAAAATTGACAACAAAGCTATAAACGTAAATGAAGCTAAACTAATCCAGGCCGATGGGACATGGATATACATAATTCTTACACTATCTCCTTGTAAATAATCTGGAGGAGAAAAAATTAAAGCAAATGAAAGCGCTACTAAAAGAAAAACAAAAAAAATCGAGCTGATAAAGTTAATGAGTTTCTCTATCCAGAAAAATATATTGCTAAAATTTAAAAGTTTAATCATTTCACTCTTAACTACTATAATATTTTTTTCATGTGAAGATACATTATAGGCCCAACTGAGAAATAGGAGGGAGTATAACTAAAGAAATATATTCTCAATTGGGCTAAACATTACAAAATTACAATTTCTCTGTGTCGGGGATTTGAATAAAAATTGTTAAATTTTAGGCAACTAAAATTAATTAGAAATTTTAAGATAACTTGAGCCTTTTTTTCCAGAAAAGATCTCTTCAATTAATGGATGCTTAACTGGTTTTTTGGACTGGTCTAAAAGAAGGTTTTGTTCTGATACATAAGCTTCATAAGTTACGTCATTACTCTCTGCTAATAGATGATAAAATGGTTGATCTTTTCTTGGTCTTACCTCTTTAGGAATAGATTGATACCATTCCTCAGAGTTGTTAAATTCGAAATCAACATCATAAATCACTCCCCTAAAATCAAAATGTCTATGCTTCACGACCTCACCTATAGAAAATTTAGCTGTGTTACTTATTGCCATTCGTGATAGTTAGTAATTTTTTAAGAGAAATCAATATCTAATTTATTATAATTTTATAATATGCTAAAAAACTATTTGTGAATAAGTCATTTTTAAAATTTATTACAGACTTTGGGCCCTTATTAATCTTTTTCACTATCTACTATAAAAGTGGGAATAACTTATCTGCAGCTATTCCTCCGCTGATCATTTCAACATTAATCGCCGTTGCGATAATGTATTTTATAGAAAAAAAAGTTCCATTTGTACCACTTGTAGGAGCAATAGTAATTTCATTATTTGGGGGTCTTACTTTATATTTTAATAATCCAATCTTTATTTACATGAAACCTACAATAGTAAATTTATTATTTGCAGCCATACTTCTTATTAGTAAATCCTTTTTTAATAAAAACTTCTTAAAATTCTTTTTACAAACAGCTTTTCAACTTAATGAAGAAGGATGGGGAAAACTTAATTCGAGATGGGCATATTTTTTTATATTTTTAGCTTTATTAAATGAAATTGTTTGGCGTACGCAACCTGAAACGACATGGGTAAATTTTAAAGTTTGGGGAATGTTGCCTATAACGATAATATTTACCGCAATGCAAGTGCCTTTAATTAATAAACATAAAATATGAGTAAAATTAAATTAGTAGTAAATAATACTATTCAACAAAAAGAAAAAGAAAAATTTTTTATTAAAAAAGAATTACAAAGTATACTTAATTTGTATGCAAAAATGGTATCAAACGGTTCTTGGAAAGATTATTCGTTTACCTCTGGAATAAAAGAAGTATCATTTAATGTATATCAAAGAGCATCCGAAAAACCTGTCTTGAGAATTTTAAAGAATCTTAAACCAAGATATTTTAATGAAAAATATCTGATTAAGGATAAAAACGGAGCAATTCTAAAAAAATCTGAAAATTTAAATCAGCTGATAAATAAAACTAGTTGGAATAAATTAAGATTAGTGAAGTAATTATCTTCTTTGACCGAAAAGTCTTAAAAGCATTATAAATAGATTTATAAAGTCCAAGTATAATGTTAGAGCGCCCATGACAGCTTTTTTGCCCATTAGCTCGCCACTATCACTTACTAAATACATGTTCTTTATTTTTTGTGTATCGTAAGCAGTTAACCCAACAAAGATTAGAACTCCTAAAATAGAGATTACAAAATACATCATTGCTGATTTCATGAAGAGGTTGACTAAAGAAGCAATTATAATTCCGATAAGACCCATCATTAAGAAAGAACCAAGCTTAGTTAGATCTCTTTTTGTAGTGTATCCATAAATACTCATAGCCCCAAAAGTTCCAGCAGTAATAAAAAATACTCTTGCTATACTTGCTTCTGTGTAAACTACAAAGATTGAAGAAAGTGATAAACCCATTAAACCTGCAAAAATCCAGAAAACGGTTTGTGCTTTAGAGGCACTCATTTTGGCAATACCAAAACTCATATAAAAAACTACTCCTAATGGCGCTAACATCACAACCCAAGCTAAACCTGAGTTATAAAGAGAGTTGCCTAATGGAGATAAAATTAACGGCTCAAAAGATTGTACAGCAAATTTCGCAGTTAAGAGCGCAACAAATCCTGTTAGAACTAACGCTGATGCCATGTAGTTATAGACTTTTAACATGTAAGAACGTAAGCCCTGATCTATAACTGCTTCGGAAGCTGATGATCTTACGGTTGATGTTTGTTTGTTAAATTCCATACGTTATATATATGTTTTTTTATAAACTTTTCAATAGTCAAAAATTGACCTAAAAAAGAGCCATAAATATTAATTTTTATGAAATTTAAAAAACTTGGAACCACAGATATTGATGTGAGTTTAGTTTGCCTCGGCACAATGACATGGGGAACTCAGAATACTGAAAAAGATGCTTTTGAGCAGATGGACTACGCGGTATCACAAGGAATAAATTTTTTTGATACTGCAGAAATTTACTCTGTACCTCCAACTTCGGACTCTTACGGTAAAACTGAGATAATGATCGGCAATTGGTTCGAAAAAAGGAAAAATAGAGATAAAATTATTTTAGCTTCTAAAGTTGCTGGGCCAGGATGTAACTGGATAAGAGGTGGAGGTAATAATTTTGATGAGAAGAAAATTGGTGAAGCTATTGATGGTAGTTTAAAAAGATTAAAAACAGATTATATCGACTTATACCAATTACATTGGCCAGAACGTTCAACTAATTTTTTTGGAAGAAGAGACTATCTTTTCAATAATAAAGAAGGAAATTGGAATAGTTTTGAAAGCATACTTGAAGCATTAGAAAAATTTATAAAAAGCGGGAAGATCAGGCATATTGGTATGTCTAATGAGACACCTTATGGTTTATCTAGGTATCTTGAAATATCAAAAAATAAAGGTGCTCCAAGGATGATGTCGGTGCAAAATCCATATAATTTAGTGAACAGAACTTATGAAATAGGTATGTCAGAGATTTCTATTAGGGAGAAATGTGGTTTACTTGTTTATTACCCTCTCGCAGCTGGAGGATTATCTGGCAAGTATAGGAATGGTAAAATGCCTAAAGATTCAAGAATGGCACTCTTTAAAGGTTGGGAAAGACATTTAAATCCTTTAGCAATGCAAGCATATGATAAATATTTTAAACTTGCTCAGGATTTTAATCTGACAATGGTTCAGTTAGCTCAATCTTTTGTAAATTCTAGACCATTTGTAACAAGCAATATTATTGGAGCAACAACTATGGAACAATTAAAAGAGAATGTTGAGAGTATAAATATAGAATTTACAGATGAAATGTTGGATAAAGTAAATGAAATCCATAACAACAACCCTAATCCATCACCTTAATCCAACGTTGAAATCAGATTAATTTAGTATAAAAACAAATTATGGTTGTTAAAAAATTTTTTATTGTAATTATTTTTGTAATCTTTTCTTTTAACGCGTTTGCAAATACGCCTAGGTCAACTGGTAAATATAAAAATTGGGAAAGTTTTGTTGCAGAGACAGAAAAAGGTAAAATTTGCTTTGCTCAAACTATTCCTACAAAGAGAGCTCCAGGAGCGATTCAAAGGGAGCAATCTAAGTTGTTTGTGACTTTTAGACCTGGCGAGAATATTAAAGATGAAGTTAGCATTACAAGTGGCCACGACTATAAAAGCTCAACTGTTACTGCTAGCTCAGGAAAAAAAAGATACTCTTTTTTTTCTCAAAAAAATTTCGCTTGGTTATTAGATGACCAAGAAGAAAAAGATTTTATCAAATTAATGAAAAGAGCAACAAATCTTATTGTTAAAGCCAGAACAATCAAAGGTGCTGAAACTACTGATCATTATTCAATGATGGGTTTTACAAAAGCGTATAATACTGCAAAAAAAACCTGCGGGTAAATGAAAAAAATTGTATTAGCCTATTCTGGCGGACTAGATACTTCAATTATTTTAAGATGGTTGCAAGAAAATTACAAAGCAGAAGTAATTGCCTACACTTCAGACATCGGTCAAGAAATTGATAGAAAAAAAATTATAGCTAACGCAAAACGTCTCGGAGTAAAAAAAATAATAATCGAAGATTTAAAAAATATCTTTGTAAAAGATTACGTGTTTCCCATGATTAGAGCACATGCTGTTTATGAAGGTATTTATTTACTTGGCACTTCAATTGCTAGACCTTTAATAGCCAAAAGACAAATTGCCATTGCAAAAAAATTTAAGGCTTACGCGGTATCTCACGGAGCTACAGGTAAAGGCAATGATCAGGTTAGATTTGAACTCGGTTATGCTTTTTTTGGTGGAAAAAAAATTAAAACTATTGCGCCTTGGAGAGAATGGAAATTACAGTCCAGAGCAGACTTAATTAGGTATGCAAAAAAAAATAATATTCCAATTCCAAAAGACAAAAAAGGTGCTCCACCTTTCTCTGTTGATGATAATATTTTTCATACTTCTACTGAGGGAAAGGTTTTAGAAAATCCAAAAAATTCTGCACCAGAATTTATTTTTCAAAGAACTATTTCACCAGAGAAAGCTCCAAATAAAAAAACAAAAGTAAAAATTACGTTTAAAAATAGTGATCCAATTGCTGTAAATGGAAAAAGATTAAGGCCAGATAAACTTTTAAATAAATTGAATATTCTTGCTGGGAAAAATGGTGTTGGAAGAGTAGATCTTGTTGAAAATAGATTTATTGGTATTAAATCAAGAGGTGTTTACGAAACACCAGGTGGAACTTTGTTATATATTGCACATAGAGCGATGGAGTCGGTGACTTTAGATAAAAAAACAACCCATGATAAAGAGAAAGTTATGCCAGAGTATGCAGAATTAGTTTACAATGGATATTGGTTTTCAAAAAAAAGAATTAGACTTCAAAAGATAATCGATAAAAAAAGAAATCAAGTTTCTGGGGAAATAGTTTTGAGCTTATATAAAGGGAATATTACGATACTCTCAAGAAATACAAAAAACAAAGCCTATTCAATGAAAAAAGTTTCTTTTGAAGAAAATAAAACTTTTAATAAGAAAAAAGTTGAAAATTTTATTAAATTTCATTCTAAACAGTTAAATAAAGGTTAAATTTTTGATACAAAGTTATTAAATGAACAATTCGATTCGAAATATTCAGCTAGTTGCTGTTGTAGTTGTCCTAATCTCAACGATCATTGCTTTCTTTTTAGAGATGAAAGAAATGTATGAAAATAGAGATATTACTTTAGCAGACCTGCTTTTGATGTTCATCTACATAGAGGTGATCGGATTAGTCAGATCTTATTGGGAAACAAGAGCAGTAAGAATTACCTATCCCTTAGTAATTGCAATAACAGCTTTAGCACGATTTATTATATTGCAAGATAAAGAGAGTGATCCAACAAATTTAATTTATATTTCAGTCGCAATATTAATTGTGGCTTTAGCTACTGTAATAATTAGATTTAGAAATAGTAAGTACTTAAAAATTGATAAATCAAAGTCTAACGAGCTTTAAAACAATCCAAGGTATTTTTTAGCAAACAAGCAATAGTCATTGGTCCTACCCCGCCGGGAACCGGAGTTATAGCTTTGGATTTTTCTTTTACAGCATCAAAATCAACATCCCCTACTATTTTATCTCCCACTTTATTTATACCTACATCAATAACTATTGAGTTTTTTTTTACCCAATCTTCTTTTACTAATTTAGCTACTCCAACTGCAGCAACTAAGATATCAGCTTTTAAACACTCTTGTTTTAAATCTTTCGTTTTTGAATGAACAATTGTAACTGTACAATTTTCTTTTAAAAGTAATTGAGCCATAGGTTTACCATTTAAATTAGATCTACCAATTATAACTGCATGTTTTCCAGATAAATTTTTTTCTACTTTTTTTATCAAATACAAGCATCCTAAAGGTGTACAAGGAACTAAAGCATTGTAACCAGATGAAAGGTTACCAACATTTATGGGATTAAACCCATCTACATCCTTCTTAGGACTTACAGCATTAATAATTTTTTCTTTATTAATTTGAGAAGGCAAAGGTAGTTGAACTAGTATACCAGAAACATCAATATCATTATTAAGATCTTCAATTTTTTTTAAAACTTCTTCCTCTGTAACCTCTTTGGAGTATCTTACAACATTAGAATTAATTCCGACCTCTTTGGCACTTTTTTCTTTGTTCTTAACATAAATCTGGCTTGGCGCAAAATCACCAATTAATATGACGGTTAATCCAGGAACTTTATTATCTTTAGATTTTAATGATTCAATTTCTTTTTTAATCTCTTGTCTTAAAATTTCAGCTTCTTTTTTTCCATCAATAATCATCATTAAAATAAACTTGGGGCAAACATTTCAAAAATAAAATTTCTTAAAAACATTAGTGCTAAAATTAATATTACAGGAGAAATATCTATTGAGCCTAAGTTGGGCAGAAATCTTCTTATATAGTTTAAAGGTGGAGCAGTTAATCTGTAAGAAAAATCAAGAACTGCATAAACAAACCTATTTCCAGTGTTTAAGACGTTAAATGCAACTAACCAACTTATAACAGCGTTGATGATTAATATCCAAATGTAAAGAGTAATTACATTATCAAATAATATTAAAACTGACTTCATGAATTTTTCTCCACATAAACCGATGTGCTTGGAAATGCAAATGAAGCTTTATTTTTTTCTACAATGTTTTTAATCTCTAAAGCTAAAGTATCTTTAACATTAAGCCATTCTTGAAAGTGCCTCGTTTTTGTAAAACAAATAAGTCTAATATCTATAGAGCTTGCAGCAAATTGATCTACTTTAACTGATAACAAAGTGTCTTTGGATTTAACAAAATCATCACTTTTTTTAATATAGTCTTCAATTTCTTTCTTAATATTTTTTAATTGTTCGCTAGTAGTTCGATATTCTAAACCAATCATCCAATTAATTCTTCTATTTGTTGTTTGAGTATTATTAATCACTGCATTTTCAGCAAATTGAAAATTCGGAATTGTTGCCAAGGATTTGTCAAATCTTCTTACTACAGTTGATCTAAAGCCGATGCTCTCTACAGTTCCCTCAATTACTCCCTCTACGTAAATCCAGTCGCCAACTTGAAATCTTCTTTCGACTAAAACTAATATGCCTGAAATTAAGTTTTTAAATAGATCTTGAGCTCCAAGTGCAACCGCTACACCAAATAAACCTAAACCGGCAATGATGGGGCCAATTTTTATTCCCCAAAGTTCGAGAACGGCTGCGGCTCCCAAAATAAAAATTAAAACTTTAATAGCTTTTATAATCCAATTGATTAAATCTTTTGAAAGCAAGCCTCCTACCGATTTGATTACCACTGATAAAGGTCCAATGATTTGATGGAATGTCCAGAATATTAAAATGGTTATTAAAGATCGATTAATAGTTTCTAAAAATTCAGCTGCTTGTGTTTCAACAGTTAAATAACTTGTAGAAACAAAAAATCCTAAAACCACTGGAAAGAACTTTGCTGGTCCCTCCATTGAAAAAACAAGAGAGTTATCAAAATTATTTGTAGATTTTGATACGTAATTTTCTAATCTTTTGACAACAAACTTGGAAAAAACACCCCTTAAAAATAAAAAAAATAAGAAAATAAGTAATGCAATTATTATCTCTGAAATATTTACTCCAGATATGCCTTCGTTCCACACATCAAAAAACAAATTTTTGAAATTTTGTAACACTTCCATACGTTTAAACTCTCAGTTTTTCTAGCTCTTCTCCTGATTGGAAAACTTCTAATTTTTTCCACCCTGAGTTTTTAAATACATTTAAAACTTTTTCACTTATACATAATACTCTAGACTCTGTCATCAACCCATTAAGAGAGTATTTTTTTACAATTTCAATAAAGCTTTCAGCACTTCTTTTAGAGTAAATAAAAATTATGTCAGGAGGATGATTGTTAATTATTTTGTTATTTTCCTCATTAAGATCGGTAATTTTTTCAGAAGTATAGTTAATAATCTTGTCAATTTGAAATCCATCATTTTTAAGTTCGATGTCTAAATTGGAAGAAATGTAATCCCCGCAAAAATAAGCAATAGATTTTTTTTTATCAATTTGATCTGAATTTAAAATAATATTTTTTAAAGCATTAACGGTTCCACCTGCAGAAATTGTATTATTATATCCTTTTTGCCTTACAATTTTTTCCGTAATAGAGCCCACACAGAAACATATTTTACTATTATCTTGATTGTTTAACTTTAAATTTCTAATAGCGTTAGCACTCGTAAAAATAAATGCATCATATTTTTTTGCATCTACTGGATTAGCATTAGATGCTGAGATTTTAAGAGTTGGGATGTGAACAATCTTATGTCCTAGAGAAAAAAGCTTTCCCATTAAATCTTCTGAGTCTATTAAAGGTCTTGTAATTAATATATTCATTTTTTTTTAAATTCAGATCCTGCAAGTTTTAATAGTTCTTCACCAACTGATTTTCCAATATTTACTGCTTCACTAGTTTTGCCCCTCAGCTCATACTCGTAACTTTTTAATCCTGAGTCTGAAAATAATTGAGCTTTAAATTTAAGATTATTATTTTCTATTATTGCTAAACCACCAACAGCTGTTTCGCAATTACCTTTGATTGCTTGTAACATTGCACGTTCAGATTTTGCACATACTTCAGTTTCTGTATCATTAATATTTCTCAAAAGATTTCTAACTACGTCGTCGTTTTTATTACATTGGACAGCTATAATTCCTTGCCCTACTGCTGGTAGAATATCCTCCGTTTTAAAAGTAAGACCTATCTTATCATTTAAATATAAGCTTTTAACTCCTGCTGCAGCTAAGATTACTCCATCTAATTTACCTTCTTCGAGTTTTTTAATTCTAGTATCAATATTTCCTCTCATACTTGTTACAGAAATATTTTTATTAATTTTTTTAAGCTGTAATTCTCTTCTTTTAGAGCTTGAGCCAATAACTATTTTACCTTTTAGATCTTCTAAGCTTTTAATCTTATTGCTTATCATTACATCTCTATAATCATTTCTCTTTATATATGCGCCAATGATAAGGTTGCTATCCTCTACAGACTCCATATCTTTTAAGGAGTGAACAGCAATATCAATTTCTTTCTTCAAAAGTTTCTCTTCAATTTCTTTACAAAATAGATTTTTGCCACCTATTTCAGATAATTTTACGTTTTGATTAATATCACCAGAGGTTTTAATAGCTTTAAAATCTATATTTTCTTCATTCAAGTCAGTATTTTTTTTAATTAAAAGCTCTTTCACTTTTTCAACATAAGCAATTGAAAGCTTGCTTCCTCTGGCGCCGATTGTAATTTTAGTCATAAATTGATTATATATTTGAAAGATCTAAATTATACTATTTAAATTATAAATCGAATGACTAAAAAAATAACTTTTCTTGGTATAGAAACCAGTTGCGATGAAACAGCTGCTGCTGTCATAAGAGAAAATGACAAAGGAACTGCGGATATCCTATCCAATATAGTTTCAAGTCAGATCGAAGAACATAAGAAATTTGGAGGTGTTGTACCTGAATTGGCAGCTAGAGCTCACCTAGAAAATATTGAATACATTATAGATACAGCTTTAAAAGAAAGTAAAATTTCTATTGATGAATTAGATGGTGTTGCGGCAACCGCTGGGCCTGGTTTGATTGTTTGTTTAACTGTTGGCTTAAATATTGGAAAATCAATCGCTACATTTTCTAATAAACCTTTTATTGGAGTGAATCATTTGGAAGGACATGCTTTAAGTCCTGGTTTGGAAAGAAAAATTAAGTTTCCTTATTTATTACTATTAATTTCAGGAGGTCATACACAATTTTTAATAGTTAAAGATGTTAATGAATATGAACAATTAGGAACAACAATAGACGATGCTTTAGGAGAAGCGTTTGATAAAACAGCAAAAATGTTAGGCTTGGGTTACCCGGGCGGACCAAATGTTGAAAAATTTGCAAAATTAGGAGACAAAAATTTTTTTAAACTACCTGAGCCAATTATTAATAAAGCAGGTTGTAACCTATCCTTTGCTGGTCTTAAAACGGCAGTACTAAGGGAGTCAAAAAAAATTAACGGAGAAGATAAGTTGAAATATAATTTAGCAGCCTCTTTTCAAAATACTATTAATAAAATTCTTTATAAAAAAACTAAAGTTGCTGTTCAAATGTTTAGAGAGAAAACAAGAAAAGAAAATTTTCAATTAATAGTAGCTGGCGGTGTTGCAGCAAACAAGTCTATAAGGAAAAATTTATCAATTTTGTCTAATGAAATGAGTTTTGAAACTATTTATCCAGATTTAAGATTTTGCGGTGATAACGCTGCTATGATTGCTTGGGCAGGTATACAAAGATTTAAAAAAAATATGATTGATGATATTACAGTAGCCGCAAAATCAAGATGGCCTCTTGATGAAAACGCTCCTTACATGAAGGGACCTGGGTTAAAATTATAATGCAATATTGGTTAATGAAATCGGAACCTGATGTTTGGTCAATTGAGCAACAAAAGAAAGCAGGGAAAAAAGGAGCAGCTTGGGATGGTGTTAGAAACTATCAAGCAGCTAATAATTTAAAAGCAATGAAGGTAGGTGATTTGTGCTTTTTTTATCATTCGAATATTGGAAAAGAAATTGTAGGCATAGTAAAAGTAATTAAAGAAGCTTTTATCGACAAAACTGACAAAAAAAAAAGATTTGTAGCCGTCCAGGTTAGGTTCGAAGAGTATATAAAATACCCGATATCACTTGAAAAGATTAAAAAAACAAAGAGTATTTCTCATTTACCACTTATCAAACAAAGTAGATTATCAGTAATGCCTATTGATTTTAAAAGCTGGAAAATTATTTATAAGATGGGTAAAATAAATGCCAATTAGGAGAAATTGTGGCTAAAAAAAAGAGAAAGAAAAAATCAAAAAGATCAAAAAAGACTAGAAGAAAGAAGTCTAAAAAAATTATTAGGTCAAGAAAAAAATCTAGAAAAATAAAAAAAACAAAGTCAAGAAAAAGAAAGAAATCAAAATCTAGAAAGTCAAAACCTAGAAAAAAAAATTTTAAAGCCCCTAAAATACTTGAAGATGGCGACGGTAAATCTTTAATAAAAGTTTCAGATAGTTGGGCAAATCATGCTTATGTAAATGAGTCTCAATATAAAAAGAAATATAAACTCTCAATAAAAGAGAATGATAAGTTTTGGGCTAAAGAAGGAAAAAGAATTTCTTGGATAAAAAAATATACAAAAATAAAAGACGTTAAATACAGTAAAGAGGAAGTTAAAATTAAATGGTATTATGATGGAACTCTAAACGCATCAGCTAATTGTATTGATAGACATCTAAAAAAAAATCCAAGCAAAACTGCAATAATTTGGGTAGGTGATGACCCTGCTGATACTAAAAAAATTTCTTACAGAGAATTACATCAAAATGTTTGTAAAGCAGCTAATGGTTTAAAAAGCTTAGGTGTTCAGAAGGGAGATAGAGTAACAATTTATTTAACTATGATACCTGAACTTGCATACGTGATGTTGGCTTGTGCAAGAATAGGTGCTGTTCACTCTATTATTTTTGGAGGCTTTTCTCCAGACTCAATCGCAACAAGAATCACAGATTGTGAATCTGAATATTTGATTACTGCAGATGAAGGAGTAAGAGGTGGAAAAATAATCCCTTTAAAAAAAATAGCTGATGAAGCTTTGGATCAATGTCCCAATGTAAAGAAATGCGTTGTAATTGAGAGAACTGGAAATCAAGTTAATTGGAATAATGAAAGAGATATTTCGTATAAAAAATTGATTTCCTCTGCACCTTCTAAGTGCGATCCTGAAGAAATGAGCGCAGAAGATCCTTTGTTTATTCTTTATACATCTGGATCCACTGGAAAACCGAAAGGAGTTTTACACACAACTGGCGGATATATGGTTTATGCCTCAATGACTCATCAGTATATTTTTGATTATAAACCAAACGATATTTATTGGTGTACCGCAGATATTGGATGGGTAACAGGGCACAGCTACATAATTTATGGTCCCTTAGCAAATGGAGCGACTACCATCATGTTTGAAGGCGTTCCAAATTATCCTGATAATTCGAGATGGTGGCAAATCGTTGATAAATATAAAGTAAATATTTTCTACACAGCTCCTACTGCGATTAGAGCTTTAATGAGGGAGGGAGACGGACCAGTTAAAAAAACAAGCAGAAAATCTCTCAAATTATTAGGAACAGTTGGCGAACCAATCAATCCTGAAGCTTGGATGTGGTATTACAAAACAGTTGGTGATGCTAGATGTCCAATTGTTGATACCTGGTGGCAAACTGAAACAGGAGGTATATTAATAGCGCCTCAACCTGGTGCAATAGATTTGAAACCTGGTTCTGCAACAAAACCATTTTATGGTATTAAACCAGTGTTAGTTGATAAAGATGGAAAGGTTATTAAAGGCGAGGGTCAAGGAAGATTATGCATGGCTAGTTCTTGGCCAGGGCAAATGAGAACTGTTTATGGAGATCATCAAAGATTTATCGATACGTATTTCTCACAATTTGACGGAAAATACTTTTCAGGTGATGGCTGCAGAAGAGATAAAGATGGTTACTACTGGATAACTGGTAGAGTAGATGATGTAATAATTGTTTCGGGACACAATCTTGGAACTGCTGAAATTGAAAGTGCATTTGTTGCCCATCCCAAAGTTGCTGAGGCTGCAGTAGTTGGTTTTCCTCATAGTATAAAAGGAAATGGATTATACTGCTATGTAACCTTAAACTCTGGTGAAAATCCTACAGGTGACTTAGAAAGAGATCTTAAGCAATGGGTTAGAAAACAAATAGGTCCAATTTGCTACCCTGACGTTATACAATTTGCTCCGGGTCTACCGAAGACTAGATCGGGGAAGATAATGAGAAGGATTTTAAGAAAGATAGCAGCTAACGAACCGGATAACTTAGGTGACACCACAACATTGGCAGATCCAAGCGTCGTAGCATCACTTGTTGAAAACAGACAAAATAGAGATTAATTAAAATTTAAGTCTCTAGTTAATTTTTTGAATTCATCTTTCATTAATCCCCACTTTAATGAGATTGAGTTCAAAACTATTTTTCTATCAAGAGATTTTAATTCATCAGCAATAGGAGACCAGTAGTACAGAGCCT
>CACJSY010000012.1 GCA_902596205.1 uncultured Pelagibacteraceae bacterium
TTTACAACTTGAGGTTTTAATTGTTTAGTTTGACTCTGATACATTGATAAAACATACTCCTTGCAACTAACAAACTAAAACGGGGGAATAATGAGAAAATTATTATCTGTAGTTTTAGGTTTAGCTGTTTTTGTAGGGATTTCTATGACTTCAGCAAATGCTAAAACATTAAAATGTCAGACCGTTCTTAACACCAAAGCTGATGAAGTTAAGATGTTAAAGGACTTTACTGACACTGTAACAGAACTTACTGACGGTTCATTAAAATTTGAAATATTGCCAGCAGGTGCTGTTGTAGGAGTAAAAGAGACTTTAGACGCGGTTGATAAAGGATTAATTGATTGTGGTTTCGCATGGACACACTATTGGTCTGGAGATCACCCAGCTGCCATGTTATTTGGTTCGCCAGTAGCAGGTGGTGGAGTAGGTATAGATAACTTAGCGTTTTTATCTTGGTTCCAATATGGTGGTGGTAAAGAATTATATGACCAACTATGGAAAGAAATGGGTAGAGACATTAAAGGATTTATGCTTCAACCAGTTGGCCCAGAAGCTTTAGGTTGGTTTCCAAAACCAATTAAAGACATGGCTGATTTTAGAAAATATAAATTCAGAACACCTCCAGGAATTCCTGGTCAAACATATAAAGATATCGGTATCGCATCTGTAGCAATGGGTGGTGGAGATATTCTTCCAGCATTACAAGCAGGTACTATCGATGCAGCAGAATGGTGTTGTCCAAAACCAGATTTAACATTTGGTTTCCAAAAAGTATTAAAACACTATTACCTACAAGGTTTACACCAAGTAGTAGTAAATGCTGACTTTTATATTACTGGAAAAACTTACAAGAAAATGACTGCTCATGAGAAAAAATCTCTTGAAGTAGCTGCAAATGCTTCATTAGCTAAATCTTTAAGCTACAGGATCTATGAAAATGGAAAAGCTTTAAGAGAGTTAACGACTAAGCATGGAGTAATTTTAGAAGACACTCCAACAGATTACTTTAAAGAATATATGGCAGCAGCGAAGAAAACATTGAATAAAAACGCAGCAGAAAATAAATTTTTTGCTAAAGTTTATAAATCAATGAAAGAATTTGCTGACATTGCCGTACCATTCTGGAGCGGTGCTCAAATGTCAAATGCTAAGCTAGGAATGGCTCACGCAGCGACATTAAAGTAATAAGCAAAAACTTTAAAAATATTTTAGAGCGGACTTAACCGTCCGCTCTAATTTTTTAGGACTAGATTATGAATGATAAGCCACCAAAAATAGACATTTCAGATGAAATGATTGCGGAGAGGCGCGGCGGTTCAGGAAAAATGCCAGCTGATATGCCAGCTTGGATGGCTAACACTATTACTTCAATAGATAAATTCAGCAAACGTGTAGGTAATGTAGTTTGTTGGATCCTTGTACCTTTAATTTTAGCAATGACTTATGAAGTTATTATGAGAAAATTATTTTTAGCTCCAACAATTTGGGCTTACGATATGAGTAGATTTTTATATGGGGCTCTATTTATGTTAGGAGCAGGGTATGCTCTTTCCAAAGGAGTTCATATAAGAGCAGATTTTTTATACAGAAATTTTAAAACTAAAAATCAAGGTCTTGTAGATTTTTGGTTATATATTTTATTTTATTTTCCGGGATTAATAGTCTTTCTTTACATGACTATAGGATATGTCGAAGAGTCAATTCGAAGAGGCGAAAGGGGAATGGATACAACTTGGATGCCATTCATGTGGCCTATAAAAACATGTTTATTAATAGGGATTATATTTCTTTTAATTCAAGGCGTATCAGAATTACTTAAAAGTTATTGGGCTGCAAAAAAAGGTGAGTGGCCTGGAGAAGAGAAAAAATGATAGCAGAATTAATTGATCCAGCGATATTAGGAATTATTTTAGTTGGAGTAATGCTTTTTGCTATCTTTGTTGGATTTCCAATATCTTTTACTTTAATTTTTTTAGGTTTTGTATTTGGATATCTAGGATTTGGTAAACTTGTTTTCTATTTGATGACCTTACAGTTTTCGATGGTCATGACCGAACAAACCCTCGCCGCCGTACCGCTCTTTGTCTTCATGGGAATTATGATGGAGCAAGCTGGTTTAATGGAAAGGTTGTTCTCAGCGTTTCAGCTTATGTTGGCCAGAGTTAGAGGATCACTTTATTATGCTGTTTTATTTGTCTCTGTAATTTTTGCTGCAGCGACAGGTATAGTTGGAGCCTCAGTTACAATTTTAGGAATTATGGCTGCTAAATCTATGAATAGATCTAGTTATAATGTTCAGCTTGCTGCGGGAACAATTACGGCAGGTGGTACATTAGGAATTTTAATACCACCAAGCATCATGCTTGTAGTTATGGGGCCAATTATGGAAATTCCTGTTATAGATTTATTTGCAGCTGCAATATTACCAGGAATTCTTTTAGCTTCGTTGTTTGCTGCATACACAACAATTAGATGTATGCTGGATCCAAAATTAGGTCCACCATTACCAGAAGACATGAGACCAACCAGTATGAAAACTGTTTGGATTGAATTTCTTTTAGGATTAGTTCCTCCAGCAGCATTAGTTTTTGCAGCGCTTGGAAGTATATTATTAGGTTTTGCAACACCGACAGAGGCTGCGGGCTGCGGAGCGATGGGTGCGCTTTTATTATCACTCGCTTATAAAAAATTAACTCTACCAAAATTACAAGAAGCTCTTGTTAAAACATTAGAAATAACAGCCTTAATAATGGTTCTAGTAGCTGCATCAAATTTCTTTGGAGCAGTGTTTGCTAGATTGGGTACGCCCACTTTATTGACTGAGTTTTTACTTGGTCTAGAGATGAATAAGTATTTAATTTTAGCAATGATAATGGCGATGATTTTCCTACTAGGTTGGCCTTTAGAATGGGTGCCTATTGTTATGATTATTATTCCGATTATATTACCATTAGTCGAAGCTCTTGGTTTTAATCTAACTTGGTTTGCAATTCTTGTTGCCGTAAATCTTCAGACCTGTTGGCTCTCGCCGCCCGTCGCTTTATCGGCTTATTTTTTAAAAGGTGTTGTTCCTGAATGGGATTTAAAGGATATATATCTTGGAATGATGCAATTTATGGTTTTACAATTAATTGGATTAATATTAATAGTAATATTTCCACAAATTGCATTGTGGTTACCGACACTTTTATATGGCAATTAAATATTTAAAGAAAGCACCTAAAACAGCATCTACAGATGATGCAAAAACTAGAGAAATTGTTCAAACACTTCTTAAAGATTTAGAAACATCTAAAGAAACTGGATGTAAAGAACTAACAAAGAAATTTGATAAATATGAAGGAGATATAATTGTCTCTAAAGATAAAATTGAGGAAATAAATAAATCCATAGATCAAAAAACTAAAGACGATGTAAAGTTTGCTCATGATAGAGTTCGAAAATTTGCAGAAGCTCAATTAAAAAATTACGGCAATGATTTCGAAATAGAATTATCAAAAGGTTTATATGCAGGACAAAAACTTGTGCCGGTCAACACCGCAGGGTGTTATATTCCAGGAGGAAGATTTGCTCATATTGCTTCAGCTGTTATGAGTGTTACAACAGCAAAAGTAGCTGGTGTTAAAAACATCATTGCATGTAGCCCTCCAAAACCAAATGTTGGAGCTCATCCAACTATAATTTATACCGCAAATTTATGTGGAGCTGATGTAATAATGAATTTGGGTGGAATTCCAGCGATTGCTGCGATGACTTATGGATTATTTAAAAATGCTCCGGCTGACATGCTAGTTGGCCCTGGTAATCAATTTGTTGCGGAAGCTAAAAGAATTTTATTTGGAAGGGTGGGAATAGATTTATTTGCTGGACCAACAGAGATAGCAATAATAGCTGATGAAAATGCAGATCCTGAAATTGTTGCAGTTGATTTAGTTGGTCAAGCAGAGCATGGTTATAATTCACCAGCTTGGCTTTATACTACAAGCAAAGATTTAGCAGACAAAGTTTTAAAAAGAGTACCAGAATTAATTAAAGAACTTCCTGAATTACCAAGAAAAAGTGCAGAAGCTGCATGGAAAGATTACGGAGAAGTTATTTTATGTGACACAGATGAAGAAATGGTTCAGATAAGTGATGAATACGCTCCTGAGCACTTAGAAGTTCAAACAAAAAATTTAGATTGGTTTCATAAAAGACTTAAAAATTACGGATCCTTATTTATTGGAGAGGAAACTACTGTTGCTTATGGTGATAAATGTTCAGGTACAAATCATATATTACCAACAAAAGGCGCTGGAAAATATACAGGTGGTTTATTTGTTGGAAAATTTATTAAAACATTAAGCTTTCAAAGAATGACAAAAGAGTCGACCAAGGAAGTAGGAGCAGCTGCTGCTAGACTTTCAAGATACGAAGGAATGGAAGCTCACGCTAGAACGGGAGATGTGAGATTAAGAAAATACGGTTTTTCTAATTAATGCATGCTTTAGTTTATACTGGAACAGAAAAAATAGTTTATAGAGAGGAAAAAGATCCCACTAAAAAACCTGGCGAGGCATTAGTAAAAGTTCATGCATCAGGTATCTGTGGTTCAGACATGCATGCTTACCATGGCAAAGACGAAAGAAGAATTCCACCACTTATATTAGGTCACGAATTTAGCGGAACAAGTTTAGATGGAAAATTTAAAAATAAAGAAGTCGTTATCAATCCACTTATTAGTTGTGAGAACTGTGATTATTGTAAACATAAAAGAGAGCATCTGTGCCCGCAAAGAACAATGATTGGAATGAGCACTCCTACAAAAAGAGATGGTGGTTTAGCAGAATTAGTTTCTGTTCCAGAGCAAAATATTTTTGAGGTACCAAAAGGTTTAAATATGAAAGAAGCTGCGTTGGCTGAACCTACTGCTGTTGCTTTACATGCAGTTTTATTAGCTGAGGCAAATTTAAAAAAACCTTTATCGGAGTGTAAAATTTTAATTCAAGGTGCGGGGGCTATAGGTTTGCTTTGTGGCCTGGTACTAAATAAGGAAAAAAATTCTAGTAATATAATCATGTCTGATCCTAATAAAAAAAGATTAGATGAATGCGGAAAATATCTTAAAGCAAGTTTTGTTGCACCAGATGATAAATCTATAAAAGAAAATCATTTTGACTTAATATTAGAGTCTGTGGGACTAGAGATTACTAGACATCAAGCGATTAATTCAATAGCGCCTGGAGGCACTATAGTTCATATAGGTTTAACTCAACACTCTGGAACTTTTAATTTTAAAAAACTTACAATCCAAGAAGTAACATTAGTTGGAACTTATTGTTACACAAATGATGACTTTAAAAATAGTTTACTAATTTTAAAAGACAAAAAATTAGGCGATTTAGGATGGATAGAGTACCGAGATCTTAAAAAAGGTTCAGATGCATTTCAAGAAATACATAATGGTACTTGTGTTGCCCCTAAAATCATTCTTATTCCTTAGTTCTTCTTCTGGTTGTAGACAAATTGCATACCTGAAATAAAATTTTAACATAGTTAATTTAAAAGAATATTAAATAAGATTTATTATGAAAACAAAATTATCAATTTTGATAGCTTTCTTATATTTAGGCTCAGCCTTTGCCGCAGGGCACATTACTAAAGCTCAAAAAGAAAAAACAATAGAGTGTTTAGGTCACTACAGTGCGACTGCTGTTTTACCAGCTGAGACTATTGAAGTTAAAAACATGGAATTAGCTTTGGCTTCAGTAAAGGTAATTAGAGAATACCTTGCATCTGAAGGTGTTAAGGATGATGAGATGAATAAAGGCATGAATGTTTATGTGGACAAAGTTTATGGAAAGCCTTTTGATAAAGCTAAAAATGGTGAGTGTAATAAATTTATTTATAAGCAAATTAAAGGTTCAAAAGAAAAAATCGAAAAATTATCCAGAACGATTTACGCGGGCTAGATATGAGTGGATACGTTATAGCTAATATAGACCAGGTGCTCATATAACTAATGATGAAGAATTAGTACAGGCAGCTAGTGAATACTCTCAAACTATTTTTCACCCTGTAGGAACTTGCAAAATGGGTAAGGGAGAGGAAGCGGTAGTAAATGATAAATTGTTAGCCCATGGTTTAAAAAATTTAAGAGTAGTTGATGCATCAATAATGCCAAATATCACTTCCGGTAATACGAATGCGCCTACGATTATGATTGCAGAAAAGGCTTCGGACATGATATTGAACAGTTAATGTTAGCCGAAGTATTTACCCCAGAGCAAATAACAATTTTAACTCAAATTATTTTTATTGATCTTGTGCTAGCAGGAGATAATGCAATTATTATTGGGATAGTTGCATCAAAATTTCCTCCTGAGCAAAGGAAAAAAGTAATTTTTTGGGGTATAGGAGGAGCTGTAGTTTTAAGAATTATCTTGACCCTATTAACTGCTTTCTTGTTGCAAATTACAGGCTTAAGATTAATTGGTGGTATTTTATTATTATACATTGTCTACAAACTTTACGTAGATGTAATTAAAGGGGCCTCAAAGCAAGAGAATATCCAGGTAGATAGTTCTAGTTTTTTCAAAGCTATATGGACAGTGCTTCTTGCTGACTTTACGATGAGTCTGGATAATGTTCTTGGTGTAGCTGGTGCAGCTGGACACCATTATCACTTATTAATTTTTGGATTAATTTTATCAATTGTATTGATGGCAGTTGCAGCAAACTTAATTTCAGGCTGGATTAAAAGATATAGATGGATTGCTTGGTTGGGACTGTTAGCTATTTTAATAGTAGCCATTGAATTAATTTATACAGATATTAAGATTTTAATTCTTTAATGTTAAAAAAAATTGACCTTAAAAACAAAACCGCTCTAGTTACTGGAGCTGGAAAAGGACTAGGAAAAGCTTGCGCAATAGCTTTAGCAGAAGCAGGGGCTAAAGTTATAATATTGAGTAGGACAAAATCTGACTTAATTAAAGTTAATAATATTATAAAAAAAACTAAAGGCTCAAGCCAATTATTTGTTTGTGACGTAACAAATTTAGAAAATTTTAAAAAAGTCTTAAAAAAAATTAATCGACTGGATATTTTAGTAAATAATGCAGGGAATAATCGACCCCAACATTTTATAAAAGTAAGTCAAGAAAATATGGAGTACTTGACTAATTTAAATATGAGAGCAGCATTTAACGTTGCGCAATTATGCTCTCAAAAAATGGTCGAAGCAAAAAATAGAAAGAAAATTGGTGGATCTATAATCCATATGTCATCACAGTTGGGGAGAGTTGGTTGTGAAGGTCGTAATGTTTATAATATGAATAAATTTGGTATAGAAGGACTTGCAAGAGGTATGGCGTATGAATTAGCACCTTATAATATTAGAGTAAATACAGTTTGTCCTACATTTGTTGAAACACCAATGGTTAAAAAATTTTTTAAAAATAAAAAATTTAAAAATAAAATGCTTAAAAATATACCATTAGGGAGAGTTGCAAAAGAAAGTGATGTAGCAACTGCTGTGGCATTTCTGGCTGCGGACTCATCCGAAATGATAACAGGAACATCCTTAGTAGTTGATGGAGGTTGGACAGCGCAATAATGGGAATCTATCTTAAAGATATAAATTTAAAAGGAAAAACAGCTTTAATTACTGGTGCCACAAAAGGCTTGGGTAGAGGTGCGGCTATAGCCATTGCTGAGGCAGGTGGGAATATTATTGCGATTGGTAGGAATCAAACTGAACTAAATAGTCTTAAAAAAGAAATCAAAAGATTTAGAGTTAATTACACGCCTTTCAACTGTGATGTAAATAATTACAATCGTATGAAATCATTTATATCAAGATTAAAAAAATTAGATATTTTAGTTAATAATGCAGGAACAAACATTCCAGAACCTTTTTTAAATGTAAAGAATAATTCAATGGAGACTTTATTAAACGTAAATACAAAAGCAGTTTTTAATGTAGCTCAATTATGTGCGAAACAAATTATTAAATTAAAAAGAAAAAGCGGTGCAATTATAAATGTTTCGTCTATTTTTGGTCTAGTAGCAGGTCAAAAAAGAAGTGTTTATAGTATGACCAAATTTAGTGTTGAAGGTTTAACAAAAGGAATGGCTCTAGATTTAGCCAAGTATAATATTAGAGTAAATAGTGTTTGCCCAAATATAGTATTAACTCCAAGAACAAAAAAATATTTTGCTGACAAAAGATATAATAAATATGTAAAAGAAAATACACCTATTAAAAAAGTTGTAACAGTGAGTGACGTTGCAACATCAATAACCTATTTAGCCTCAGAAGCGGCTTCAATGATCACTGGCACATCAGTTGTAATTGACGGTGGATGGACAGCAAAATGAGGTTATTTCTTTTACTTTTTTTTATTTTTTTTAAATTCCAATATTTGAATGCAGTAGAATTCAAGGGAAAATTTGAACAAGGTTCATTTGTATTGGGAAAAACTTTTCCAAATTCTAAAGTGAAAATCGATAATAAAAAAATTCGGGTTTCAAAAGACGGATATTTTGCATTTGGCTTAGATAGAGATAGAAAAAATAATGTCATTATAACAATAAGAGAGTCTGGAAAAATAAAAACTATTGAAAAAAAAGTGTTGAAGAGAGAATATAAAATTCAAAGAATTGATGGATTGCCTCCAAAACAAGTTACGCCTCCGCCAGAAGTATATGAAAGAATTAAAAAAGATAATGTGTTAATAGGAAAAGCAAGATCAATCGACACTAGCTATGATTTTTTCAAAGAAAAATTTATTTACCCAATAGATAAATATATAATAACGGGTGTTTATGGTAGTCAACGTATTCTCAACGGTAAACCAAGAAGACCCCATTATGGTATTGATTTTCATGCTCCAGAAGGAACCCCAGTCAAAGCAATGATGGATGGAGAAGTTACCTTAGCAGAAAATGATATGTATTTTACAGGAGGAACTATAATATTTGATCATGGCCACGGAGTAAGTACACTTTATATGCATATGAAAGATATCAATGTTAAAGTTGGAGAAAAAATAAAACAAGGGCAAATAGTTGGTACTTTAGGCCAAAGTGGAAGAGCAACAGGTCCCCATTTAGATATAAGACTTAATTGGTTTGATGTTAAATTAGATCCTATGAGCGTTTTAAATAAATGAAAATATTAAAGGTAGTTTCTATTAATTTTTTTATTTTTCTCTTTTTGATATTAGTAATAGAGCTTTTATTCGGATATTGGTTTGATAAAAATAACTTAGGTCCTTATATGCGCGAGCATAGAATGAAGAAAAATCCAATTAGCGTAAAATTTAATAACGCAAATTATAATTTCACCTATAAAAGAAACTATTATGGATTCAGAGGGGATGAAATAAATCTTGAGGAAATAAAAATTGTTTTGATTGGAGGAAGCACAGCTGACGAGAGATATAAACCTTATGAATATACTATTACAGGCCTTTTAAATCAAAGATTAGAAAAAGATATTAATAAAAAAATTATTAACGCTGGTATTGAGGGTCAGTCTACAAGAGGTCATATTTTCAATTTTGAAAAATGGTTTCCAAAACTTCAAGGGTTTAATCCAAATTATTTTATTTTTTATATTGGAATGAATGATCATTTAAAAGATCCCAATGACAATGATGAAAAAACTATAATCGGTCACGTTGCAAATCCATCTATAACTGAGCTTATAAGTGATAATATTAAATCAAGAAGCTTGTTATATGATTACATCAGAAAAATAAAACATAAATATTATATCAATAAACAAAAAACTGTTTCTTATGATTTTGATATTGGAATTAAAAATTATACTAAAAAGGGTTTTGATTTTTTAACTTATGATAATGCGATTAAAATTTATAATATACCTAACCTTAAGAATGAAAATAAAGATAAAATAAAAACGTATTTAGAAAATATTGATAAATTGGTAAATCTTGTTGCAAAATATAAAGCAAAACCTATTTTTATTAATCAATTAGCTCACAATGGTAATCACAATAAAACTTTATTCATACTTAATTACTCTTTAATTGAACATTGTAAGAAAAAAAAATATTTCTGTATTGATTTGGCTAAATCATTAAATGGAAAAAAAGATTATTGGTGGGATGGAGTTCATACAACACCTACTGGATCACAAGAAATTGTTAAAATAATTTATCCTAAACTTTTAGAATTTTTAAAGTAAAAACTTAATCTAATTCAAATTTATTCTTGTAATCTCCCGTTGATGAATTACTTTGATTTTCTTTAAATAGGACAAAATCCTCAATAACTAAAATATCTAGATTAGTTCCCATAAAACAATTAAATGCATCTTCAATGGAACACACAATTGGTTCACCTCTTACATTAAAAGAGGTATTTACAAGCACTGGACAATTAGTAATTTTTTTGAATTCTTTTATTAAATCGTAATATCTTGGATTTGTGTTTTTATGAACCGTTTGAACTCTAGCGGAATAATCAACATGCGTTACGGCAGGGATATTTGATCGTTTCACATTTAATTTTTCTATACCGAATAAATTTTCATCTTCCTTTTTCATTTGAATTTGTTTTTCTTTTTTAACTTGAGAGACTAAAAGCATGTAAGGACTATCAATGTCTAAATCAAACCATTCATTTACGTCTTCCCTTAAGACTGATGGAGCAAAGGGTCTAAAACTTTCTCTAAACTTTATTTTTAAGTTTAATTCCTTTTGCATTTTTTCTGATCTCGGATCAGCTAATATTGATCTTCCTCCAAGAGCTCTTGGGCCAAATTCCATTTTACCTTGAAACCAGCCAACAATTTTTTCATTTGCCAATTCTTTAGCAATCAAACTTGTAACTTCTTCTTTGCTATATTTTTTAAAATTTGCTTTTAATAATTTAAGTTTTGTCTCTATAAAATTATTATCAAATTTTGGACCAAGAAATGATCCCATCATTTTGTCAGAAAATTCATCTCTAGGTTTTCCTAATTCATGATGCCAGTAAGCTAGGGCAGCTCCTAAAGATCCTCCAGCATCACCAGAGGCTGGTTGTATCCAAATATTTTTAAATATTTTTTCATTTTGAACTTTCCCATTTGCCACACAATTCAATGCCACTCCACCAGCTAAACAAAGATTTTCTATTTTATATTTGGATGAAATATTTTTTGTAATTCTTAAAATAATTTCTTCAATAACAGCTTGAATAGAAGCTGCTAGATCCATATGGAATGGAGTAAGTAAATCTTTATTGGGGTCTCTTACTGGATGACCGAACAGTTTGGAGAATTTATCATTCGTCATTGTCAATCCTGTTGCATAATTAAAATATTTCATGTTTAACTTGAACGAACCATCTTCTTTAAGATCTATAATTTTTTGAAGTATCAAGTCTTTAAATAGAGGTTTGCCATAAGGAGCTAATCCCATTAACTTATATTCACCACTATTCACTTTAAAACCAACATAATAAGTAAATGCTGAGTAAAGAAGACCTAAAGAGTGCGGAAAATGTATTTCTTTAATTATCTCAAGCTTATTTTTTTTACCAATTCCAATTGTAGTTGTAGCCCATTCACCTACACCATCTAAAGTTAACACTACTGCTTCTTCAAAAGGTGATGGGTAAAATGCACTTGCTGCATGACTGAAGTGATGTTCTGAAAATTTTATTTTATTTATGTCTTTAAAATTATCATCATGTTGTTGAAGTTTATCAAATAAAAATTTTTTTTGAAATAATTTTTCTCTTAGCCAAATAGGCATTGAGAGACTAAAAGATTTAAATCCTTTAGGAGCAAATGCCATATAGGTTTCTAACAATCTTTCAAATTTTAAAAAAGGTTTCTCAAAAAAAACGATGTGTTCAATATCATTTAAATTTAATTTTGATTGATCAAGCACAAATTGTATTGCATTAAATGGGTAGCTTGAGTCATGCTTTATTCTAGAGAATCTCTCCTCTTGAGCTGCAGCAACTATTTTACCGTCAACTAAAATAGCTGCTGCACTATCATGATAGAATGCTGATATACCTAAAATAGATGTCACTTAAAAAATAGTATATATAAACGGTGCTACCGCAGAACCTTGGCTTAAAACAATTAAAAAACCAAATAAAGCCAAAACAATAATTATTGGTAATAGCCAATATTTTTTTCTTTCAAATAAAAATTCCCAAAATTCTTTTATAAATTCTAACATTTAAAATTGTTTTTTCATTGAACCAAGTGTTTTTTTTCTTGTAATCCAATATGTTTCTTTTTTTTTAAAAAACCTCAAAGCTAACAAATCTTTTCCAAATAATCTTACTATTAGGCTTACTGGGGTTAGAATAACAAAATACACTAAAGCCATTACAATTGGGGCAATTATATTACCTAAAATTACTCCAAGTTTAATCCAACATTTATTGAACGGAGACAAAAGTTTTGAATTAATTAAACCCAGAATTAAAAAGATCATTGAAATAGCTAAAAAATAAAAATTTAAATTTTCCCCGCTTTTTAATGGCCAAAGACCTAAAATTAAAAAGACAATAAAAAATAACAGGCCAAAACTTCTATTCGAACTTTTCGATTTCATTTAAATAATTTAATTCAAGCCTTTTTGAGGTTTCATATCCTCTTTTTTAATACCAGCTACTCTTACTGGTTTTTTCATCGCATCTCTTCTAAATGGCTCACCTAATTCCTGATTCAATATAACTTCAATGAAAGTTGTTGTCCCTTTTTTTTGATCTTCGCAAGATTGCTTAATCGCTTTAGTAGTTTCTTCCATTGTTTTTACTGTCACTCCCTTTAAACCACATGCATTTGCAACTTTTGCATAACTTAATTCGGGATCTAACTCTGTACCAATAAAATTGTTATCAAACCATAATGTAGTATTTCTTTTTTCTGCTCCCCATTGATAGTTTCTAAAAATTACCATTGAAACAGCTGGCCACTCTTTTCTTGCACACGAGCTCATCTCATTCATGCTAATCCCAAAAGCTCCATCACCGGCAAAACCAATTACAGGAGTATTTGGGCAACCAATTTTAGCTCCAAGAATAGATGGAAACCCATAGCCACAAGGACCAAATAAACCAGGGGCTAAATATTTTCTTCCTTTTTCAAACGTCGGATAAGCGTTTCCTATCGCACAATTGTTTCCAATATCGCTTGAGATAATAACATCCTCTGGCATTCCTGCTTGAATTGCTCTCCAAGCTTGTCTTGGGGACATTCTATCTTTATCTCTTTCTCTGGCTTCTTTGTTCCATACTGTCCCAGGATCATCGTCTTCATGATCTAAACTAGAAAGTTTCTGTAACCATGCAGATTTAGTTTGATGAATAAGATCTTTTCTTTTTTGTCTATCAGTATCACCTGCTTTTGGAGATAACTTACTTAGTAACTGTTGAGCTACTAATTTTGCATCACCACAAATTCCGACAGTCACTTTTTTAGTCAATCCTATTCGATCTGAGTTCATATCAACTTGAATAATTTTTGCTTGTTTTGGCCAGTAATCAATTCCATAACCTGGTAAAGTTGAGAAAGGATTTAATCTTGTTCCTAATGCTAAAACAACATCAGCTTTTGCAATTAATTCCATTGCGGCCTTTGATCCATTGTAACCTAATGGTCCTACTGCTAATGGGTGGCTTCCTGGAAAACTATCGTTGTGTTGGTAACCTGAACAGACTGGTGAGTCTAATTTTTCAGCAAGTTTAACACAATCTTGAATTGCTCCTCCAATTACCACTCCTGCCCCAGATAATATGACAGGAAATTTTGCTTCAGAAAGTAATTTTGCGGCCTCATCAATTGCTGAGGCTCCCCCTGCTTGTCTTTCCAACCTTACAATTGGCGGTAATTCTATATCAATCACTTGTGTCCAAAAATCTCTAGGAACATTTATTTGTGCTGGGGCAGATCCTCTTATTGCTTTTTCAATCACTCTATTTAAAACTTCTGCTATTCTCGATGGATCTCTTACTTCTTCTTGATAACATACCATATCTTTAAATAAATTCATTTGTTCTACTTCTTGAAAACCACCTTGTCCCATCGTTTTATTCGCAGCTTGAGGTGTTACTAAAAGTAGTGGAGTATGATTCCAATATGCAGTTTTAATTGGTGTCACTAAACCGGTAATACCCGGTCCGTTCTGTGCAACTACCATCGACATTTTTCCAGTAGCTCTAGTGTAACCATCAGCTATTAATCCACCATTGGTTTCGTGCGCGACGTCCCAAAATGTTATACCGGCGTCAGGAAAAATATCTGAGATCGGCATAAAAGCTGAGCCGATAATTCCAAATGCATGTTCAATACCATGCATTTGTAAAACTTTTACAAAAGCTTCTTCGGTTGTCATTTTTGCCATATTGATACCCCTAATATATTATTGAAAATCTATCTTTCTTTATACTAGATTTTAGTCTATATCCATTAGATATTTTTATGTCAAAACCAGACCTCATCATTCACGATGAAAAAGATAACGTAGGGGTTGTTGTAATAGAGACAACTAAAAAAGGCCAAAATTGTAACGCCTGGATTATGGAAAATGATAAAACGGTGAATGTTCCATCTGAAAATGAGGTTCCTTTAGGTCATAAAATCGCACTCAAGAACTTAAAAGTTGGAGATACAATTTTTAAATATGGCCATGATATTGGAAAAGTTGTCAAAGAAATTAAAAAGGGTGAGCATGTCCATGTTCATAATGTAAAAACAAAAAAGTGGTAAATAGTTTATGAGTATTCCAAAAAGTTTTTTAGGTTATAAAAGGGAAAATGGTAGAGCAGGCACAAGAAATCATGTGATTATCCTTCCAGTAGATGATATTTCAAATGCTTGTGCTGAGGCAGTAGCTAATAATATTAAAGGAACAATCGCACTACCTCATTCATATGGAAGATTACAATTTGGAGCAGATTTAGAATTACATTTTAGAACCATGATTGGAACAGGTAGAAATCCAAATGTTGCAGCTGTAATAGTAATTGGAATTGAGCCTAAATGGACAAAAAAAATAGTTGATGGCATTGCAGAAACAGGGAAGCCAGTTGAAGGTTTTCATATTGAAAGAAGTGGTGATATTCAAACAATTATGAAGGCCTCAAAAAAGGCTCAAGAGTTTTCTATGTGGGCGTCTGAGAAGCAAAGAGAAGAGTGCCCTCTCAGTGATTTATGGATTTCTGTAAAATGTGGTGAGTCCGATACCACTTCTGGACTAGCCTCGAACCCTACTGTAGGAAATCTAATGGACAAACTTGAACCACTAGGAGTTCATTTATGTTTTGGTGAAACTTCAGAGTTAACTGGAGCAGAGCAAGTTTGCGCAAAAAGAGGTGCAACGCCTGAGGCTCAAAAAAAATTTATGAAAACTTGGAGCGAATATAATGATTTTATATTGAAAGAAGCTACTGATGATTTATCAGAAAGCCAACCTACAGCCGGAAATATTGCCGGAGGTCTTACAACTATTGAGGAAAAAGCGTTTGGAAATTTTCAAAAAATTGGTTCAAGAAAATTTATTGATGTTTTAGAGCCTGCTGAAGAACCAAAAAAAGGAAAAGGTTTATATTTTATGGATACTTCTTCCGCTGCAGCAGAATGTGTTACCCTACAGGCAGCAGGGGGATTTAATATACATTTATTTCCTACTGGACAAGGAAATATTATAGGTAATCCAATAGAGCCAGTTGTAAAACTTACAGCTAATCCATTAACTGCAAAACTAATGAGTGAACATGTAGATTGTGATGTTTCAAAAATATTATCTAGAGAAATGAATTTAGATCAAGCTGGAGACAAGCTGATTGAAACAACTCTTAAAGTTGCTAATGGAAGATTAACATGTGCAGAGGCCTTAGGACATAGAGAGTTTGTAATGACCAAACTTTATCGAAGTGCTTAATTAGATTATTTTACAGGGAATTTAACTTCTTCTTGCTTTGGTTTTTTGTGTCTTAGGTCATGAATAATTTTTCTAAACCAAGCCATTAATGCTCCTAGCGATACCGCAAGAATAATTGCAAAAGCTCCATACAAGAATGGTGCATCATTTGAAATTCTCAAAATAAATTCTGCTAAACTATTTAATTCAGGTGCTGTTTCAGAAGTTCCATTGAATCCTGTTTTTTCCCTAAAGAAAGAATCGTATGCAATAGCGATTGCAACAGTAATTAAAAGCATTGCGAACAATGATTTTAACTCTGTACTATCTAAAAATTGACCTATCTTTTGACCAACTTGAACACCGACGATAGATCCTAGTATCAAGGGCACAACTAAAAATAAATCAATAGTACCATAATTGAATGAATGTAATATAGTTACAACAGCACTAATAAAAACGGTTACAAACAAAGAAGTTCCTGGGATTAATTTGACAGGCATCCCAATAATATAAATCATAGCAGGGACCATCAAAAAAGCACCTCCGATACCCATCATCGAAGCCACAAATCCTACAATAAAACCTAAAAGTATTGGGGTAAAAGCGCTTTCATATAATCTAGATTTATTAAATCGCATACGTAAAGGTAAACCTTGCAGCCAATTATGATCATGTAATTTTCTTTTAATGATAGTTTTAGATTTTAAACGATTTCTTTCTCGAATTCCCTCGATAAGCATAAGAGTACCAACCATGGCCAATAAGTACATATATAGTAATGAAATTATTAAACTTATTTTTCCTATTTCCGAAAAGAAAGTAAAGGTCATTATTCCAATTATAGTTCCAGCTACACCCCCAGAAACTATCATGAGACCCATTTTATAATCGAGAGTTTTTTTATACCAATGTGTCAAAGACCCGGAAACTGATGTAGCAAGTATATTATTAACCTCGTTTGGGACTGCATATACTGGAGGTATGCCCATGAAAATTAAAAATGGAGTCATTAAAAAACCCCCGCCTACTCCAAATAATCCTGAAAGTACTCCGACTGCTAAACTTAAAAATAATAAGAGAAAAATATCGATATTTACTTGTGCTATGGGTAGATAAATTTCAAGCATCTATGTTAGCAGTATGCTTGAAACACCAACTTGTCAATCTTAATAAATTGTTGCACCAAAGACTTTTACCATTTCACCCTCTTCACCAAGAACAAGTCTACCTAAAAATTCCCCAGGAACTGTATTGCTTTTTTGTTTATATAAAATAGTGATAAAATTATCTCTTCTAATACATCCTAAAAAATCTGGATTTTCACTCAAACTTGTTAGAAGTTTGTTGTTTGCCCACTGTTTGCCTAGCTCAACTTCATTTGCTCCGTAGAGCATCTGTGAGGAAAAGTCTTTGGTAAAACTACCGTAGTCTTTGTTGTTTGATGATTTTATTAAATTTTCCCAAATAGGGTTTGCTATTTTGACGATTTCATCGTCAGTTTTTTTTAATAGGTTCATTTCTAGAATTAAGAGGCTTTTTTCTCTTTCTCGTCACCAACAATATGATAAACAGGCATCTTTTCCATTGTAAATTTTCCTGTTGAAGGGTCTCTTCTTGAAACTGTAAGACAATGCCAATTTTCATCATCAAGTTTAAGCTTGTCGCCTCTATAATAATATCCTGGCCATCGAGTTTCCTCTCTAAATAACGTGTGTTCCGTCACGCATTGCGAGGTAAGTGTTCGATGTTTTAACTCCCACGCTCTCATTAGTTGGTGATAATCCTCAGCTCCAACGTTTTCTAAATCTTCTTGAAGCCAGTCTAAAAGTTCTAAACCTTTTTTAAGAAGATTGTCATTAGTCATATAATTTGCAGTAATACCACCTACATATTCATCCATAATTTTTTGTAGTCTTTGTAAACCTTGAATTGGAGAAATGTAGCTTGGAGAAAC
>CACJSY010000013.1 GCA_902596205.1 uncultured Pelagibacteraceae bacterium
GAAAAATTTTTCCTGGCAGAAATAAAAAACTCAAAATGTTTTTAAGGTCTATGACTTTGTAGATCTTTGTATTTAGTCTAACTATTAGGATCCCTTTCTGTAAAAAGGGGTATAGGCCCTCTTCAGATCAACGGAGATTGCGATTGGTTTAGGATCCCTTGCTTGGAGGGATCGTGGGAGCTGCCTAACAAGGCAGCGACCACTTTATAGGGAACAAAAAACGAAGATTGGAATAATTATCCACAACCCACAAATCCAGGAAAACGATCAATTTTGAATCCTATTCTCACACCTGGACTAGTGAAAAAATGTTAATGAAATTAATATTAATATGGTCTAAACTATGCCACAGACTATGCCAGATTTAGATAAAACAGAGTTTGGAGTAGTATGAATGAGGAAAATCGCCGTCGTTTGTGGGTTTTGATCCAGGAAGCTGGCGATTATTTGGGGTGCTAGTGGGACAACCTACTTCACACTACCTCACACTACTTCGCACTAGTTAGTTTAAGAAATTCTGGTTATACGAAAATAACGAAGTAAAACTCGGAGAAAGTATGACAGAAAAACTAGGCCACGAACTAGACCAAGTTAAGATAAAACAAACTAGTCCCATAAGATTTAGGGACGAAGCAATTAATAAAATCAGAAAACAAAATATTGATTTCAAGGGAAAGTCTTATGTGTTTGTTCCCTTTGATGTTTCCAAAGATAGCCACCAAAAAGGATTGAAGTTAAGAGTTTATAAAGGCAGATCAAAAGACACTCACACAAAGAAAGTTTTTTATATTCAATTCTGGTTTAATGGGAAAGCTTGCAGATATTCATTGGGCCATTATTCACAAACCTTTGGTGTTAAAGAATGTGATGAAGCTTTGAGGAAAGTTTATCTAGATCATACAGATCCAGAAACGGGGTTTTGGATTAAAGATCCCAACATTACAAAAACAAACGAAAAAAGAATTGTAGAACAACCAGATACAACGGCTGCCAAAGGTTATACAGTTAATGAAGTTATTGAAGCTTATTGTGGAGCTGCTCTACCTGGAGAAACAACAGAGAGAGGATTTTCAAAAGACAGAAGAGATGGATTTAGAGCTGCCAAACACTCCCGAGAATGGTTTAGATGTATGGCAGGATATAACCACAGAATTAGTTTAATTAAATTCAGAGATGATGACGACGGCTACGGCTATGCAGAGTTTCTTCCAAATAAACATTTAAGAGTTTCTAAACCTAGAGATATGACAGATCTGTTTAGAAAGTACCCTCCAGGAAAAGGAATTTTACAAGATAGGGTTTATTACAATAGAAGAAAAAAACAAACTTATACGATCCCCAAATCTCAAAACTATTCAATCTATGATTCCTATATTGGAAAAAGTTTAATCCATAAATTAACCCCTGGAGATGTTGAGCACTTCATTAGAGGTTTATCTTCTATGTTAGTTAAAAAATCTTATGTTTCAGTTTTTGCTTCTTTGTGGATCTTCGCAAGAAAAAGAGGTTGGCTAGGAACTAACCCAGGAGATTGTCCATTTTACAATGACGGAGTTTATGTAAAAAAAGAAAAACAAGGAACTGATCCTTACAAATCTGTTGCTATGGAAAGCCCAGAAGAATTCCAATTATTTTGGGAATGTACTGAAGAACTATCAAAGCAGTTTCCGTTTAAAGCAGAGCTGCATCAATTTATGATTCTAACTGCAATGAGAAAAACAGAAGCTCTTAAAATGAAAAAAGAATATATAAATTTTGATAAAGGCACTTTGTTTATTCCAAAAGGTGTAGGGAAAACAAGATACAGAGATGAAGAGCTGCCAATAACTCCAGAGCTAGAAATTATGCTGCGAAACTTATTAGATATTAGCAGCGATCCAGAAAAAAAGGTGCAGCACTATAAAATGATCCCTTGGTTATTTGGTACCAGAAAATGGAGCTTTGAAAAATATTGGGATAAGAAATTTAGAGAGAGCCAAGATGCCCGATTAGGTGGAGATGAAAATTTTGTCCCTGCATTAAGAGATCTTATGAGAAGAAAGTCTGGAGATCCAAATTTAGTTTTCTCTCCAAAGATTTTAAGAAAATCTTACATAACATTATCGCAGCAGCAATACCAAGGCAGATCCGAGATTACTGCTCAAATGTCTAGGCACGCATCAATTGACACTTTGAATAGACACTACAACAAACCAAGTATTGAAACTAAAAAACAATATGCGAGTGGTGTTTCTAAAGTGTTTAAATTTATTCAAAGGAGAAGTGCTTGATGTTCCAAGAGCCGATTTGCTTGAATTGTGAAAAAAAGAGATCTACTCCCTACCCCATAACCTTGGATCAGAAATCTGGTTATATTTGTGAGGAATGTTATAACGCAAATATATGGGCAAAAGAATTAGATACAAATACAAAGACAGAAAAGGAATTGCATCTCTATTTAATTCAAAGGGCTATCCAAGAGGAAAAAAAGGGCAGCCAAAAATAAATCAAGATATTTTAATTGGTCTTATTACCAAAATTAAAATGAATAAAAAAATAACTCCATACAAAGCTTGGATCAAAACAACCGAAGATAAAAATTTTCCTTGGATACTTAAGCAGCACTATAAAAATAAAAAAGGAAATGCTGATTGGTGGATTACCAGATTCCAAACTAATCCAGATACTAAAAAGAACTTCTGGAGAAATCATCTCCAGGCCCATTTTAATTAAAAAGTTTCCGATTAAGTACTTCTAGAAGCATTACTGCAAACTCTGTTAAGAGAGGTGCAATGTTAAATTATCACTTTGATAAAAAACTAATCACAACAAGAGAGCTTTTAAAAGAGCTTTCAATATCTGTTTCCAAACTTGATTATTGGAAAACCAATTGGAGAAAAGCAGGAAATGATTGTTGGGATATGGGTTTAAGATTGATTGGTAATACTGCATTATGGGATCCAATTGTATTCCTGGATTGGCTCTCAAAACATAAATTAAAAAACTTACCGAAAGATCAACGGGATAAGAATTTACTCTTATTCGTTGCCAGGAATTCTTCGGAGAAAAAGTGAATGACTATGAAAAAGAAAAAGAAATACAAACAACTAGAGTTTGATTTCAAAGATCAAATAACAATTAACCTGGACGATATGAAACCTGGGTACAATGGATTAACGAAACGAGATTATCTCTGGACAATTCTAGACGATAAAAAAGGAGATGCTTGTTATGAAATCCAATTAATAAAATTAGAATTTCCCTCGTCCATTAAAGCAGTAAGGCAAGGACGATATGGCAAAGCAATTCAACTCAATTGAGAAGAGATTATCTGGGGGTGGAAAAGACACTCCCAGATTAAATATGGAACAATTTATACGGCTCGCAGATGCAGATAAAATTAAATCAGATGTTGAGAACGAAATAATTAGATTACTAGATGAGAAATTTAGAGATCAAAGAAAACCTGGAGAAAGCTTTTCAGATTGGCTCAACAGAACTCCAAAAGAAGAGCTGCTCAAATTGGAACTCTCTGGAGGTGGTAAAGTGATTTCAATTAGTGATTACTTAAAACAAAAGGAAGAGCCAAAGATTAAAAAAATTAATTTGGCCCAGGGAGATTTTGAAAAAACTGTTTCTGGTTTATCTGCTGCTGACAAAGATATTATCAAAGATCTATTAAGAAAATCTGGAATCAAGGTTAGTGATTAATGAAAACTTTTAGAGATAAAAACGGATTTCAAGTAGAGCCAGGAGAAGATTGGAATGACAAGAAATCAGATGAAACTATAAAATATATGACTAAACCAAGAAATATTCCTGCCGTAGAGCCACGGAGATTAGCAAACGGAGGCAGCTCCAATACAGAGGTCATAGTAAATAATGGAAAAATCCAAACAAAGAATGAATTTATAAAAAGCTTACCTTTAGAAGAACAACCTGGGTATGATGCTGACAAAGATCCCAATTTATTTAGAAGAATAAAATTTTACCAAGGAGAAAGTTTAGGGCCAGAGTTTGATAGAGCTATTATAGAAGAAGATAAAGCACTAAAAGCATTGGGCAGAGATCCTGCGAATATCTTACAGAGAAATAGAAAGGTGCAGCCCTTGGTACCTAGAAGAGCAACAACAAAACAAATGCAGGAGCTAAAAGGTAAAATAGATAAATACAAAGATGTTCATTTTCCAAAAGAGAAACCATTTAAGAAACCAACACTAAAAGATAAACCCGTTAGAAAACCAAATGCAGTACCTCCAAAAACAAACACTATTAAATTAGCTCCATTAACCCCGATCAATTTTGATCTGTTTCCAAAACCTATTGTAAGAGATCCAGAAACTGAAGCTGCAGAAAAAAGATACCTGGAGATTGTTAGAAAAAATGAGGAAGAAAAATTCAGAAATGCAAATAGTGGTTTAGCAGGATTAATGGGAGGAGATCCGAATAAATGATGAAAGAGAAATTTTTAATAGACCAATTAACTTCAACAAATGCAAATCTAGTGGATCAGATTGGTAGAATGCAAACTCACATTGAGGGTTTATGGGAAGAGGTTGGATTTAAGAATGAGAAGATTAATGATTTACACTTTGAAAAAGCAGAGCTGCAGGAGAAGTTTAAAGATCTCTATAAAAAACTTTATGAAATGGAAGTTAGAAAATCTACTGCTGAAAAATCTATGACAGAATTTTTCGGAGATAGGACGGACAATTAATGAGTAAGATTGGACACAATAAACCACCAAGAAAAATAGGTTGGAAATCAGTTTCACTAAATAAATATGTTTATAAAATGCTGCAAGAAGTTGCAGAACAAAGAAGAGCTTTGAGGAATTGTTTTACATTATTAGACGGAGGCCCTCCTGGAAAAACTCCCTCTATTCCTTGGGTTATTGAGATCCTAGTACAACAAGAGCTATTCAACATAAACAAACTAGAAACCCAGGATAATGGCAGAAATATTTACGAACAAACAGAAAAGAAATTATTGAGATCTTACAATTCAAAAGGAGGATTGAAACTAAATGAAAAGTAAATGGCACAATATATCAATTAAAAAAGAAAGCTTTGAAGAGCTGCAGAAGATCCAGGAATCAGCTCCTGTAAAGATTAGCTTATCTCAAACAATAGATTGGTTAATTAGTGTTGGGCAAGCACAAATCAAAAGTGAATTAAGAAAAACTATTAATGTAAATGAGCTATAATTATTCAGAATTTAAAAAGAAGAAAAAAGATAACTTCAATCCGTGTGTTCCACCCGACGACAATAGAATTCCGTCTGGGTTAATTAAGAAGATCCAATTAAATGGAAGTGAAGATTTCATACACGAATATAAAAATATAAATGGAGAGATCTGTTTCTATATAAAAAAAGAACAAGATAGATCTGGAAAATCATTTACTCCAATGTCTTATGATCCAGAGAAAAAAACCTGGGTTGCAAAAGCTTGGCCTGGAGAGAGGCCGTTGTTTCGTGAGCAAAGGTTAAAAGGTAGTGATAAGCCCGTCTTGATTACAGAGGGAGAAAAATCTGTAATGGCAGCAGAGGAAAAATTTGAATTTGAAAAATATAATATTGTTTCCTGGAGTGGTGGATCAAACCAAGTACACTTAACAAACTATCAATATCTAAAAGATAAAGAAATCACACTCTGGCCCGATAACGACGAAGCAGGAATCAAAGCTATGGTAGAGGTAGCAATAATATTATTAGAAAAAGATATTACTGAAAAAATAAAAATAATTAATCCAGATCCAATGGATATGATGCCAAAGGGTTGGGATATTGCAGATCACTTTCCAGAAGAAGTTGAAAATGAGGGCCTTACCCTGGGAGGAATGTTAAATACTGCTAAAGAGTTTGAGCCAGAAAATTACAAAAAATTAATTAATAAAATAAAAGAAACCTGGGAGCAAAGAGAAGCAAAAGAACAATTAGAAAAGATATCAGATCAATATATCTATGTAAGAGCACTAGACGAATTCTTTGAATTAAAGACCAGGGATTTTGTTAAATCAACAACATTAAATAATTGGTGGGCCCATAAGTTTAAAAATAAACTAGGGAGAGGAAATGTATCAGATAGATTGCTTGCTAATCCAGAAACAAAGAAAGTTTTAAATTATATTAAATTAGCAAAAAGAGATCCTGGGGTTATTGATGTTTCAACAAAAGATAATCCATTAATTACACCTGGAAAATATTTAAACATTTATAATCCAAATAACTTTGAGCTGCTTAAAGGGGATATAACTCCATTTATAAAATTCTATGAAGAATTCCTGGGCCCAGAACAATTCAAACATTTAGACAGATACCTTGCAGGATATTTTCAGTTAAGAGGAGAGAAGTTTTCAAATAGCCCTGTCATAGTAAGTCCAGAGGGAGGAGGAAAAGGAATACTTGCTGAAGAGTTTTTGGCACCTGGATTAGGTTTTAAGAATGTAGCAACAAATGTTTCATATCAAAATGTAATTTCAAAACACTCAACCATTGTAAGAGATTTTTCTTTAGTGGTGATTAATGAAGTAGTTATTTTAAAGCAGCACGGAGAAAAGGTTGAAATATCCAATGCTCTAAAAAGTTTAATTACAGATAAATTCATTGTGATTGATGAGAAGAATAAACCAATAATAAACATATTAAACACAACAAACTTCATTATTTTTTCTAATAGCAAACAATGTTTGCACCTAGAGAATTCAGCTAGAAGATACTGCATTTTATATTCCCCAAAGACAAAAGAAGATTTTGAGGTAATGGATAAGAGAGGAGATTTTGGGGAGTTTGTTTCGTGGGCCAGAAATGGTGGTGCCCAATTCGTTGCTCACTATTACACAAATGAAAGACCACTAACAGATGAAGATAAAAAATTATTATATGGAAGAGCTGCTAAAACAGATGCACTAGAAGAATTAATCAAAGATAGTAGGCACCCAACAATAAAAAAACTTGAAGATAGATTCCAAGATGAAGCAGAGCCATTTACAAAAGATTGGGTTGGTTTTATTTCAAAGAGCCAATTGATTACCTGGGTAGAAGAAAATATTAGAGGACACGCACCAGATAATGAAATTGAACAATGGCTAAAAGAAAAAGCAATACCTTGGAGGAACGGAGATCTCACAAGAAGAGTGCTAACTGAAAAAGAGGGACGGCCAAGAGTTTATTTATTAAAGGATCGTCCAAAAGAAATGGGTGACGGAACTTATCTAGATTGGACAGAGGGAGAGTTAGGTTATGCTCCAACCACAGGAACAATTGCATTGAGCAATAATGCAGGGCCAATGAAATGGAATGACGAAGAACAAAAAGATCCAAGTAAGAGAGCTTATAATCTTGCAAGACAAGTTGAGGGAATGCCAAAAGAAGTTTTTGATATGGTTGTTTCTTATAAGAAAATACAAAACAGAGCATTGAAAAAATTAAATCAAATTGAAAAAGAATATGGCCCAGAGATTATGAATGAATCAGTAATTGTTGGCACAACAGAAGATGAAAACGGAAAAGCTATTCACACCTACTCAACCAAAAGAGCACAATTACAAAAAGAAATCACAGAAGCTTTTATCAAAGAATATGCTTCAGTATTTATTCACGAAAAATCTTCTCCAGAATATTCGGGAGAGATGAGAGGGCCAGAATACCTGGGTAAAAAGAAACCTCCGAATGTAAAAGTTGAAGTAAAAAATGGCAGCTTACATTGGGAGATTCAAAGGAATGTTAAAGAACTAGTAGATCACGGCAAGGAAAGATTCCGACTATGAAGAACAGATCCAAACAACAGAAATCCAGGTACTTACAAAACCTGGTAAAAGACAGAATATTTGAGCTATATCCCTCACTAACAAAGAAAGATATTAGAACAAGTACAACAGGAGAAAACGGAGCTGATGTTAAGCTGCTAACACTAGCTGCTAGAAAACTATTTCCATATTCTATTGAATGTAAAAACAGATCCGACAATAAACAGATTTATTCTTTCTATAAGCAGGCAACAAAACACTCCAACCTTGAGCCGTTGTTAGTAATTAAAACCAAAAGAGAAAAACCACTTGCGATCATAGATCTAGAGCATTTGTTTGAATTGCAGGAAGATACCGACCAATGATCCTGCTGCTCGCTGCATCACGAAATCAACACACTCTCTCACACTCCTATACAAACCTTTTACACCCCTGGTCGGGTTGGTCGGTGGTAAGTGCTTTGTTTGATAGTGTGATGTGTTATATTTGTGTGTTCCCGTGCAAAATGCCTGACCAGGCAATGCAACGGAACATATATTTTAATATTATAATTTGTGGGATAATGAGTGCAGAGAAAATAAATCCATTTGATTTAAACCGAACAGAATACGCAGAATTACTAGGTATTTCTCCAGAAGCAGTACGAATGAGATTGAGAAGAGGAAAGCTAGAGGGAGAGTACAGATTTGAAAATGGAAAATATTTTTTCAGAGCACCTTTAAAAGCCCGTGAAAACCAGGTTATGACCACTGGTCAAATGTCCACCCTCAAAAAGAAAATTAACAGAGGAGCACACGAAACTTCAAAGAATCCAAGATACTATCCACAATTAAAAGCTAGGAATGAAGCAGTAAAACTAGCAGCATTAAAATATAAAATTTCAGATGAGATCCAGGACAGATTGCCAAGGGCCATTGAGATTGCACAAAGAGAATATTTAGATGACAGGAAGAAGTTAGAGGAATCAAACTCTCAACGATCCAGGCTCCACCAATACACAACGGGGATTTTTAATGAGAGCAACAAAGGTTATGATGATTTGAGATATCACAATGGTAGAGCCCACGAAAGCCAACCAAATAAATTCACTGCTACAAACAGAGGAAAAGATTGGACGAAAAAAGAATATTATTGATT
>CACJSY010000014.1 GCA_902596205.1 uncultured Pelagibacteraceae bacterium
ACCGTATTTATTTATAAAATTAATACAATCTAGCAAACTATTTGCTTTAGATTTATTTTTACCAACGATATCTACGGCAGTTCCATGATCTGGTGAAACTCTTAAATATTTTAAACCTAATGTTATGTTAATTGCATTGAATTTATATAATGTTTTAAAAGGTGTAATAACTTGATCATGGAACATGCCAACAACCACATCATAATTTTTATATTTATTTACGAATAATGTATCGGCTGCAAAAGGGCCATCTAACTTAATCTTCAATTTTTTAAGTTTTTTTATTGCAGGAAGTATAATTTTATTTTCCTCTGAATTACTTTTAAATTCAGAATTATGGGGATTTAATCCCAAGACTGCTATTTTCGGTTTTTTTTTAAAAATATTTTTAAAACATAAATCGATAGTTTTTATTTTGTTGATTATTAAATTAGAATTTAGCTTTTTTGAGACGTATTTTAGGTCTACATGTGTAGTGATAGGACTGACAGAGAATTTCTTAGAGCTTATAAGCATTACCTCTGAATTTTTTTTTATAGAGCATTTAGATGCAAAAAACTCAGTTGCGCCATAAAACTTCTTATTTAGGTGATTTTTATTTATTGGGCAATTTATGATTCCTTTTACATCTTTTTTTAATCCTAGTTCGTGAGCTAGAGAGAGACCATGATTAATAAAATAAGCTATATCATTTTGCTTTAATGAAGATAAATTTTTAAAGTTAAGATCTACGTCTATCACTTTTAAAAAAATATCATTTTCACACTCAGTAATATTTTCAACTTTTTTTACTTTGATCTTGTATTTAAGGGATCTGAATTGGTTTATAAGTAATCTATAGTTTGATATTACATAAATTTGTTTTTTAAGATTATTACTAATTTTTTTCCAACTTTTAAAAATTAATTCTGGGTTTATGCTTTTTGGCTCCCCACTAAATATTATAATTTTTTTTCTCATTAATATTGTATAAAACTGTTATTTTTTAATTTTGACAATCTGCTTTGTGAATATAAATTAAAAAGTCCAGCCTTTTTTTTTTCAATAATATCACTTTTTAATTTTTTTATTTCCAGCTGCTCTGGTTTTATTGTTCTTTTATTATTTAATTTTAAGAAAAGAATATTATTTTGTTTTTTTATAGGTCTAGAAACTTCACCTATTTTCATTTTTGACAAAATTAAATAAATTTCCTTGGATAATGTTTTTCCATTAATCCAACCTAAGTAACCTTTTTGTGACGAGGTTGTCGATGTACTAAAATTTAGCGCTGAATTTTCAAATCCAATAGTATTAATTTTTTTCAATATATCTTCAATAATCTGTTTTTCAGGTACATCTAAGTTTGAACTAATTTCAATTTCATATAATTCAAATTCTTCCACGTTAGATCTCTCTTTAATTATTTTTTCAACTTCCACATCTATAGTAGCCTCATTAATATCAATTTTTTTTCCATAAAGTGTGTAAATTAGTTGCTGCCATCTAATTTCTGTGTCTACCTCATCTAAAAATAGTTCAAAATCTAAATTGTTTTCAAAAAATTTATTTTTAAAATTTTGTATGTTATTTCCAGAAATAGATTTTAAATATGAATTAATTCTTCCTTCATCCTTTTTTATTTTGTATTTTGATAATTCCATTTTTTTCAATTTTAAATTAATTAGTTGATCTAAAACAGCTTTTTTCAATTCATCTATATTTTGTTGATTAATTTCTTGGTTAGCTAATATTAATGTAATTAAAATTTTATTCTTTAAATCATAGTTGGTAATTATTTCATCCTCGACTTTGACAATAATTTTACTATTAAATCCATAAAGATTATTATTTAAAAATAAAATTAGTAAGGTAATTATTACTGATATCTTATGCTTCATTAATTAAATGACGGGGTATCTATATTGCCAAACGGAGTAAGTGTTATTTTAAACATTAAAGAGTCCTCCGGTTCAATTTCAGAGTCTAAATAAAACTCCCTTCTGTATACCAATCCTGCTCTTAAGCAATCATTAATATATTCGTAACTTAAGTTGTAAAATTCAGAGGAATTTGTTACTAGATCCCTTTTTGCTTCATAGCTTATTTCGGTATTATCTTTTTCATAACTTAACTTTGTTTTAAAATATTTTTGATCTCCAACATGTTTATTTTCTTCGAGGTAGTTGAAATCAATTTTGATTGGATTTAGATTAATTTGTGTTCCTATATCACTATAATTTATATCTTTATAATTTTGATCTATAGCACCATTATAATTAAGTTCAAATTTATCACTCAATTTATAATTAGAACTTACTACCAAATCTGAAAGTTTTTCATCTAAACTAGTTTTTGAGGGCATTTTTTTATTCTCTTTTTCGTTAATTACTTGTGCTATTGAAAAATCAAACTCTTTAGAGTTTTTCAAAATTTCATAATCTAATCCCAATGTTGTACTAAAACCCGTTTCATAATTTTCGGTACTATCTAGTCTGTTTATATTAAATGCATTTATTGGACTTAATGTTGAACCAGTATCTTCTTTTCTCATATTGTTGTTAGGAGAATATCTGAATAAAACTTTTGGCTTTAACTTTTGTTTTGTATTATTATTTGTTCTTTCCAAATTCAACTGAGTTAAATATCCCAAAGCGCCGTATAATTCATTTGTTGTATCCTTTTTATAAATATCGATATTTTTAGCTTCATAATTTATATTTCTTATATTAGCTAAAAATTTACCTTTTAAACCAGATTTGAAATTGAAATCTTCAAAGTTCCAATCAAAATCATTTATTAAAAAACTAGTTAGTTTGTTCGTGTCATAATTATGAACTTTAAAATTTGTTTGTAAATCAAGATTTCCAAATTCATTATTGCTAAATAAATTTTTATCGATTGTTAGTTCTGGAAAAATATATTCGTATTTATCATTGTAAGTATCTTTAAGTGTTTCATAAACAGCAGCGTTAAATCCTAAAAATAAATCTTCGTTCTCATGAGTAAAATTTAAAGTGCTTTCGAGATTATCTTTTTCATAATCAACTAAATTAGATTTTACTCTGTAAAGTTTTAAATATTTGTCGTTTGAAGTATCCTGTACAGAAAGACTAAAAGAATTTTTTGAGCCATTGATGCCTTCAAAATCTTTTACAAAATTTGAAAAAAAATGAGATCTTTTACCTGATTTTTTGTGACTGTCATTTTTTTTGTAACCCTCTGTATATCCCAAATCTACCATTAGGAAAGAGTCCTTAAATACTTGATGATATTCACCCGTGAACAATGGATTTTCAGATGCATAAAGCTTATTTGTTAATGTAAAATTTTTATCTTGATTAATTGCAAAAAAATACGGGATTGAAATACTAGAGCCTAAGTTCTTAGTATCTGAATATGAGGGTAATAAAAAACCTGATCTTCTGTCCACTGACGGGTCAGGGTGAGATAGTTTAGGAAAATAAAAAATAGGAATATCATAAATTTTTATTAAAGCATTATCATAATATACTGTTTTTTTTTCATTGTTGTGAAGCATTTTTGTGGATTGAATAGACCAAGGAGGACATTTATCATTTTCTCTATAACCGCAAAGAGTAAAAATATTTTTTTCAAAACTTCTTTTTTCTTTATTAAGACTCATAGAATTTGCAAAAACTCTTGGATTGTTATCTTCCTTAATTTTAAATTCATCTTGATTTAAATAGGCTTTTATATCAGTTCCAATAATCTCCTTTTTTTTTGTATCAATATAAACTTGTGAAAATTTATAGAGGTTATTATTTTTATCTTCTACTTTAATATTTCCAATAGATTTAAAAAAATTTTGTATTGTATTATATTTAAAATTACTTAAAAAAATTTTATTGTTTTCTTGATCAACTATATAGGTCTCGTTTTCAGAAAATATTAAATTTTCTTTCTTATTAACTGACAAGTCTTTACCCTCTAAAATATACTTTTCAGATGTTATTATCTTTGTTGGACCTTTAGTTGAAAAAATTTTCTGTTTTTCTCTGTATTCGATATAATTTGTTGTTAAAATATTGTTATATTTATCATTTAAAGAAATATTATTTTTTAAAATTAAAATACCATTATCTTTATTATATTCAGCAAAATCACTTTTAATTACATCACCCTCAGCAGTTAAAACAGAAACTTCATTTTCAAAAATTGTAGTTTTTTTATTTTTATCTATAGTTATATTTTTTGCGCTTATTTTAATATTTTCAGCAATCAGAATTTGATTGAAAAAAAAAGTAATTATTATCAGTAAAATTTTACTTTTCATTTATCTGCAAAACTCCCACAAAAGTGAAAAAACTTAATGCTAAAACAGGAGACCAAATAGCCAATACTATTGGAATCCTATCAGTTCTACCTAACGCTAAAGAAAAATCTTTAAAATAATATATTATAACGCTAATCAAAAAACCTATTATAAAAAATTTAAAACCCTCGTATCTTCTGAGCGAAACCATCGCAAGCACAGTTGCTAAAGCAGTCATTAAAAATAAGAAAAAGGGAATTGAAAGCATTGAATGCAAGTTTTCTTTTAAGAATGTTTCATTATAACCAATTTCAGCCATCTTATTTTTATTTAAAGTTAAATCTATAAAAGAAACTGTATCAGCATTGTTGAAAAGAGTATTTATTTTGGCGTAATCATAATTAGATTCAATTAAGTATTTTTCAACTTTATTTTTAATAAAATTTTCATTTTTGAGACTCGAAATTGTAACATCTTCCAAAACCCAATTTTTTGTTCTGATATTCACTTTCTTGGCAAAAATTTTTGAAGTTAATTCATAGTCGTTGTTAAATTGGAAAATAGTAACATTTATTAAATCATACATTTCTGGTTTTTCGGCAGTTATAATTCTCTCTCCTTGCTCTACATTTTCTTTGATCCATAATCCATTCTTATTGAATGTTATTAAATGATCAATATCTCGAGCATACTGTGATTTAGTTTTCTCATAATACATAACCATAGAAGAAGTAATAGGATTTGCGATTATTAAAATTAGCCAGCCAAGTAAAAAAGATGTTGTAGCAAGTATAAAAAATATTTTTAAATTTGAATACCCGTACACTTTGAGAACTAAAAGATCTTTGTTATTTTTTATTTTAGTAATAAACCACATACTTGAAAAAAATATTATAAAAGGAAGGAGTTTAATTATTAAACTAGGAATAAATATACTTGATAATATTAATGGCTGAAGGATATCAGCATCAGACTCTTTGAAAAATTCAATTTCTTCAAATAAGTTTAATATTAAACTAAAACTATAAGTTACTAAAATAGCAATAAATACTTTTGATAAAAAATTTCGTATTAGATAGTTAAAAATTATACTGTTCATTTTAAAGCTGCCTTATTAGAAAAAGAGTAAAATAGAACTAAATACAAAAATAAAAAAACAAAAAAGGGTGATAGAACATAAATAAATTTTATTGTTGTTGAAAGTCCTGTGTATCTCAAAAACAATTCAGTAAAAACTAAAATAATTAAACTATAAACAAATACACAAAATTTATTAAAATATATCTTTTTAGTTTTTAAAAGTAGAAAAGAGCAAATAAGAACTATAGATGGAATATAAAAAGGCAATATTACTCTTCTTATAAAATTTGGTATTATTTCTTTTTTTGAGCCCTCGTTACAAAAATTATCGTCTTTATTTTTAAAAAATAAACAATTAATAATTTTTAATGTAGACGTTTCTTGGATTTTTGGTTGTTTGATGATACTTGTATTATAATTTGTTAAATCTATGTTTAGTTTGTCAAAAATTATTAATTCATTTTCTTGATTATCTTTTTTACTTGAAATAATTTGACCCTCGATTAGAGATAATTTATTTTTATCTACCAATCCTTTTTTTGCTATTACAGTCGTGCTTGATGTATTCTCACTATTAGCTGATAAATTCTTTAAGTTGTTTGCTGTATCATGTAGAAAGACATTTTCAATTTCCATATCTTTCTTTTTATCCACTATTATTGTTAAGCCAACAAACGTATCGCCGAATTGTTTCGATCTTATGGTTGGTAAAAAAGAATTAAATTTATCATTTCCCAGTAGTTGCCTCGATTTATTTAAAGCACTAGGTGATAATATTGATGAAAAAACAATATAGAAAATTAAAATAATTATCGAACTAAGCAACATAATATTTACCACTTTGATTTTGTCTACTCCTGATGTCCATAAAATAGTAAATTCTCCTTCATTGTGTTTTAGTATGAACATCATCAAAGCTATTAAAAATGAAATGGGTATAAGTTTAGGTATCAATCCAAAAAGATTGAAAAAACTATAAGCAAAGTAGGTTGAAATTGGGTAGCCACTATCGACAATTAAATCTAAAAAATTTACCGCTCTTACCGTAAGTGCGATAAGTGAAAAAACTAACAAAAAAAGTAAAAAATTTTTTGTAATTTCAATTAAAAAGTTTTGATAAATTTTGTTTTTAAGCATTTTTTTAGTTTGTATATAGATAATGCATCCATTTGATAAATTCAATCAATGGTTTAATTACGACAAATTTTTCGTTGAAATATTACATATTTGATCATATATACCACTCAAATCTAATTAGAAAATATTTAGAAAAATATGTCTGTAAAAATTACCTACTCAAAACAAGCAATTAGCAAGTTTTCAATCAACTTAGTTCTATTTTGTAATGATAAATTTAATATAAGTAGTTTAAAAAAATATCTTACTATTTCTGAGCACTCTTACATAAGTGATTTATTAAAATCTAACGACCTAAAAAAAAACCTATTAGTTTTTGAAGTTAACTCCAAAAAAAGGATTATAATTATCTCAGTTAAAAACGATTTAAAATCATCCGATATAGAAAATTTAGGTGCTGAGTTTTATGGCAAAGTAAATTATGGAAAAAATAGTGAGTACATTTTAAATTCTGATAGTGTAGTTGGAAAGAATGAGAATTTTATTGGCCATTTTCTTCATGGATTTAAATTAAAATCTTACGAATTTAAAAAATATAAAACAAAAAAAGATACCAGAGTTATCACTCTAAATATTTCTGGAAGCAAAAATAAACCCTCATCTCAAAATCAATTAAAATTCAAAGCTTTAGAAGAAGGAACTTTTTATGCACGTGATTTAGTTTCTGAACCTGGAAATGTTTTACATCCAGATGAATATGCTAAAAGATTAAACTCTTTAAGAAAAGATGGTTTAAAAATAAATATTTATGATCAAAAAAAATTAAAAAAACTTGGTATGAATGCCTTATTGGGAGTAGGTATGGGAAGTATAAGAGGATCATATCTTGTTACAATGGAATGGAATGGTGCAAAAAATAAATCTAGGCCGCTAGCTTTTGTCGGAAAAGGTGTAACTTTTGATACCGGCGGTTATTCATTAAAGCCTGCGAGATTTATGGAAGATATGACCTATGATATGGCAGGCTCAGCAGCAGTGGTTGGTTTAATGAAAAGTCTGGCATTAAGAAAAGCAAAAATTAATGCAGTTGGTGTTGTAGGACTCGTGGAGAATATGGTAAGTGGTGTTGCTCAAAGACCTGGGGATATTGTAAAATCATATAGTGGAAAAACTATTGAAGTATTAAATACAGATGCAGAGGGTAGATTAGTTTTAGCTGATGCATTATCGTTTACAGAAAAAAAATACAAACCTAAATTTATAATAGATTTAGCCACTTTAACAGGAGCAATAATTGTAAGTTTAGGATCTGAATATGCTGGACTGTTTTCGAATGATGATAAGCTCTCTAAACAAATAATAAAAGCTGGCGAAAAAGTTGAGGAAAAGTTATGGAGAATGCCACTTCATAAAAATTATGATAAGTTGATGAATTCTAAAAATGCTGACGTACAAAATATTAATTATGTAGGTGGAGCTGGATCAACTACCGCTGCTCAGTTTTTGCAAAGATTTATTTTAAATAAAACTCCTTGGGCACATTTAGATATTGCAGGTATGGCTTTTTCAAAATATGGTGGAGCTCTCAATTCAAGAGGGGCAACTGGTTTTGGGGTAAGGTTATTAAATCAATTAATCGAAGAAAATTATGAATAATACTGAGCAAACATTATCAATTATAAAACCTGACGCAGTTGAAAGAAATTTAGTTGAAGAAATTAAAAATATTTTTGTTAAAAATAATTTAAATATTAAAGATGTCAAAAAGTTACACATAACAAAAGATGAAGCAGCAGAATTTTATAAAGTTCATCAGTCCAAACCTTTTTACAATGATTTGTGTGCTTATCTTTCTTCAGGACCTATAGTTGTAATGATTTTAGAGGGTAAAAACGCAGTTATGTCATACAGGAAACTTATGGGAGCAACCAATCCAAAGGATGCTGAAGAAAATACAATTAGAAAACTTTATGGAATTTCTATAGACAAAAATTCTGTGCATGGGTCGGACTCATTAGATAATGCTAGTAAAGAAATAAGATTTTTTTTTAAAAATTAGATATTTCTAAAAATTCTAATAATTGCCTCTGGAAAAGCTCTGTACTCTAATTTTTGTGTTTTATTTTTTAACGTTATTTCATTATCTTTATCACTTATGTTAAAATTTTTTTGAATTATAACGTTTCCACTATCCAATTTTGCGCTTACAAAATGCACCGTGCATCCTGCCTTTTTTTCTTTATTTTTCAACATTCGAGAGAAAGTGTTAAGGCCTTTAAACTTTGGGAGAAGAGAAGGGTGGACATTAATTATTTTACCTTGATATTTATTAATTATATTTTTTGAAATTATTTTCATAAATCCAGCAAGGCAAATAAAACTTATTTTATATTTCTTTAAATTTAATAAAATTTTGT
>CACJSY010000015.1 GCA_902596205.1 uncultured Pelagibacteraceae bacterium
GTGATCTAACATTTTCATTTTTGAAAAGAAAAGCAAGATTACAGGATACAGGTAAAATATTACCAGGCCATGGCGGTATACTCGATAGATTAGATGGTATACTTTTAGGTGTTCCTCTAGGTTTTGTAACTTTTGTATTAATATATTAGATGAAACAAAAAATATCTATTTTAGGATCAACAGGATCGATTGGATTACAATCCCTCGATATAATAAGTAAAAATAAGAATTCCTTTATAATTTATCTACTTTCAGCAAATAAAAATCAAAATGAAATTTGTAAACAAATTATAAAACATAAACCAAAATATTTTGTAATTTCGAATTATGATATTTTTAAAAGAATAAAAAGAAAATTTAAAAACAATAAAACTAAGATTATTAACAATATAGAAAATATAGAAATAAAAAAGAAAATAGACATTTCTATTTCAGCTATACCTGGAATAGTTGGCTTAAAACCAACTATTTCAATTTTAAAATTTAGTAAAAAATTACTTATTGCAAACAAGGAATCAATTATTTGTGGTTGGAATTTAATTGAAGATAAAGCAAAAAAATATAAAACTAAAATAATTCCTATTGACTCTGAACATTTTTCAATACTTAAATTAATTGAAAATCATAATATTGCTGAAATTAAAAAAATTTACTTAACGGCTTCCGGTGGCCCATTTTTAAATTATACAAAGAAAAAAATTAATAAAATAAGTCCTAAGGATGCACTCAAACATCCAAAATGGAAAATGGGAAAAAAAATTTCAATCGACTCAGCAACTCTAATGAATAAAATTTTGGAGTTAGTTGAGGCTCAAAAACTTTTTAAGATACCTTATTATAAATTAGATATTCTCATACACCCGAATTCATTAGTTCATGCAATCGTACAATTTAATAATGGTTTATATAAGTTTATTTATCATGAAAATTCTATGATAATTCCTATAGCTAATGCAATTTTTGAAAAAGATTTTAATATTGATATTTTATACAAAACAAAAATGAAGAAAAAATTTGAAAATAACTTAATATTTACTGGTGTTAATCACAAAATATTTCCTACGATTAAGTTAAAAAAAATCGTAAATGAACTTCCGTCAACACCAATAATCATTAATGCGTGTAATGAAATATTAGTTGAGCAATTTTTGACTAAAAAGATAGCTTTTTATGACATTTTTAAATTCATAATGAGCGTTCTTAAAGATAAAAATTATAAAAAATATGCTATAAGAAGGCCAAAAAATATTAATCAAATATTAACTATTAATAATTGGGCTAGAAAAACTACTTTGAGCAAAATTAAATAATTTATGAAAAGATTGCTGACTATAATTTTTATATTAGTTTTTAACTTTTCTTTTTTGAATGCGGAAGTAATAAAAGATACTATTATAAAAGGAAATAAAAGAATATCAGATGAAACCATATTATTATATGGAGACATCAAGCTAGGAAAAGATTATTCTGAGGCTGATATAAACAATATTATTAAAAATTTATATTCTACAAATTTTTTTGAAGATATTCAAATCAGCCTAAACAAAAATATTTTATCTCTTACTTTAAAAGAATATCCTGTTTTAAACCAATTAATCATTGTTGGAGAAAATAACAAAAGATTTAAAGATCAAATAAAAAAAATCATGCAATTAAAAGAAAAAAGATCTTTCATAAAATCTTTATTAGCAAAAGATATAGAAAATATAAAAAGCCTATACTCTTTCAATGGTTTCAATTTTAGTGAGGTAAATGCAAAAATTAAAGAAATTGACGGCGAAAACTTTGACTTAGTAATTGAAATAGAAAGAGGGAATATTACCAAAATTAAAAAAATAAACTTTGTTGGAAATAAGTCAATCAGGTCTAACAGGCTCAGAGAAGTAATTGCATCTGAAGAAGATAAATTTTGGAAAGTAATATCAAAAAATACCAACTTTAGTGAGAATTTAATAAATTTAGACGTAAGATTATTAACAAATTATTACAAATCTAATGGTTTTTATAATGTTGAGATAAATTCTAAAACGGCAAAAATTTCCGAAATTGGAAATGCAGAAATTATATATTCAATTAACGAAGGTAAAAGATTTGTTATTAATAAAATTGCAACAAAAGTAGACTCAGTATTTGATAAAGAAATTTTTTTTCCTTTGGATAGTGTCTATAAAGATCTCATAGGTGAATACTATTCTCCATTTAAAATACAAAAACTTTTGGAAGAAATAGATGATTTAGTTGCAAAAAATAATTTACAATTCGTAGAGCATAATGTTCAAGAAACTCTTGACGAAGATACAATTTCAATAGTTTTCAATATTTTTGAAGGAGAAAAAAGTCTTATAGAGAGAATTGATATTCTTGGAAATAATGTAACTGCAGAAAGCGTTATAAGGGGAGAGTTAGTTATTGATGAGGGAGACCCATTTACCATACTTGGATTAGAAAAATCAGTTGCAGAACTTAAGGCAAGAAATATATTTAAATCTGTTAATTATAAAGTTGAAGAAGGAAGTGAAAAAAATTTAAAACGAATTAAAATTAATGTAGAAGAGCGACCAACTGGTGAAATATCAGCAGGTGCTGGTATTGGTACAGATGGTGGAAGATTTGCGATTTCAATTAAAGAAAATAATTATTTGGGAGAGGGTAAACAGCTTGGATTTGATTTAGAATTAGATAAGGACTCTTTGGCTGGAACTTTTAGTTATAACAATCCTAATTATGATTTTTTGGGAAATTCAATATTTTATTCATTGCGAAGTGAGAAAAATGATGTACCAACAAGAGGTTATGAAAACTCAATAGTCTCTGGTGCAATTTCCACAAGTTTCGAACAATACAAGGATATAAATTTAAACTTAGGACTTTCTGTATCCTATGATGATTTGTCAACTCTTAGCGGTGCTTCAGAATCTTTAAAAAAACAAAGCGGTGAGTTTTCAGAAATTTCAGGGAATTACGGTATTTCTTTTGACAAGCGTGATAGAAAATTTATGCCTACTGAGGGATCGATAGTATCTTTCAATCAAACACTTCCAATATTTGCAGACAGAGCTTCTATAGGAAATACTTTTTCTGCTAGCAAGTACGTTTCACTTTCTGAAGATATAGTGACGGCTACAAAGTTTTATGCATCAGCGATTAATGGCGTAGACGATGATGTCCGATTAAGTAAAAGAAGATTTCTCAGCACTAAAAGACTTAGGGGATTTGAAAGAGGAAAAGTTGGTCCTGTTGATGGAACAGATCATATAGGAGGAAATTATGCTGCTGCTTTAAATTTAGAGGCTAATTTACCAAATTTATTACCAGAAGACTCTAAAACTGATGTAAATGTATTTTTAGATTTTGGAAATGTTTGGGGAGTTGATTATGACGAGTCGCTTGATAATAGTAACAAAATCAGATCCTCCACAGGAGTACAGGCTAGCTGGATGTCACCAATCGGGCCAATGACTTTTGTTTTTTCTCAAACATTACAAAAATCTGACTCCGATAGTGCTGAAACTTTTAATTTTAATTTAGGAACAACTTTTTAAATGAAAAAAATTTTTAAACTTTTATCTTTAATAACAATAATCACGTTTCAAACAAATTTGTACGCAGAAGTCCCTTATTTCATAGACTTTAAATATATACTCAATCAAAGCGATGCTGGAAAAAAGGCCCAACAAGCTTTAAAAAATAAATTAGACAATGGGATTAAAAAAATACAAGCAAAAGAAAAAAATATTCAAGAAGAAGAAAAAAAAATAATCGCGCAGAAAAAAATAATATCTCCTGAAGAATATAAGAAAAAAGTAGATGAATTAAGAAATAAAGTTTCTAATTTGCAAAAAGAGAGAAATAAACTTTTAAATGATGTTTCGAAACAAAGAACTAACGCAAGAAATGAACTTTTAAAAAATCTAAATCCAATTATAAGAGATTATATGAAACAAAAGCAAATTAGAATGGTAATTGATAAAAAAAATCTACTAGTAGCTGAAGATAGTTTGGATATTACAAAAGACATAATGGCTTTATTAAACAATAAATTAAAATCTATAAAGCTCAATTAAATTTAAATGTCATTAAATTTATTTTTTAAGAAAAAAAAAATATTAATTAATAATGTTTTTAAAAAATATAATTTAAAAAAAAATTTTATTATCAATGATATAAAATCTTTATCTAAATCACAAAAAAACGACCTTACTTTTTTCGACTCGGTAAAATATAAGTCTGAGGCTATTAAAACAAAAGCTAGTGCTTGTATAACAACTGAAAGATTAAGTATTTATCTACCAAAAAATGTTGAACTCATTCTAGTGAAAAATGTTTTATTTGAATTGGCTCATGCACTTAAAGCAGTTTATCCAGATGCAGATGTAGATAGTCCAGATTTATTTCTAAAGAAAGCTAAAAAAAACAAATTTAAAAATGTTAGATTTGGTAATAATGTTTTAATTGGTAAAAAAGTTAAAATTGGTAAAAATTCAGTCATTGGCTCTAATAGCATTATAGAAAGTAATGTTAAAATTGGTAAAAATTGCATTATTAATTCAGGAGTTATCATTAGAAATGCAATAATAGGTGACAATGTAGTGATACAAGATAATAGTAAAATAGGACAGAAGGGATTTGGATTTATTCCTTTAAAGGGAAAAAATTTTAAATTTCCACACATTGGAAAAGTTGTAATATTTAATAACGTTGAAATAGCATCTGGCTGTACAATTGATCGAGGATCTATTGATGATACTATTATCGGTGAGAATACTTATTTAGACAATCAGGTGCATGTTGCTCACAATGTAAAAATTGGTTCAAACTGTATGATTGCAGGTCAAGTAGGTTTTGCGGGAAGCTCAAAAATTGGAAACGATGTTTCTATCGGAGGCCAGGCAGGTGTTTCCGGTCATTTAAGTATTGGAAATAATGTGAAGATAGGTGGTGGTAGTGGAGTAGTTAAAAATATCGATGATAATCAAGTGGTAATGGGATATCCGGCAGAGTCACTAAAAGAATTTCTAAAAAAAAATAAATGAAAAAAAATGAATTAGATAAAAAAGCGATTGAGGCCCTATTACCACATAGAGAGCCTATGTTATTAATTGATAAACTCACTAACATCGTTCATTTAAAATCTGCAACAGCAATAATGTACGTAAAAAAAAATGGTTTTTATGTTCAAGGACATTTCCCTGATCAACCTGTTATGCCAGGAGTATTAATTGTTGAGGCATTTGGTCAAGCAGCAGCCGCTCTAACTGCTCACGGAATTGATCGAAAAGAATACGCAAATAAATTAGTTTTTTTAATGGGAGTTGATAAAGCTAGATTTAGAAATCCGGTTATACCCGATTGTGAACTTCATTTAGAAATTGAAGCTATTAGATCTCACGGTAGGGTTTGGAAATATAAAGGCACGGCAAAAGTAAATGGAAAAAGAATGGCAGACGCAGAGTGGTCAGCTACTATAGTGGATAGAAAAGCATGATACATAAATCTAGTGAAATTCATAAAAATGCAAAAATTTCAAAATCAGTAAAAATAGGCCCTTTTTGTTATGTGGGACCTAATGTGGAATTATCCGATGATGTTGAGTTGATGTCTAACGTCCATATAGAGGGAAATACAATAGTTGGCAAAGGGACAAAAATTTTTCCATTTGCTAGCATAGGTACAGCGCCGCAAGATCTTAAATTTAAGGGAGAAAAAAATAGTTTATCAATAGGTGAAAAAAATATTATTAGAGAATATGTTACAATAAATCCTGGTACAGCCGGAGGTGGTTCAGAAACTATTATTGGGAATAATTGCTTATTTATGATTTCCTCGCATATTGCTCATGATTGTAAAATTGGAAACAAAGTAATCATCGCTAATAATGTTCCATTGGGAGGACATGTTACTATCGAAGACTCAGTAGTGATAGGTGGAAATTCTGCTGTTCAACAATTTACTAGAATAGGGAGACTTGCCATGATTGGTGGTATGACAGGAGTATTAAAGGATGTAACGCCGTTTGGATTGTCAATTGGTAACAGAAACTACTTACAAGGCTTAAATCTTGTAGGTTTGAGAAGAAATAACTATGACAATAAAAAGATAATGGGGTTAGATAAAGCTTATAAAGATATTTTCGCTTCAAAAAACCTACATGAAAATTTGAATAGAATTAATGGGGAATACAAAGATAATGAATTAGTGTCTGAAGTTATTAGATTTATAGAAAAGGATAAAAAAAGACCGATTTGTGCACCACAAAATTAATTTATGATTGCCTTTATTTTTGGAGAAACAGATTTTCCAAAATATATTTATAAAAAGATAAAAGGTAAAAAAAATTATTTAATAATAGATTTAACTAGAAAAAATATTTTCAGAAAAGATAAAAATTCATTTTCAGTATCAATCGGACAGTTTGGTAAAATTATTTCAATTTTAAAAAAAAATAACTGTTCAAGAGTTCTATTTGCTGGAAAAGTAAAAAAACCTA
>CACJSY010000016.1 GCA_902596205.1 uncultured Pelagibacteraceae bacterium
ATCTCTATCAAAATAGATAAAATACAATCTAAATAACTTCTCCACAGAAGACTAAAAAAAGTGTGTAACTTTTTTCTTTAAAGCTCAAAACTTTTTCATATTATGTTTAAGTGGAAGAAATAAAGTCTATTCAGAATAATTTAGAAAACAAGCAACCTTCAAATTTGGAGGCGGAACAAGCGCTATTAGGCTCAATCCTTGTTAATAATGATATTATTGATGAAGTATCCACAATCGTAAGCTCAAACATATTTTATGATCCAGCTCATGTAAAAATTTATGAGGTTATTGAAAATTTAAATAATAAAGGAATGATAGCCAATCCAATCACTCTAAAAAATTTTTTTGAAAAAGACAATATGCTAAAAGAGGTAGGTGGCACAGAGTATTTAGTAAAACTTACTAGATTTTCTGGATCAGCAAAACAAGCAATTGATTATGCAAAAATTATTCATGAAATGTATTTAAGAAGAGAGTTGGTTCTTATATCTGATAAGCTGTCTACTGATACAATAAATGCAAATTCTCAAGAGCAAAATGCGGAAAATATAATTGAAAATACTGAAAAATCTCTTTTTGATTTAGCAGAAAGAGGAAGCTTTTCTCAATCTTTTTTAAAGTTTAATCAAGCATTAGATCAGACAATTGAAATGGCAACTTTAGCGATGAAAAACGATCAAGGTTTAGTTGGTGTACCAACAGGTTTGACTGATTTAGATGAAAAGTTAGGAGGACTGCACAAATCCGATTTAATTATTATTGCTGGAAGGCCCTCAATGGGTAAAACTGCTTTAGCAACTAATATTGCTTATAATGCTGCAAAACATATTTTAAAAAGACAAGAAAAATCCTCAATAGCTTTTTTTTCATTAGAGATGTCCTCAGAACAATTATCAACAAGAATTTTATCAGAACAAGCTAGAATAAAATCTGACGATATAAGACGAGGTAAAGTTACTGAGGAAGAGATTAATAGATATATTGAAACCTCACGAAATATTTATAATTTGCCTTTATACATTGATGAAACACCCGCAATCACGATTGCAACACTTAGTAATAGATCCAGAAGGATTAAAAGATTGTTTGGTTTAAGTCTAATAGTAGTTGATTATATTCAATTAATGAGGTCTAGCTCAAATAAAAATGAAGGCAGAGTTCAAGAGATTTCTGAAATAACTCAGGGTCTTAAAGCTTTAGCTAAAGAACTTTCAGTGCCAGTTCTTGCTTTATCTCAATTATCAAGAGCTGTTGAACAAAGAGATGATAAACAACCACAACTAGCTGATTTAAGAGAGTCTGGATCAATTGAACAAGACGCGGACGTCGTAATGTTCGTTTATAGAGAAGCTTATTACTTAGAGCGAAAGCAGCCTAAGCTTGGATCAATTGAACACGCTGAATGGCAATCAAAAATGAATGATGTTAATGGCTTAGCTGACATAATTTTAGGTAAACAAAGACATGGCCCAACTGGAACTGTCAAGGTAGAGTTTGAAGGAATTTACACAAAATTCAAAGATTTAAACAACAATTAGCAGTAGTTTTCTCTTTAGTTATAAAATAATTAGGATATATGTGAAATGGTCTCATGTTTGCTAATATTTACAAAAAAATTATAATAGATTTTTCTAAAATAACTCTTGCTTTCTTAATAATTTTAATCATTTTTTCACTTTATCAATCAAGGAATTTTAACTTGGATGCATCCTCTGATGCTCTTCTGCTTGAGGGCGATCCTGACCTAAAATATTTGAGAGAGGTAAATGAGACATATGGATCTAAAGATTTTCTAGTTTTAACATATACACCGGTAACAAGTTTTACTGAAAAAGAAACTATTTTAAATCTTCAATTACTTAAATCTAAAATTGAGAAATTAACTTGGGTCGATAGCGTTATAACAGTTATCGATGTCCCTTTATTAAAAAGTACTGATGAAGGTTTAATGGAAAGATTGAAGAACTATAAAACTTTGGCTTATCCAGAAATTGATCGAGTAAGAGGTTTTGAGGAAATAGTTAATAGCCCTATTTATAAAAACTACGTAATAAGTGAAGATGGCAAGACATCTGGAATTGTTGTTTATCTAAAAAAAGATGAACGATTATCTGAATATATAAAAGTTAAAGATAAATACTTTAATCAATCAGTTGAAATAGGATTATCCAAGCAAGAAAAAATAAATTACAAAAAATTTATAAAAGAGTATGAAGAATACAAAAACTTATACAATTTAAGAAATCATCAAAATATAACTGAAATCAGAGATGTAATAGAAAAATACGGAGAAAATGCAAAAATTTATTTAGGCGGTATTCCAATGATTGCTGATGATATGATGAGTTTTATAAAAAGTGACATAATTGTTTTTGGTATAGGTGTATTTATTTTTATTGTTTTAACTCTTTGGTTCATTTTTAGAAATATTAAATGGGTAGTTATGCCGTTACTAGGGTGTGCCACATCTGTAATAATTATGATTGGTCTTTTAGGTTTAATTGGATGGAAAGTAACAGTTATTTCTTCAAATTTTATTGCCCTAATGTTGATTTTAAATATGGCGATGAACATTCATGTTACTGTTCGTTTTTTGCAATTAAAAAAGGAGTATCCACAATTTACGAAAGAAGAAGCTATTTTTGAAGCAAGCAAAAAAATGATGTTGCCAATACTTTACACAGTTCTGACTACAATCTGCGCATTTTTGTCTTTAGTGTTTAGTGGGATCAAGCCTATTATTGATTTTGGCTGGATGATGACTTTAGGTTTAGTAGTTTCCTTGTTTGTAACATTTTTATTGTTGCCCTCATTAATCAATCTTTTAGCGTTAGAAAATGAGATCGGTTTGAAAGATGTTGAAAAATCTTTTATTACATCAGCGTTAGGATCTTTTACAAAAAAAAATAGTATATTAATTTTAGGTTCAACTTTCATCATTATAATAACAAGCCTAGTTGGGATACTTAAGCTTGAAGTTGAAAATAGTTTTATTAATTATTTTGATAAAAAAACAGAGATTTTTAAAGGGATGAAGAAAATAGATGAGGAACTAGGAGGCACAACTCCTTTAAATGTTATTTTAAAATTTCCAACCACTGAAACAGATGAAAACAAAGAGGAAGATGAATTTGATGAGTGGGAGGAGGAAAATGAAACAAATGAAGATAAAGCTAAATATTGGTTCACTAGAGACAAGATGGATAAAATCATAAAAGTGCATGAGTATTTAGACTCATTACCTGAAATAGGAAAGGTTCTTTCTTTTGGATCTATTTTGAAAGTTGCAGAAGATTTAAACAATAAGAAATTACAAAGTTTAGAAATAGCTGTATTATATAGTAAAATTCCAGATACAATTAAAAAGGAAATAATAACACCTTATATTTCTGTCAATAAGGATGAGGCTAGAATAAGTGTGCGAATAAAAGACTCTTTAGAAAATTTAAGAAGAAACGATCTAATAAATAAAATAGAAACAGAATTAAACTCAAAGCTTGGACTTGAAAGAAATGAGTATAAATTATCAGGTGTCCTTATTCTATTTAATAATTTGCTACAAAGTTTATTTAAATCCCAAATACTCACCCTTGGTATTGTAATACTTGGAATTTTTTTAATGTTTTTTATTTTATTTAGAAATACAGTTCTTTCTTTCATTGGAATTGTCCCTAATTTCATAGCTGCATTCTTCATTTTAGGTATAATCGGATTAATAGGTATTCCATTAGATATGATGACTATAACTATCGCAGCAATTACTATCGGTATAGCTGTAGATAATAGCATTCATTATATCTATAGATTTAAAGAAGAATTTAAAAAAATTAACAATTATAATAAAACTTTAGATAGGTGTCATAATACAGTAGGCATAGCAATATTAAACACCTCCATTACTATCGCATTTGGTTTTTCGATTTTAGTTTTATCTAATTTCATTCCAACAATTTACTTTGGTATTTTCACAGGAATAGCTATGTTGCTCGCAATGGTATCTGTATTAACTTTATTGCCAAGATTAATAATTATTTATAGACCATTCGGACAAGAAATTAACGATTAAGACAATGATGGATTTTTTAGAATACATTACTGATAGTGTTAATTTATTTGATATTTTTGTCCTTATTGTTTTGATGTACAACGTCATACAATGTTTTGTTAAGGGATTTTCTTTGAGTTTAATTTTATTTATGAAGTGGGTTTTGACCACTA
>CACJSY010000017.1 GCA_902596205.1 uncultured Pelagibacteraceae bacterium
GCCTCCTAAATATAGTGACTTAATTCTTATGTTTCAAAAAGAGTTAGGAGAAAAAATAATTGCGAAGTTTCCTTCTTCAAAATATGGAAGATTATCAATTTTAACAAATTTAATGCTTGATTTAAAAAAGAAATTCATTGTTTCGCCTAATTGTTTTAAACCAATACCTAAAGTAAAATCTATAGTTTTACATTTTAAGCCCAAACCTAATAAAATAGTAAACCTAAAAAGTATCAGTAATCTAGAAAAAATTACAAATATTCTTTTTTCTAATAAAAGGAAGATGATTAATAAAAATATGAAAAAGATACTTAGTCCAGAGGAAATAAATCAAATTCAGGGTATTAAAATGAATGTTAGACCCTCTGAAATAAAACCTGATATTTATTACAAAATCACAGAAATTTTTGAGGGTAAATAGATGTCTTTTTTTTGAAATTTTCAATTATATTTTCGATTTGTTTAAAACAAACTTCAAGATTTTTATTTATGATTATAAAATCATAATCGTTCCAATGTTTAATGTCTTCATCAAAAGAATTGAATCTTTTTTGTATTTCTTTTGGTGTATTTTCATCACGGCTTAATAATCTTTTTTTCAGCTCCTCTTTACTATGTGTAATAAGATAAATTTTTACTAATTTTAATTTTTTAAACTTAGACAATTGTTTTGTACCCTGCCAATCTATATCAAATATAATATCATTTTGCTTAAGTGTTTGATCAACATTCTCTTTCAAGGTCCCATAATAGTTCTCATAAATTTTTGCATACTCATAAAAACTATTTTTAGCTATTAATTTTTGAAATTCTTCCACAGAGACAAAATAGTAATCAACGCCATTAACTTCGTTAGACCTAGGTTGTCTAGTAGTGTGTGAAACTGAAATTTTGAAGTTATTATATTTTTGTTGAATTTTTTTTGTTAGGGTTGTTTTTCCAACACCTGACGGAGAGGAAAGTATTACTAATATCTTTTCTCCTTCATTGTACATTTATTTACTTTTGAGTATTAGCTTGATTTGCTCTCAATAAACTTTATCGCATCTCCAACAGTTAGAATTTTTTCTGCTTCACTATCTGAGATTTCTGATCCAAATTCTTCTTCAAAAGCCATTACGAGTTCGACAGTATCTAAACTATCTGCACCAAGATCATCAATAAAGCTGGACTCTTCTGTAACTTTTTCTTCTTCAACGCCTAAGTGATCTGCTACTATTTTTTTAACTTTGCTTTTTACGTCTTCTGACATGAGTTCCTTTCGTAGTATTTTTTATAATTCTTAATAAATTATTAATTAAAATTGTCAAGCCATATACATTCCACCATTAACATGAATCGTTTCACCGTTGATATATTTTGCCATATCAGATGCCAAAAAAGCTACACAATTTGAAACATCTTCTCCGGTACCGAGATCACCTGAAGGAATTTTATCTATCAATATTTTTTTGAATTCGTCATTTATCTTATCTGTCATCTCTGTTTTAATAAAACCAGGAGAAACACAGTTGATATTGATATTTTTTTTTGCATATTCAATTGCCAAGCTTTTTGAAAAAGCAACAATACCTGCTTTTGAAGCGGCGTAATTTGATTGACCTAAATTACCAGTGTGTCCAACAATTGAGGTAATGTTGATTATCTTGCCCTTTTTTTTTCTTAACATTTTTTTTATCGCATACTTACACATTAAAAATGTTGAAGTTAAATTTATATCTAAAACTTTTTTCCAGTTTTCCTCTGTTAACCTAATAGATAAATTGTCTAGTGCTATACCGGCGTTATTAACAAGGATGTCTAGTCCATCAACTTTTTGATCCATTTTGTTTATAAATTCCTCAATTTTTTTGTGTTCATCCAATTTAAATTTTTCAATGTGAATATCTGAAAATTCTTTCTTTAATGAAGATAGCTTATCTTCATTTGTTCCTGTTGCGATTATAGTAGAACCTAATGAATTAAATTTTTCAACTAAACTGTTTCCTATACCTCCAGTTGCTCCAGTAATCAAAACTTTTTTATTTTTTAAATTCATTAATTAAATTTTTAATATCAGTAATTGAATTAATTGAAAAGCAATTAGCATCTTTAATAGTCCTTTTAACCATTCCTGTGAGAGCTTTTCCAGGACCAATTTCAATGAAATTTTTTACACCCAAATTAGACATATTTAATAAGCTTTCTCTCCATTTAACAGTTGAGAAAATTTGATCAATTAACAATTTTTTAATTTTGTCCGAACTTATCTCGGCTTTTGCTGTCACATTATTTATAATTTCAAAATTTGGATCTTTAAATTGAATACTATTAATTTTATTTTTCATTATCTCAGCTGCAGGCTTCATTAGTGTACAATGAAAAGGTGCGCTCACTTTTAAAGGAATAAATTTTATTTTTTTTTCTTTAAGATTAATCTTTAATTGATCTACTTTTTCTTTGTCACCACTCACTATGACTTGACCATCAGCATTATCATTAGCTATTTCGCAAACTCCTTTGATATGTTTGTTTTCTTTTAACAATTTATTTATATCCTCAACCTTTAGACCAAGGATAGCAATCATGCCTCCCTTCCCAACAGGAACTGCTTCTTGCATTGCTTTTCCTCTCTCATGTAATAAATATAATGCGTCATTAAAATCTAGAGCTTCTGAACATACTAATGCACTGTATTCTCCAAGAGAATGTCCTGCGAAAAATTTGATCGACTTACAGTCAAAATTAAATTCATCTTTTAAAACTTTAAAGATTGAAAAACTAACTATTAAAATTGCAGGTTGAGTATTTTTTGTTAGTTGAAGCTGGTCTTCTGGTCCTTGTAATATCATTTTTGAAATAGAAAAATTTAATTTTTCATCGGCTTCTTTAAATATTTTTTTTACTAAATCAAAATTATTGTAAAACTCAGATCCCATACCTACTATCTGTGAACCTTGGCCTGGAAACAATAAAGAGCTCATTTTTTAAGTTTTTATCAGTAATTATTAGTGTTGATATAATCAACTATTATAGTATAAACCAGTTTTTATAAATAATTATTAACACAAGAATTATAATCATATTATGGCGTTCTACGAAAATACAATAGTTACAAAACAAGATTTGTCTGAAAAAGATATAAAAAACTTGATCAAAAAATATGATGAAGTAATCAAAAACTCTTCTGGTAAAGTGATCAAAATAGAAGAATGGGGACTTTTGAACTTATCAAAAAAAATAAAAAATAATAAAAAGGGTTTTTTTATTCACTTCAAATTCGAAGGTGTTAAAGATACTTTAGATAAAATTAAAGATAAAATTAAAGTTGATGCATCAATTATTCGAAATTTAACTGTGAAATACAATAAATTAGACAAAGATACTGAATATTTTAAAAAAAATAATTAAGTATGAAAAAGAAAAATAGAAAATTTCAAAAAAGAGGTGTTAACGTTTTAAATAACCTTAGTTTATTTCAAAAAAATGATGGTAAATTTTCACGAAAAAAATGCCCTCTTTCATCAAAAAATGCTCCGGTGATTGATTACAAAAATGTGAGTTTGTTAAAAAAATATATGTCTGATAATGGAAAAATTATGTCCTCTAAAATTACTTCAGTATCGTTTAATAAACAAAGAAAGTTGACTAAAGAAATAAAAAAAGCAAAATTATTAGGATTGATATAAATGAATATAATTTTATTAGAAAATATATTAAATTTAGGAAAAATCGGAGATAAGGTTAAAGTTAAAAATGGTTATGGTAGAAATTTCCTTTTAAAATATGGAAAGGCCTTAAGATTCAATAAAGAAAATCAGAATTTTGTTGAAAAAAAAAAGGATGAGCTAAATAAGAAAAATACAGAAGTAAAAAATAAATTTTTAGCAATTTCAAAAATAATTAATAATAAAACTTTTAATTTTAATAAAGAAAGTAAGGAAAATGGTGAATTGTACGGCTC
>CACJSY010000018.1 GCA_902596205.1 uncultured Pelagibacteraceae bacterium
TTGTATGGTGTATCCACAAATACCAGTCTGAAGTGATTTTAGTGGCTTCAATATTTCCAGAGTAAACGACCCATCGTTCATCTTTTTTGCTTTTATAGTATTTGTTTCCAAGCTCGTCAGAGCCAACATATTTTCCAAAAAATAGTGTTTTGAGAAAAGTTCCAAAAGTTTGTTTGTTCCACCAAGTGAAAATTATTTTTAAGGCCATATTTTAAATTTTAAAATCCACACACTTCTTAATTGTATTATAAAATAATAGACACCTTATACAATTAATATATATCTAAATAAAGAGATTCCAGAAATTTTATGAAAAAATATATAGTTGAAACTTATTATACTTGCACTTTTAAAACAGTTCATACTTTAAATGATCTAGATGACGCAGCTTTATCCAAAATTGACCAAAGAACTGACGGTGAAGTTGAAGTCATAGATGTTAAACTTAATAATAGGAAAACAAAAAAATTGGTAGTATTAAAGAAGAAAGAGTTAAAAATAATAAATTAGGAAAAAATTTATCTGATAGTATTTCAAATGAAATAAAAAAATCATCAAATGATCAAAAAGAAAGTCCGGTTAACTTAAAAATTAAAAATAACGCTAGATTTAGAATGCCGGATAGAAGGAAAGGTTATATTCAAAAAGCACAAATAGGCGATCACAAAGTTTATCTTCATACAGGTGAATATGATGACGGAAAAATTGGAGAAATATTCATCGACACAAACAAAGAAGGTGAACTTGTTAAAGCAATGATGAATAATTTTGCAATAGCTATTTCTTTAGGTTTACAATACGGAGTTCCACTGGAGGAGTATGTGGACGCATTCATTGATACTAAATTTGAACCATCAGGTAATGTTATTGGAAATGATCGAATACTTAGCGCATCTTCGATTCTTGATTATGTTTTTAGAGAGCTCGCTATTTCGTACCTAGGCAAAGAGGAACTAGCTCACACCCCATCGATTGCTAGCACTAAAAATTTAGATACCGGAAATGGTGAAGATAAATTTTTAAAAATTGTTAAAAACATTACTTCTAAAGGTTTTGTAAGAAGTAACTATGAGGAAAAATTAGTAGACCTCTCTGATGTAAGGATAAATCTTAAAACTAAAAACTAATTTTTTTTAATTTCTTTTTTAAGACCAAGTTCCTTTAACTGTTTATCATTAATCTCTGAGGGTGCTTGCATCATTAAATCTTGAGCATTTTGATTCATAGGAAAAAGCGTTACCTCTCTTATGTTTTCTTTATCAGCTAACAACATTACTATTCTATCAATTCCTGGGGCTATTCCCCCATGCGGTGGGGCGCCGAAATTAAATGCATTGATCATTCCACTAAACTTTTCATCGACATCTTTTTTACTATAGCCTGCTACAGAAAATAATTGATACATTAATTCAGGAATATGATTTCTAATTGCTCCTGACGATAATTCTACTCCATTGCATACTATATCGTATTGATAAGCTTTTATTTCCAATGGTTTTTCAAAATTTAAATCTTTCGGTTCTCCTTGAGGCATTGAAAACGGGTTGTGACTAAACACAATCTTTTTTAAATTTTCATCAAACTCATACATCGGATAATCTACAATCCAACAAAATGCAAATTTATCTTTATCTATTATATTTAATTCTCTCGCGATTTTATCTCTAGCTAAAGATAAAATTTTTTCTATTTCTTTTTCTTTACCACATGCTAAGAAAATACTATCCCCAACTTTTGCGTTACAAATTTTCATTAATTCTTTTAATGAATCTTCGCTAAAAAATTTTCCAACAGGACCTTTGCCTTTTAATTGTTTATCTTGTTCAATCGTAAAATAAGCTAAACCGGAAGCACCCTGATCTTTAGCCCACCTATCAATATTATCAAAAAAACTTCTAGGTTTATCTTTGGTATTTGGTGTTACTATAGCTCTAACAATAGAGCCTGATTTTACCAATTTTTTAAATATATCAAATCTTACGTCATCTCTTTTAAAAATGTCAGTAATACTTTGTATTATTAAAGGATTTCTTAAATCAGGTTTATCTGTTCCATATTTTTCCATTGTTTCTTTATATGATATTCTTGGAAATTTCTCTTTTAAGATTTTTTTTGTTGAAAAATTTTTAAATAAATTAATCATTAATTTTTCCACAACACTAAAAACATCCTCTTGTTCCACAAAAGACATTTCTAAGTCTAATTGATAAAATTCGCCTGGACTTCTATCTGCTCTTGCATCTTCATCTCTAAAACAAGGTGCTATTTGAAAATATTTATCAAAACCCGAAACCATTATTAATTGTTTGAATTGTTGTGGTGCCTGAGGTAGAGCATAAAATTTTCCTGGATTTAATCGACTTGGAACTAAGAAATCTCTTGCCCCTTCTGGACTCGAGGATGTTAATATTGGAGTTTGATATTCTAAAAATCCAAGTTCTAACATTTTAGATCTAATAAATGATATAACTTTTGATCTCAAAATAATATTTTTATGCATTTCTTCTCTTCTTAAATCAAGGAATCTATATTTTAATCTTATTTCTTCTGGGTAATCTTGCTCTCCAAAAACAGGCATTGGTAATTCTTTTGCACTAGACAGAACCTCTAAAGATTCTATAGATATTTCAATTTTCCCAGTTTTCAAGTCTAGATTTTCAGTTTCACTAGATCTTCTTATTACTTTCCCGCTAATCTTTAAAACAGACTCTGGCTTCAATTTTTCTAAGACTGGGAAAAATTTGTTTTTGTTTTCTATCACACACTGTGTCATTCCATAATGATCTCTGAGATCAATGAATAACAGATTTCCATGATCTCTTTTTCTATGCAACCAACCTGAAATATGAACTTTTTGATTTATTTCTTTTTCACTTAATTCAGAGCAATTATGTGTTCTATATTTATTCATTGGTTTAATACTTTTTTTATTAGATTAATATTAATTGATTTTCCAGTAGATAAAGATAATTCATCAACTTCTTTAAGAAATTTAAACATTTTTTCATAAGATCTCTCTACATTATTTATAATGAAGTCTGAAATCTTCGGATTTATACTTATCTGTTTTTCAGATAAAGTTTTTGAGATTATTACCCTAAGCAGTTCATCAGTTGGTAGTTCTATGCCTATGAACAAAAAACTGTTAATTCTTGATTTTAGATCCTTTAATTCAAAACTAACGTGATTAATAGAGGATATTGAGTTAATTAAAATATAATTTTCTAATTGTTTTGATTGATTTAAAATTGTGTAAAATAATTTTTCTTCAATATTATTATCAAAATTATCAATAATTAAACAATCAATATTTTCTAAATCTTTTAAAATTGCATCATCAATATAAAAGGCATCAATTAACTTAATTTTATTAATTTTTTTTTCTAGAATTTTTGCTAAATGTGTCTTTCCTGATCCTGACGCTCCATAGATGTTTAGCCATTTACCAGGCCAAGATGGCCAGCTTTCAATCAGTTTATACGCTGCGAAATTATTTTTTGCTACAAAAAAATCTTGCTCATAATATCTTTTTGAAAAGGGAAATTTGAAAATAAGTTGATCCATATTAAAGTGTTGTAATAACCCACTGATCCCTAATTAAAGAAAGATTTATATTTTCTTTTTTTAATTGATTTATAATTTTATCTAACTTACCTAAATATTTTATTCTTAAATTCATAGAGTCTTTATTAAATTCTTGAACGTAAAT
>CACJSY010000019.1 GCA_902596205.1 uncultured Pelagibacteraceae bacterium
ATAAAACCGGCAAAGAAGTTTCTAGAGACGTAAAATTAGACGAGTCCGCTTATTCTGAATTTATTCCAGATTATGAAAATACTTACTTTAAAGAAGTTTTTGATGTTTTATCTTCCAAATATAAACTAGGTAGAGTTAGAATTTTATTAAAAGAGCCAAGATCAACTTTGAGTTGGCATAGAGACCCTGAGCCGAGACTACATATTCCAATTATAAGTAACCCAGGTTGCTTAATGGTTATTGAGAATGTTGCAAAACATATGCCTGCTGACGGATCTGTTTGGATTACTAACAATACTAAATATCACAATGCTTTTAATGGAGGTGAAGAAAATAGAATTCACCTTGTAGCTTGTGTATTAGATTATAAATTTAATTAAATTGAATTTTCTATTTAAAAAAGTTTGTATAGCCTCTGATCATGCCGGTTATAAATTAAAGGAAAATATTAAAGATCACTTAATAAACAAATATATATCAATATTTGATATGGGTCCTTTTGAGAACAAATCAGTTGACTACCCAGACTATGCAAAAAAACTAGCGAAGCGTGTTAAGGCTAAAAAAAGCGACATTGGAATACTGGTTTGCGGTTCAGGTACAGGTATGGCAATAAGTGCTAACAAAATTAAAGGTATAAGGGCAGCTGTATGCTACAATATTAAGTCTACTAGATTGTCTAGACAACACAATAATGCTAATATAATAGCATTAGGAGCAAGATTAACAAAAAAAAGTGTATCGCTCAAATTAGTTGAAACTTTTTTGAAAACTAGTTTTGAAGGTGGTAGACACTTGAAACGAATAAGAAAGATATAACAATGTCAACAGCAATTAAATTAAATAAATATTTAAACAGTTTCTTTAAATTAGAACTTCAAGATGCTGATAAAGAGTTATATGATTCAATAAGAGATGAATTCACAAGACAACAAAACCATATTGAACTAATTGCATCAGAAAATATAGTTTCAAAAGCAGTTTTAGAAGCACAAGGCTCTGTTCTGACAAATAAATATGCCGAAGGTTATCCAGGTAAAAGATATTATGGTGGATGTGAGCATGTAGATATCTCAGAAAATCTTGCAATAGAAAGAGCAAAAAAATTATTTAATTGTAAATTTGCTAATGTACAACCTCACTCAGGTGCTCAGGCAAATGGTGCGGTTTATTTAGCATTATTAAAACCAGGAGATACAACTCTTGCAATGAGTTTGAATTCAGGAGGGCATTTAACTCATGGAGCTAAACCCGCTCAATCAGGAAAATGGTTTAATGCACTTCATTATGAAGTGGACAAGGAAACAGGATTAATTGACTATAATAATGTCGAAAAACTTGCAGTTGAAAATAAGCCAAAACTTATAATTGCAGGAGGAAGTGCTTACTCAAGAATTATTGATTTTAAAAAATTTAGAGAAATTTGCGATAAAGTTGGTGCATATTTTTTAGTTGATATGGCTCATTTCTCAGGTTTAGTCGCTGGAGGCGCATATCCTAATCCAACAAAATATGCTGATGTAGTAACGTCTACTACTCATAAAGTACTTCGAGGGCCAAGAGGTGGAATTATTTTAACAAACAATGAAGAATTAATTAAAAAGTTCAATAGTGCGATTTTTCCTGGCTTACAAGGCGGCCCTTTAATGCATGTTATTGCAGCTAAAGCTGTTTGTTTCAAAGAGGCGTTATCTGATGATTTTAAAGCTTATACCAAAAATGTTATAAAAAATGCTAAAGTTCTATCTGAGAATTTATCAAAAAAAGGTTTTAAAATTTTTTCAGGCGGTACTGATACCCACTTAATGTTGCTAGACTTAAGATCATTTAATGTAACAGGTAAAGATGCCCAAGCTTCATTGGGTAGGGCGAATATAACATGCAATAAAAATGGAATCCCGTTTGATACAGAAAGTCCAATGATCACCTCTGGCATAAGATTAGGTACACCTGCGTGCACTACAAGAGGTTTTGGGGAAGGAGAATTTAAATTAATTGCAGAATTAATTTATAAGGTAATAAAGGGGTTGAGCGAAAATAAAACAGATAATTCAAAAATAGAAAACGAAGTTAAAAAAGAGATAATTAATCTTTGTGCAGCTTTTCCTATATATGAGAATTAAAGAAATTTATGCTTTGTCCTTTTTGTAGAGAGAAAGATACTTCAGTAGTAGACTCCAGACCTACCGAAGATGGTACTGCTATCAGAAGAAGAAGATTATGTGGTTGTGATAGAAAAGAGCGATTTACTACTTTTGAGCGCGTTCAATTTCAAGAATTAACAGTAATTAAAGGTAACGGAAAAAGAGAACCTTTTGATAGAGATAAAATTTCAAAATCGATAAGAATAGCTACAAGAAAAAGACCAATAGACTCAGAGACTATAGAAAAATTCATTTCAAAAATAGTCAGGAATTTGGAAGGGCTTGGAGAAAGTGAGATTCCAACACCGACTATTGGTAAATTTATAATGGATGGTTTGTCTTCATTAGACAAAGTTGCTTATGTTCGTTTTGCTTCTGTTTATAAGAATTTTAAAGAAGCAAAAGATTTTGAACAATTTGTAGGCAATTTAGATGATAAAAAATCATAATTTTTATCTCAATCTTGCTTTCCAACTGGCAGAAAAAAATTTAGGACATACTAAATTAAATCCATCAGTTGGTTGTGTAATTGTTAAAAATGATACAGTAATTTCGTCAGGAGTTACCTCAATGAGTGGAAGACCTCATTCTGAATATAATGCTTTGAAAAATCTAAAAAATTGTTCAGGTGCTACTCTATATACCACTTTGGAACCTTGTACTCACTACGGGAAAACACCTCCCTGCGTAGATATTATTGTAAGAAAAAAAATTAAAAATGTTTTTTATGCTTTTGAAGATCCAGATGTAAGGACATTTAAAAAAGCTAAGAAAATTTTAAATAATAAGGGTATTAGCTGCAAATTAATTAAATCAAAAGATTACAGCAATTTTTATAAAGGTTATTACATAAATAAAAAAAGTGAGATACCCTTTATAACTGCTAAAATCGCACTATCTAAAGATTATCTAACAATTAACAAAAAAAATAAGTGGATTACAAATATTTTTTCAAGAAAAACTGTTCATTTATTAAGATATAAATACGATTGTATATTATCTACTTCCAAATCAGTTAATTATGATAACT
>CACJSY010000020.1 GCA_902596205.1 uncultured Pelagibacteraceae bacterium
ATCCTATGTTGTTATTAATTATCGGTTTTACTGCTGATGTAAAATTATATTTTTTTAAAATTGAGCCTGTCAAAGCTTCAATTAAAAATGTGTTTTTATTTGAAGATACAACTATCTTAGAGCCATTATTTATAATTTCAGTACCGTCAAATAGATTTGATTGATTTAGATTTAAAGAGGGATTTAAATTTATGAACCATTTTAGATCCATTGTCTCACTATTTATAGAATAAAGTGTCCCGTATGAATTAAGAAAAAATATAAAGTTCTTAAATTTAGAAATATTATTTACAAACTCATTTGTAACTGTCGTGCTTTCAGTAGGGATTAATTTAAGCAATTCTCCGTTTCTTTTATTAAAAAAAATTAAATTATTATTAACATCGGCACATACAATTTTATTTCCAGAAATTTTCAAATTTGATTTAAAGGGGAGTTTATAATTTATGGCCCAAATTACTTGATTATTTTTATAATCAAAGGCGTATAAATATCCAACACTATCTGAGACATAAATAATGTTATTTTGCACATATAAATTTAATTTTTTTTTAATACCTTTATATTCTTTTCTGTAAAAATTATATTTTGAAATAATTTTTTTTTCTTTAATTGAATAAACAATTAAATTTCCCTTATCGTCACTAATTATTAAGTTACCATTTTCAAAAATTAAATAATTATTCGATTTGTTTCTAGAAAGTTTATTACTCTTGAAAAGAATTTGATTTAAGCTACCAATTTTAAAGTTTTTGGAATTATTTTCATCATTAAAATAAACATCATTCCAATTAAAGTTGTTTACTGCTGATAAAATTTCTATTTTCTTATTGTCTTCAAGTGAAATAATTTTATCAAAAGCATCCTCTGAAACTGAGATTTTTTTAAAATCTTTTAAGATATCACTATTTCTTTTTAAATCCTTCTCAGATGTCCAAATACCAGATTTATTATCGAAAGAACAACCAGTTATAAAAAGTATAATTATCGAAATGAAATATAATTTCATTAATTTAGTCTACAATTAAATCTTGAGCTATTTTTTTTAAATTGGAGTTTTCTTCGATTAATTCCTTTAATAAACTATTTCCGGTCTCTATTTCGGACTCTTTAAATAAAAATAAAGCCTTTTTTAATTTAATTAGATCTTTTTGGTCTTTGGAAGTAATAGATTTTTCTAAAGTCTTAAAATAATCAATAATCTTATTTTTATCAGAAACTAAGTTTTTTTCTATGATTGTGTTTAGAGATAATATCGAATAGAAATTATTCTCACTTAATATAATTTCTTCGTAAATTGCCTTTGCTTTGCTCATATCAGAAGAGGCTAAATACAGACCCGCTTCAATATATTTTTCAGCTACAATTACATTTTTTTTTTCATTACTATATTTCATAAAAAAAAAAGTAAAAATCGCTAATATTATAATTAGAATGGTAAAGAAAATTTTTAATTTATTTAAACTGTAAAAATTCAAAATTTTATCTTTAAATTCTTTGTTATTTTCTGCGCTTTGATTCATTTAAAAAATTTTTTTTTGTTGGAAATTTTTTTAATTTTACTTCTCTAGCATATTTTTTTATAGCTTTTTCAATTATTCTTTCCAAATTTACATATTTTTTTACAAATTTTGGATAAAAGCCACTTATTCCTAATATATCATCAGTGACTAATATTTGTCCGTCACAGTTAATAGATGATCCTATCCCAATAGTTGGAATTTTGAGTTGTTTAGAAATTAATTTAGCTGAAAATGGTGATATACACTCTAAGACAATAGAAAAAGCTCCAGCCCTTTCTATCTCTTTTGCCTCATTTAAAAGTTTAGCTGCCTCAACTTTTGTTCTACCCTCAATTTTAAATTTTTTTTTAAACTGAGGCGTAAAACCAATATGCCCCATTATTGGGATTTTTTTTGATAATACTTTAATTATATTGTAATTTTTTTTATTACTCTCTAATTTAATTGCGTCACATCCTGTCTTCTTAACTACCAAATTAATATTTTTTTTTGCAATTTTTAAATTTTTATAACTATCTTTAGGCATATCAACAACCAGTAAAGACTTATTTATTCCTTTTTTTACACTCAAGGTATGTTGAATAATATTATCTAAACTAATTTTATGGGTATTTTTATGCCCGTATAAAACATTAGCCATTGAGTCCCCAACTAGAACA